>JBOHTC010000085.1:0-24261 GCA_050733495.1 Gemmatimonadaceae bacterium | reverse complement strand
CACCTCGGATACCCACGTGAGATCCATCGGCGAGCATGTGATTTCCGAGATGAAGAAAGCAGGGCTGACTGTGCATCACACCGAAGGTTTGCAGCAGGGCCGTTGGGTGCTGCTCGATTTCTTTGATTTTGTAGTCCACATCTTCCATCCGACGCTTCGTTCGTTCTACCAGATCGAAAGACTGTGGAGTGACGCCGAAGTCGTCGCGTTGGAGCCACCGGAGTAACACAGATGAAAGCGGCAAGGATTCTCGCCACTGCGGCGGTCCTACTGTGCGCGACTCGCCTCGAGGCACAGCAGTATTTCGGAATGAATCAGGTGCAGTACAGGCACTTCGACTGGAAAGTGATCGAGACCGAGCATTGGCTCGTTCACTACTATCCCGAAGAAAGACAAGGCGCGATGGACGCCGCTCGGATGGCCGAGCGATCCTACGCACGTCTCTCGCGGGTTCTGGACCACCAGTTCCGTGAAAAGAAGCCGATCATTCTCTTTGCCTCTCGCGCGGAGTTCGGGCAGAACAACGTCACCGGTGACCTGGGTGAGGGCGTCGGCGGCGTCACCGACTACGCCCGGGACCGGATGATCCTTCCGCTCACCGGAGACCTTGGCAGCTTCGAGCACGTGCTCACGCACGAAATGGTGCACGAGTTCCAGTACGACATTTTTTCGCGCGGCAAAGCGGGCGCGAACGTCCAGACCCTGAATCAGGTCAATCCACCGGACTGGTTCATGGAAGGAATGGCCGAATATCTGTCGCGCGGTCCCGACCACACGTTGACCACGACGTGGCTTAGGGACGCGGCGGTGAACGGCAATCTGCCGACCATCGAGCAGATGACTGAGCGCCCCGACAAATATTTCCCGTACCGATACGGAGAAGCTCTCTGGGAGTACGTGGGCGAGCGCTGGGGTGACGCGGCCATCGGTGAGATCCTCCAGAACGTCACGACTCTGGGAGTCGCGCGGGCGTTCCAGCGTCAGCTCGGTCTCACCCTTCACGAGCTGAGCGACGAGTGGCGCGAGGCGGTGAACGCGAAATATCTGCCTCAAGCGGCGGGGCTCGATCGTGCACGCAGCTTCTCCCAGCCGTTACTTACCGAGAAAAAGAGCGGCGGGCAGATTTTCCTCGCCCCTTCACTGTCCAACGACGGAAGTCGCATTGCGTTCCTGTCGAATGGCAATGAGAAGCGCGCCGAGCTGTTCATCGACCTCTGGCTGGCCGACGCTCGGACAGGTAAGCGCATAAAACGCCTCGTCGAGAGCACGACCAATCCGAACTTCGAGGAGCTCCGGCTCCTCTATTCCCAAAGCGCATTTTCGAACGACGGGCGCATGCTGGCGTTTACTGCCCAGCGCGAGGGTAAAGATGTCATGTATATCATCGACGTCGCGAGCACGTCCGTGAAGCGACGGGTGGATCTCCCGTCTGTCGACGCGATCTGGAGCCCGACGTGGTCACCAGACGACCGGCAAATTGCGTTTAGTGGGACGCACGGCGGAATCACCGATCTCTACGTCGTCGACACCGACGGAAAGAACTTGCGCCAGCTGACCAACGATCAGTACGGCGACTTGCAACCGGCCTGGTCTCCCGACGGCAGCCGCATTGCATTTGCCACGGATCGCGGACCTGAGACCGATCTTTCGGTTCTCAAGTTCTCGACGTGGCGTATTGCCGTCCTGGATCTCAAGACTAGCGCGATCGAAATCCTTCCCAATCAGGGTGGTCTCAACCTGAACCCGGCGTGGTCCCCCGACGGTCGGCAGCTCGCGTTCGTCTCTGACCGCACGGGCATTCCCAACATTTTCCTGTTCGACTTCACTGACCGCCAGCATTACCAGCTCACGAACGTTCTTGGAGGAGTGTCGGCGATCACCGAGTACAGCCCCGCGATAAGTTGGGCGCGTAAGGCAGACAAGATCGCCTATACCAACTTCGAGAAGGGCGACTACACCGTCTGGACGATCGATAATCCTCGCGCGCTGAAAAAGACGGCGTTCAATCCAAACGGGCCGACCGTAGTCGCAACCAATACCGTGGCAGACACGGCCGCATCACGGCTGGCGGACTCTCTCGTGCTGCGCCCCAGAATCGGCGAGCCAACCTCGACTTACCGGTCAGCTGCAGGGACTCGTCAGTCGTCAGTGCTGCCTTCGTCCGAGGCGGTCCAGGACATGTCACCGACCATAGCGGTTATGATGACTGATCCTCTCTACGGGCTTCCGGACACCACTAGGTTCAAGGAGCATCCGTACCACGCGACATTCCATCCGGATTACATCGCGGATCCATCCGTCGGGTACACGCCGAATTACGGGACTTTTGCCGGCGGGACCGCGTTCGTGTTTAGCGATCTACTCGGAAACCACCAGCTCGCCGTCTCCGGAAACGTGTACGGCAGGCTGAGCGACGCCAGTGCGTTCGTTGGCTACGCCAATCTCAGTCACCGTCTGCAATACACCACCGGAGTCTCGCAGGACCCTGTCTATGTACCGCTCACGTTCGAGCAGCTACAACCGGCTCCGGGTATAATTCGCCTGCAGAATCAGTTCTTGCGCTACGTTGTCCGAAACGTGTTCGTAACCGGACAGTATCCGTTCAATCGCTTCTCACGCGTCGAGACGGGCCTGCAATTCAACAGCATCGCCGAGAGTATCGTCAACGTCTATCAGGACTGCGAGCAGGCCACTGGTTTCTGCACAGACGTCCAGTTCAGTCCGGACAAGAAAAACCCTCTTCCGACGTATAACTACATCACGCCGTCGATGGCTTTCGTGTCGGACAACACTCTTTTCGGGAATACTGGTCCGGTGATCGGTCGGCGCATGCGGTTCCAGGTCTCACAGAATCTCGGGACGCTCAATTTCACCGACTTCCTCGCCGACTACCGCCGCTACGATCCGATAATCTTCAACACGATTACCTTTGCAACGAGGTTCATGACCTCGTTGTCGGTTGGTCGTGATGAGACATTCTTCCCCAAGTACATTGGCCGACCGGACTTTGTGCGCGGGTACGATCGCGCGAACTTCAACTTCGTCGACTGCACGGCCATCATCGGCTCGCAATCGACGTGCGCGAATCAGGAGCTCGCCGGAAGTCGCGTGGCGGTCTTCAACGAAGAGCTGCGGTTCCCCATTATTCGTCGGTTCGACATCGGCACGAGTTTCGGGCTGCCGCCCGTCGATGGACTTCTCTTCTACGACGCCGGACTCGCCTGGAGCAAAGGCATGACGCCCCACGTTGGCAATGCTCCAAAGGGAAACGATCCGAATCTGGATCGCTATCCGCTGGCGAGCTGGGGAGCTGGATTGCGCGTGAACGTTTTCAATCTCGCGATCCTTCGCTGGGATTATGCACGGCCGCTTGTTGGCTCGCGTAAGCCCAATTGGACGTTCTCATTGGGAGCGAGCTACTAACCGTTGCGTCGGCTCCTACTGCTGGCGCTGCTCTGTACAGCCTGTAGCAACGACAAGGCAGCGCCAGACACCACTCCGGCCCAGATACAAGAAATTCGCGGCTCCGATGTCCTCCTGCTTCGCGCTCCGCGAAGAGGGGGACTCGCGAGCGTTTATGTCTATCCGAAACTCGACTCGGCCGTTTGGATCGACTCCACGGCGCCCGCGGTCGATCGCGTCCTGGCGTTTGATCCCGATGCAGGGACGATAGCATTCGTCGATTCAAAGGGCCTGCCTGGGCGGATCGATCTCAGAATGAGCGAGGTGCGGACTGCATCCAGAGCAAAGCTCATATCGCTTTCCTCAGCGAACGGCACCGACATATACGGGATCAACGCCAAAGGAGAAGTTATTCGGCTGAACCCGAACGGCGGTGACTGGAGGTTCAAGCCGACCGTTGCAGCGCGTACGGTGTTCGCGCAACCGAACGGGGAGCTGATAGTCGCGGCGAACAAGGGCGCGCAGACACTGCTCTGGAAGATTCAACCGCCCGACGAGGTCGTTGAGGACAGCGCCGTTCTCCCTCTCTCAGGACGGGGCGTGCGCACGCAGGTCGGCGATCGCCTCTACTTCACAGTGGACAGCGGAGTTGTCGGAATCAAGGCGAAGGATCTGTCGCCGGCTGGCGCGGTCAAACTGTCGAGTCCGGTTATCGCCTTGGCGCCGACGCCGAGTGGCGATCGGCTGTACGTGGCGACGAAGGGCGACAGCAGTCTCGCGGTGGTCGATCGGTACACCGAGAGCGGTAAGACCAACATCACCCTGCCGCAGCCGCCCCGGGACTTGCGGATGGACGCGCTCGGCCGATACCTCCTCGCGCGGTTTCCGAAGGAAGATTCGGCGTGGGTGATCGCGATCGGGACGAATCGAGTTGTCGGGGCGGTACCGACCCGCTGGACGATTGATTTACCGGCGGTAACTCCCGATGGAATGCTCGCGCTGCTCGGCGCGCAAGATGTGAAAATCGTTGATCCGGAAAAGCTGGATGTGAAGTCGACCGTCGCGGGCGGAGCGCGGGACTTTTGGTACTTCTTTTCCTGGGACGGATTTCGGCCGAGACCTCAGGGTCTCGATCAGCCGGTAACGTTTCCCGCCGAGAGTTTGCCCACGGACTCTCTAACCGCTAGCTCCACGGCGTCGAGTACCGCGCCTTCATCGGGGGCGGCTGCTCCCGATACATCGCGGGCCGCCGCGGCTGGAGCGGCGGCTGAAGGTCCGCCTGCGGAATCCCCGGGATACACGGTCTCCTTCGCCGCACTTCTCAGCGAGGAGAAAGCGCAGCAGCTTGCATCGGCCATAAAGGTGAATGGAACCGATGCGCACGTCGTGTCGACGAATACCGCCGGTTCTCCAATCTTTCGCGTCGTTATCGGACCATTTCCCACGCGCGAGGAAGCTGACCGGGTGGGACGAGCGTCGAAGCGGGATTACTGGGTCTACGAGGGCTCGCCTTGAGCCAAAAAATTTCCGGCGGTCGTCCTAAGGCTTGGGAGGATGCCGGAAGGCAAGTCGCGCCACTACTGGGCAGTTATTCAGCAATAGCCGTTGTCTCAAGCGATCCGCTCGCGGCCGCGCACGTCGCTCTCGGAATCGCTCGCGCCGAAGCTGAGCACCGGCGTTCGGTCGTGGGGGATCTGGTCGGTGATCTCCCTCCCCTCCGATCACTCGTCAAGGACGAGGACGCTCCGGGAATCACCGACAGCATTCTCTACGGCGTCTCGCTCAACAAAATCGGCTACCAGGTAGAAGCCGTCAAAAATCTCTACGTGATGCCCAGCGGCACCGATCCGCTCATCGACGACGAGGTATTGCAAAGTCCCCGCTGGAAAAAACTCGCGGCGGGCTTTGCGCAAGCCGGCGCGTTTCTCATCCTCGTTGCGAAGAGCTCCGAGGGAGGACTAGACGCTCTCGTCGAGCAGCTTGACGGAGTGGTCCTTGTCAAGGACGCGGACCTGCCCGCGGCACCTGCAGCTCTCGTACTCGCGCGGGTCCCCGCTCCAACGCGCACACTCAAAATCGCGCTCCCGCGGTTGGGTGCCGCCAACTGGCCCAAAAAAAAGTGGCTGTATCCGGCCTTGGGCGGCGGCGTCGGTCTCGTGGTCGTCGCGGCAGTGATCGCGTTTATGGTTGGACGAGCGCGCGGCGTCCCTGCCGGCCCGCGCGCGTCTCCGTCCATTGCGGCCGCGCCAGTCAGCCCTGCGCGCCCCGCCGCCGAAACTCTCCACATTGCTCCTCCCGCAAATGTCAATGACTCCGCAATCGCCTCTTCTTTTTCGGTGGAGTTGCTAGTCGCAAACACAGCGGAAGGTGCTAACTTGTTCGTGCAGAAAAATGGCGCGGCGCTTCCAGCCGCGGCCGTGTCGCCGGTACCAATCGGCGTGGAGCGAGCTACATGGTACAGGGTGACGGCCGGTGCATTTGCCAGGAGAGCTCAAGCTGACTCGCTCCTGCTGGCGTTGCGACGGGCCGGTGTTCTCGCCAGCGATTCAACGGGAAGCGTCACGCAGGCGCCATTAGCGTTGCTCGTGGATAGCGTGCCGACGCAGGGCGGCATTGCAGATGCGATCCGCGCGGCGACGCAGAGGTACGCGGCTCGTGGATTGTCGGTTTACCCGCTTGTGCAGGATGATGGAGGCGCCAGGATCTTCGCGGGAGCTTTCGCAACGGCCGATCAGTCGGCCGAGCTGATAAGAACGTTACGTGCAGCGGGCTTGAGGCCCGTTCTGGTTTACCGAACCGGGAGTGCGCCTTAGTGCGTTTAACGAAGCTCGAGATTCACGGATTCAAATCGTTCGCTGATCGAACCGAAATGGTCTTCGAACAAGGTGTCACCGCCATCGTCGGCCCGAACGGCTGTGGCAAATCCAATGTGTCCGACGCTGTGCGTTGGGTGCTCGGCGAGCAGCGAGCCAGAGCCCTCCGCGGCGCAAAGATGGAAGAGGTGATTTTTCAGGGATCTTCGGCACGTCGCGCAGTGAATCTCGCCGAGGTCTCGCTCCATTTCGAGAACGATGACGGCGCGCTCGATATTCCATTTCGCGAAGTCGTAATAACGCGGCGCCTAAGCCGCTCCGGCGAGAGCGATTACTTCCTCAACAGCTCGCCCTGCCGGTTGCGCGACATCCACGACATGGTGCGAGGAACCGGACTCGGCGCCGATTCAGGTGTCGTGATCGAAGCAAGGATGGTTGACGCCTTGCTGTCCGATAAGCCGGACGAGCGGCGCGAGCTTTTCGAGGAGGCGGCGGGGGTTGGTCTTTACCGCGACCGTAAGCGCAGCGCAGAGCGGCGGCTGGAAGAGACTACAGTCGATCTTTCACGCATCGACGACCTCATCGCCGAAGTCCAGAGTCAGGTACGCTCGCTCTCGCGCCAGAGGAAGCGCGCCGAGAGACACAGTGAGCTGATGACGCGCCGCTTCACGCTGGAACTCGCGCATGCCTCGCGGGAGATAGATGCCTGGCGCGAGGAGCTTCTCCGCCTCGAGGAACGAGTCGGTGCACTCCGCGTTGAAGTCCCCGCCGAAGAAGCGAGACTGCTCGCCGCAGAAGCCGCGAGAGAGGAAGCACTCGCCGAACGTACGACCGCGGAAGCACGCAGAACCGAGCTTGCCCGGCTCGTATCCGACCAGCGCGAAAGCACGCAACAGCTTCGTGGCGAAATTGCCGTCGCGGAAGAAAGGCTCCGCAACGCAACGTCGCGTCGGGAGCGCGCCGAGGAAGAGCGCCGCGATGGTGACGCAGCGGCCGGTCGCGTCAGTGGTGAGCTGGAGCGGGCTACGATCGAGCTCGCGGAGGTCGAAGGCGCTTTGCGCGCCGCGGACGACGCCCTCACTTTTCACGCGCGTGGCGAAGAAGAGTTGCGCGCCACGCTGACTGCTGCTCGATCGAACGTCGAAACCGGCGAGGGAGCATTGCGCGACCTGCGCGAAAGGCTGCACCGCGCGCAACTCGAGCGTGAGTCGAGCGAAAGAGAGCGATCAGAGCTGGTGACACGCAGAACAATCCTGGAGTCCGAACTCGTTCAGCTGTTCGACGCCGCGGAATCATCCCGGCGAGATCTTGCCGCGGCGGAAGACGCTGCCGTTATCTCCGCGAGCCGCGTGGCAGAGACCGTGGTTGCCGCTGACGAGGCACGCGATTTCCTCGCGCGCGTTCGCGACCGGGAGAGTGCGGCGCGCGCGGAGCTCCTGCGGGCCGAAGAGCTGCACACTGCCGCGATGGCCAAGCTCAACGCTCTCGAGGGGTTCGAACGGGAGCGCGTCGGTCTCGCTCCTGCGGCGGCCCGTTTACTGAGAGAGCGTGGTATCTTCGGAGAGGGAGCGATACTCGGGCCGCTCAGCGATTTCATTAACACGGACGCGAGCGCTGCCGGTTTGATCGAGCGGTTCCTCGGCCCCACGGTGAACGCGGTGCTCGTTCGCGACGGGGGCGTGGCCGACGCAGTGCGCGCCTGGCACGCATCGACGAGCCCTGGGCCGCTTCTGCTTCTGCCAATCGATTCCGCGACCGACGAAACACACGACGGCGCCGGCGCGCCAACAGGACTCGCAGATCTAGTCGAAGCATCGTCGCCAGCGAGAGGCTGGGTGCGTTCGCTGCTCGGGCGCGTGTCGCCGCTCGAGAATGGAGCTGCATTCGTCGACGCTCGCGGCGCGATCTGGCTCCCTTCCGCCGAGTCCGGTCCGGGACCCCTTCGTCGGCGCGCAGAGATCGTAGAGCTGGGACACATCGTCACCAACAGCGCCGCCGCTCGGCACAGCGCCGCGAGTCTCGCCGAATCCGAGCGCGCCGCTCTGGCGTCCGCCGAACGTTCGGCGATTGTTGCACAGGAAGCTGCGTCGCTTGCCGCGCGTTCAAATGCAGAAGCGGCCGACCGATCTGATGTGCTGGCGCGGCAGAACCTGCGTGCCGCCCGCGAAGCCGCTGAGGCACGCGCCCTAATGGAACGTTTAGCGGAGCGGGAAGCGGCAGTGTTGGCGCGTTTGAAATCGCTCGCGGTTCAAGGCGCGGAAATCGAAGGAGTGATCGCGAGCCACGAAGCGACGGTTGCCGCCGCGCGGGGAACGCTCGCCGTAGCGGAACAAAGGCAGGAAGAAGCCCGCGAACAGCGAACCGCCAGCCAGATTCGGCGCGCTCAGGCGCAGGCACAGCTCGAGGTCGCGTCCGATAGGCGCAGACATTTGAGCGAAGAGTACGCTTCGGCGAACGGCCGCGTAGAAAATCTTCAGCTCGAGCTCACGACTCTATCCAGCGCCGATGCCCAGCTCAAAGAAATGCTCTCCCGCTGGCAGATTGACCTCGACGCACGTCAGGCGACTCTCTCAGCGGCCGAACAGAAGCAGGCTGACGCGGAAGGGTTCGTCCACGCAGTAGACGAGCGTCTCGCAGCCGACGAGCATCTGCTCACCGAGCTCCGACATCGGGTATCTGCCCTCAGTGAGGAGCTGCATTCCGCGGAGCTCAGATACACCGAGCTCTCGGGCCGCAGAACGGCGATCCGTGAGCGACTCGAGGCAGAGTGGAAGAAGCCGGTCGATGAGCTTCTCGCAGGAGCGGAGGCGCTCGAGCTCGATGACGAGACATTGCGTACCGAAGCCGCAGTCGTTCGCGAACAGCTGGAGGCACTTGGTCCCGTCAATCCCATGGCGATCGAAGAGCACGAGGAAGAAACCAAACGACTCTCATTCCTCACAACTCAGCGCGACGACTTGAATTCAGCGAAGAATTCGTTGCAGCAGGCAATCCGTGAGATAGACACGGCCGCCCGAGCGCTTTTCCTCGAGACATTCGTCAAGGTACGGGAGAATTTTAGAAACATTTTCATGACCCTTTTCGGCGGCGGCGAGTGCGATTTGCGCCTGGAAAATCCGGAAAGTCCGCTGGAAGGTGACATCGAGATCCATGCGTCGCCGCGGGGCAAGAGAACTCAGCGCATTCATCTCCTGTCGAGCGGGGAGAAGGCGCTGGTCGCTCTGTCGCTTCTCTTCGGAATCTTTCTCACGAAGCCAAGCCCCTTCTGTCTCCTCGACGAAGTGGACGCGCCACTCGACGATCAGAACGTCGGGCATTTCGTACGGATGCTCAACCGATTCAAGAGCAAAACGCAGTTCATCGTGATAACGCACAACCCGCGAACCACCACCGAAGCCGCCGACGCAGTTTACGGCGTCACGATGCAAGAGCCGGGTGTATCATCACTCGTCAGCGTCCGAATGCGCGGAAAGACGGTCGACGAGACGATTTCTCCATCTCATCCCGCGCACATACCACAGCTCCACGAGGAGCCCGCCGAAACCGCCGAGACGGCACCAGTCACAGCCTAGATGCTAGTAGTCATGCAACACGACGCGACGGCGAAAGACGTCGATCGCGTGGTCGCCATTATCAAGGAAATGGGTTACGACGCGCGACCAATGCCCGGTGCTCAGCGCACCGCGGTTGGTCTCGTCGGCAACGATGGGCGCGTCGATGCATCGCGCCTCGAGGCGCTTCCTGGCGTCGCCCAGATCATTCACGTCACCCAGCCTTACAAGCAGGTTTCGCGCGAATGGAAAGCCGAGAACACGATCGTCGAGATCGCGCCCGGCGTCTCCGTAGGCGGTGATGCGGTCGTTGTCATCGGCGGACCATGCTCGGTCGAATCCGAGGAGCAGATTCTTTCAGCTGCCAGGATAGTCAAGGCGGCCGGTGGTGCCGCGCTGAGGGGCGGCGCGTTCAAGCCGCGGAGCTCTCCATATTCATTTCAGGGATTGGGGGAGAAGGGTCTTGCCCTCCTTGCCCGGGCGAAAAAAGAGACTGGTCTGCCGATTGTCACCGAAGCGATGGACTCCGAAGGCGCACACCTCGTCGCCGAGGTCGCGGACTGCATACAGATCGGCGCGAGGAATATGCAGAACTACTCGCTGCTGAAAACAGTCGGCAGGATGAAAAAGCCGATTCTCCTCAAGCGCGGGATGGCCGCCACCATCAACGAGCTTCTGCTGAGCGCAGAGTACATACTCGCGGAAGGAAATGCGAATGTCATTCTCTGCGAGCGCGGAGTACGAAGCTTCGACCCGGCGGCTCGTAACATGTTCGATCTGACCGCGGTCCCGATCGTCCATCGACTTTCGCACCTTCCGATCATCGCGGATCCAAGCCACGGTACGGGCCTCAGAGACAAAGTGATTCCGATGGCGCGCGCCGCTGTGGCCGCGGGCGCCGACGGAGTTCTCATCGAGGTTCATCCCGAACCCGACCGCGCGCTGTCGGACGGTGCCCAGTCACTTTATCCCGATCAGTTCACGCAGCTCGTTCGAGAGTTGCGCGCCGTAGCTGCGGCTATCGGGCGCAGCATTCCGCCTGCACACACCGGAACGGCCCAGTCGTAGCAGTGTAGGCTAGCCTATGAAGACACTCATCTACCTCGCGGCCGGCACGATCGCCGCGTTTCCTGCTTCCGCGCGCGCGCAAAACGCCGACTCGATCATCGATCGCGCTGCCGCCGCGTACGCTCGACTCAAGACCATGCGGGCCGAATTCAGTCAAACGCTCACGAACCCGCTTACCGGAAGGAGCCAGACTACAAAGGGCGTGATAATCCGCAGAAAGCCGAATCTGCTCAGCATAGATTTCGATAGTGGCGATCGCGTTACGGCCGATGGATCGACTCTCTGGGTCTATTTGCCGAGCAGCGTTCCCGGCCAGGTAGTGCGGATGCCGTACAATGGAGGGACCGCGAGCGCCGTCGATCCCGCGGATCAGTTCCTGAATTCACCGCGCAGCCGCTTCAGTGTTTCTGGAGGAGGGGCTGCATTGCTTGAAGGACGCTCGACGCATGCAGTCACGCTCGTGCCCAGGTCCGCGGATACCCCATTCAAGAGCGCGAAGGTCTGGATCGATGACAGAGACTCCAGCATCAGAGCCTTCGATGTTGAGTCAGCGAACGGCCTGAGGCGGCATGTGGTAATTACGAGCTTCACGGCTAATCCCACTCTCAGTCGTTCGAGTTTTCGATTCGCCGTTCCAAAAGGTGTGAAGGTCGTCGATCAATCGGCGCGCGCGGGAGCGGCGTACTAGCTGATCGAGCGCGACCTGGTCAGCGCTTGCCGGGTCTGAGCAAGCCCCTGATCGCTGCCAGCTTCTTCTGATCAGTTCCGCGATACTGGGCGATGTCGATCGCGGCCGATGACAGTGCGCGATATACATCGAGTGCGGCAGGATACGAGCTTAGAGCCTGGACGTGTCTTCCGATTGTCTCGGCGTCCCCGCGCACTACGGGGCCCGTGAGTGCGTCATCGGGCACCGCCTGTTTCATATTCGCGAGTGCCGCGTTCATCAGACTCTCTACCGCCTGGAATGCGCTGGCGTCCGGAATGCCGATATCGTGAAGCAGGTGGCCTGCGACAGAGGCGAGAACAACCGGAAAATTCGAGGCGATCACTGCGGCGGCGTGGTATGCCGGTTTCTTTCCCGGCGGAATTTCCAGCGTCCGCGCCCCGATGTGCCCCGCAAGCCGTCTTGACGCACTCTTGGCAGCGTTGTCGCCATCGATGCCCACCCATCCCCTCTTAAGCATTTCCGCGGATACTTCGGGATCGCCGAACGGAACCAGGGGGTGGAAAGTCCCTCCCGGAAATTCCGCGTCGCTCAGGGTGCGCAATCCGGCTGGATCTGCAATTGCGGAAGTGTGGAGTATCGCGGTGCCGCGCGCGATGCGGCCATCGCTCGCGGCGGCGATGATTTCTGCAACGGTCGCGTCGAGCTGCGCATCGCGCACGCAAACCAACACGACATTCGCGGTGGCCATCTCCATGGGAAGGGCGCCGGTGGAAGTGGCGACCCCTGATGGGCGTTTGCCGTGAAGCCCCACGACTTCAACCCCAGATGCGCGAAAGGCGCGGAACAATCCGCGCCCAACGTGGCCGGGCCCGATTATGAAAACACGCTCGCTCACTGAGTCCCGATGGTGTCTGTCGCCTGTGCGAGCGCGTTCGCCTTACGAAGCAGATCGCTCTCGTTCCGCGATCCGTGTGCAAGCTCTAACGCCTTCTGCAGTGTTGGGTCAACCGACGCGCGGCGCGTGAATTCGGCATCGCTGCCAAAGACGTATCGAGCGATCTCGAACCCCATGAGTCTCGTTATGAGTGGCTCCGCATCGTCGAACACCGATCGGGGCATGTCGATGCCCCGCTGTTTCATGCGGTTCCAGACTTCGTCCCGCATCGCGGGAGTAACTACAAAATCCCGCGACGTCACGCCGTGGGTTCCTTTCAGGTAAAGCGCATAGTCTGTCACCGCGTCGCGGAAGTGACCTACGTTCGCTCCAAGTGCACGAATGAAATTCCCCTCCGCAACCGGTGTGGTGCTGTCCCCGACGATCACATCGGGAGTTATCCCGCCGCCTCCATACACCACCCGGCCCGCGTCAGTCCGAAATCGCTCCCGAGGCGGTGGCGCAGCGCCCTCTTCGTCATCGTCGTCACCAGGCAACTGGCGAGCGATCGATCTTCCGGCGGGCGTGAACCAGCGCGCGGTGGTGAGCTTGAGTCCCCCGTCCGGTCCAAAGGAAATTACGCTCTGCGCGCTCCCCTTTCCGTACGTCGGCCTGCCCACGACAACTGCGCGATCATGATCCTGCAGCGCTCCAGCAACTATTTCCGCGGCGCTCGCGCTGCGGCCATCCACCAACACGATCAGGCCGAGATCCGGCCACCGCTGCTTCGCAGTATCGGCGTAGTCGCGGTTCGCGTCGGGTACGCGTCCGCGCATGCTAACGATTCGCTGGCCGGGATTTAGGAAGATGTCCGAAGCCCTCACGCCCTGAGCCAGGAGTCCGCCGGGATTCGTGCGGAGATCCAGCACGAGCGTCTTCATACCGCTACCGAGAAGCGTCGAGATCGCGCCGGTTAGCTCTTTCGCCGTCGAATCGCTGAATGCCTTCAGGTCTATGTAGCCGATGCCATCACCGATCATCGACGATCTGCGAACGGCACTTTCATGGATTGTCGAGCGAACGAGCGTGAGCTCGATGGGGCTCGTGAGCCCCGGTCGCTCGACTTTGAGCGTCACCGACGTGCCAGGCCTACCACGTAGCGCCTTGGACGCCTCTTCGCTCGTCCACCCCTTCGCTATTTTTCCGGCAATCTCGATTATCCGATCTCCCGGCTGCAATCCAGCGCGCTCGGCGGGACCGCCAGGCAACGGCGCAACGACTATGAGCCAGCCATCTCGCAGATCTGTCTCGAGACCCAGGCCGGCATAGTTACCGGTCGTGCTCTCGTTCAGACGCGCGAAACGGTCCGGCGGCAGAAAAGTCGTGTAAGGATCGCGGAGCTCATACAACATTCCGTCCACGGATTTCCGATAAAGCGCGGAATCGCTGACGGTATCGACGTAGTCGGTCTCGATGTGCTTCAGAACGTTGTCGAAGAGCTGCTCACCCTCGTACGCCGTGAAAGCACCCGTCCGGGAACCGCGCTGAAGAAGCCACCCGCCGGTGACGAGCGCGCCGAGTAGTGTTCCGCCAACGATGATAGTGCGGCCTCGCGCGGAGGCGCTGGGAAGCTTTAGTCTCATTTGAAATTAGTTGGCTATGACACCGAAAGATTGCGGGAATGCCGAGGCAAGGGCGGCAATCGTTCGACCGAGAACCATATTTTCCTCACCCGTTCCATCTATCAACTTGATTGGTCCGCACTCTGGATGGGAGTGTTGCCAGGACGGATCGACAAATTTTCTGAACGCTGCCCCGACGCGCTCGTGAAATTCGTCACTGGAACTCTCCATCCGGTCGCGCTTCCCTCGAGCGTCCGCTCTTCCCAGTCCCTCCCGCGGAGGCACATCGAGCAAGAGCGTCAGATCCGGCACCAGTCCGGCGGTTGCCAAGCCGTTGGCGGCGCGGACCTGCTCCTCCGGAAGACCTCGCCCAACGACCTGGTACGCGTACGTCGAGAGAAAAAACCGGTCCAGGAGGACGATATCGCCTTGGGCGAGGGCCGGTCTGATTTCCCGCGAGATGAGCTCCGCGCGCGACGCCATGAAGAGAAGTGCTTCCGACGAGGGACCGATCTGCTGTTCCGGGTCGAGGAGAATCTCGCGTATCGCGTCACCTACAGGGGTGCCACCGGGCTCGCGCACTGCGACGCAGGATATTCCGGCGGCGCCCAGTCTCTCCGCAATCAGGCGGATCTGCGTGGTCTTGCCGGCGCCTTCGGCCCCTTCGAAGACGATAAGCTTGCCACGCGGCATGGTCAGGAAAGCGTGATGATTGGGCTGGCTGCGCCCTTCTTCATGCCGTCCATGATCCATTGATTCACACGCACCATGAGCTTGTCGAAGTTCTCCTGTGCCGCTACCGCACGCTGATATACCGTCTGGGACTGAATCTTCTCGAGCATTGAGTCGAGCTGCTGCTCCATCTCGTCCGTCGGATTCTCACCGCGCTGAATCAATTGCTGCGCCTCACCGCGTAGCTTTTCCATCTGCTGCAGCAGCGCAACCGCTTCCCGGTCGTCGTTGAGACCTTCACTCGATCTCTTCAGGGCCTGATACTCCGGACTTTGCCCTATTAGCCGGCCGAGATCCTTCGCTTTCTCTTCAAGCATCTATTCTCCTTTCAGTCCCGAGCGCTCAGTCGCGTCGTGCGAACACGAATCGCTCTCGGCCGCTGAGGTCGAGCAACACCTCGACATCAGAGTAGTGTCCATCCACCGCAAGCATCTCCGCCACGGAGCTCGCGCGCCGCACGTCGACCTCGAGCGCGAGGAGACCCCCAGCATAGAGAAAACGCGGCGCTTGGCTTACGAGATCCCGCGTTACGGCGAGCCCGTCGTCGGCGCTCAAGAGCGCCAGGCTGGGCTCCCAGTCCCGTACGGCCGGGGGGAGATCCGGAAGCTCGGCGAAGCTTATATAGGGCGGGTTGCAGACGATTGCGTCCATCTTCTTCCCTGCTAGCGGGGCAAGCAGCGAGCCGTGACGGAACTCTACGGACGTTTTCAGTACCGCAGCGAGCGACGCAGCGTTGCGACCGGCGACGACTAACGCATCGAGCGAGATGTCGGTTGCAAAAATGAGTTCAAATTCACGCTCGAATGCCAGCGAAAGAGCGATCGCGCCCGATCCTGTTCCAATATCCGCGACAACACGGACGTCTCCACCACAACGATCCAGGACGCGCTCGACAAGAAGCTCGGTCTCGACGCGTGGGATCAGCACGCGCTCGTCGACCTCGAGCGTGAGGTGCCGAAACGAGGCGCGAGAGACCGCGTAGGCGAGAGGAGCGCCACTCGCCCTGCTCATGGCGGCGCGGATGACCGCGCGCGCGACGTCCGGCGAAGCGTCCGAAACCGCATTTGCGGCAGCCCAGAATTTCGGGACATCCAGCACGGCCGCCACAATTTCTCTTGCCTCGCGCTCGGCGTCCGCAACGCCTTCCGCCTCGAGCATTGAGGCACAGCCCGCCAGGAGATCGCCGATAGTACCGATTGGAATCCTGGTGGGGAAAAAACGCGCGCTCGAATTATTCGCCAAGCCTTTCCTCGACGTCGGCGACTTTCAGCGCCTCGATAAAAGGCTCGATGTTCCCATCAAGCACTTTGGTCAGCTCGTGCAGAGTCAGATTGATTCTGTGGTCAGTGACCCGGTTCTGCGGATAGTTGTAAGTCCTGATCTTCGCGGAGCGATCCCCCGTGCCAACCTGGGTCTTTCGCATTCGTGCACGCGCGGCTTCCTGCTCCGCAATTCTTGCGTCGAGCAGGCGCGCGCGCAGCACTTCCATTGCCTTAAGCTTGTTTTGCAGCTGTGATTTCTGATCCTGCTGGCTCACGACGATGCCGCTGGGAATGTGAGTAATGCGCACGGCGGAATCGGTGGTGTTGACGCTCTGGCCGCCAGGCCCCGACGATCGAAACACATCGATGCGCAGATCTTTGTCCTCGATCTTGAGATCGATCTCTTCCGCCTCGGGAAGAACGGCGACGGTGGCAGCCGAGGTATGGATTCGCCCCTGGCTCTCCGTCACTGGAACGCGCTGGACGCGATGGACACCGGACTCCCAGCGCATTGCCCCAAATGCGCCGTCACCCCTCACCTTGAAGATCGCTTCTTTCATCCCGCCCAGCGTGCCCTCGGATTGCGATATCATCTCGACGCGCCAGCGGCGTCCCTCGGCGAAGCGAGTGTACATGCGAAATAGGTCGGCGGCGAAGATAGCTGCTTCATCGCCACCGGTGCCACCCCTGATCTCGACGATTGCGGGACGGTCGTCGAGCGGGTCGCGGGGCACGAGGGCCGGCTTTATTTTTTCGAGCAGCTGCTCGATTGATTTTTCGAGGTGCGAGATTTCGTTCTCTGCTTCGCGCGCCATCTCGGGATCTTCAGAGTCGAGGAGCTCGCGACTTTCCGCGAGCTCCTGCTCTTGCCTCTGAAGTCTGGCGGCCATCTCTGCGAGCGGCTGAAGATGCCTGAGCTCGCGGCCCAGCGCGGCCATGCGCTGCTGGTCCCTTACGGTCTTCGGATCGGAGAGCTCTCGCTCTACCTCAGAGACGCGCTCTACAGCGTCCCTGAGCCGGTCGCGTAGACTCAGCTTTCCGAGCTGGAGCCAGCGGCCTGCTTGCCGTACTTCTGCCGGAAGCGCTCAACGCGACCAGCGGTATCGACGAGCTTCTGCTTGCCCGTAAAGAAAGGGTGACACGCGGCGCAGATGTCGGTGTGAATCTCCGCCTGGGTGGATCTGGTCTGATATGTATTCCCACAGGCGCATTTGACGGTCGCCGTGGCGTACACTGGATGTATGTCGGGTTTCATATAGAGCCTCTAATTCGGTTCGGACGTAGCTTTGAACTATAGCTAAATCGGGGTGCGTAAACAAGTTAGAGCAAGGGAGCGGCGCTACTTCGACGTTTCCAATCTCTGACAACAACGAAGGCCGACCAGCCAGTTGGCCTTTTTTTTTGTGCGCCCTCCTGATCGAACCGCCGAGGATACATCTTACGAGCAATGAAGACCCTAGCGTTGATTTCTTTGCTGGCGGTTGCGCTCTTGCACGCTCCACTCAATGCGCAATTGATGCCCGTCACTCCCCCCCTCGCGCCCAGTCCGACGACCAACAGCACCGAGCCGGGGTCGAATCTCACGGTCTACCTCCTCACCTTCGGCTGGGGTGACGAGGTCTGGGCGCGTTTCGGTCACAACGCGATCTGGATAAAGGATCGTAAGCTCGGGACCGACACGACCTACAACTGGGGCATGTTCGACTTCAACCAGCCGCACTTCCTCCGGAGGTTCCTCACCGGCGACACCCGCTACTGGATGCAAGCGATCGATCTCGAGGCAATGCTCAGCAACTACAAGCAGGAGAACCGCTCTGTACTCGCGCAGGAGCTGAATCTCACGCCGGCGCAGCGCCTCAAGCTTCAGCAGTTCGTCCAGTGGAACGAGCAGCCTCAGAACAAGTTCTATCGCTACGATTACTACGTCGACAATTGCTCCACCCGATTGCGTGACGCACTCGACCACGCCGTGGGCGGGCAGCTCCAGACGTCGACTGTCTCGGTAATGACCTCGGGCACGTACCGGTTCCACACGTTACGACTGCTCGGAGACAATATCCCGCTGTACGCCGGCGCCGATTTCGCGCTGGGACATCCGGCGGACAAACCACTATCGGTTTGGCAGGAAATGTTTCTTCCGGTGAGAATGGCGAACGATCTGCGTGCGGTAAAGCTGACGGACAGCACTGATACAAAAATTCCGTTCGTCCGCTCCGAGATGGCTCTGTTCACGGCAGGCCGCTCGCCCGAACCGACGGCGCCCCCTAACTATTTCCCGTGGTTCGTCGCAGCGGGACTCCTTCTCGGCGGAATCGGGATCGCGCTCGTGAGAAGCGCCGAGGGTGGTAACAAGGTCGCGCTCTTTCTTGCAACGCTTTTGGCGACGGTCTGGAGCCTCATCGCGGGCCTGGCAGGAACCGCACTCCTTATCGCCTGGGCATTCACCAAGCACCATTTCATGGGGCGGAACGAGAATCTGCTCCATCTCGATCCCTTGTCGCTGGCGCTCGTCGTCCTGGTTCCACTCTCGATCTACGGACTTCGGGCCGTCTCCAGAACGAGCAAACTCGCCGGATTCATATCAGCGCTCACTTTACTCGGCTTCGTGATGCAAGGTCTGCCGGCTTTCAATCAGAACAACGGCGAGATAATCGCACTCGCTCTTCCGATGAACCTCGTTGTGTGGTGGACAGTTCACCGGCTTGCGCACTACAGGCGGACTTCTTTGCCCTCTTCTGCGGCTTTGTAGATCGCTTCCATCAGCTTCATCACGAGTAGCTGATCGTCCGGCGGCTCGTACGCAGCGTCGTCGTTGACCACTGCAATGAAGTGCGCAAGCTCGGAGCGGTACGATTGAAGAAATAGGCTTTCGCGTGCTGCCGCTCCGCTCGGTGAAACGTCGGTCGGCTTCCCATTCAACATCTTGACCACGCGAAGCGGTGCGAGTCTCGCGCTCCCGCGACCGGATAGAACTTCGAACCACCAACGCTCTTCCTGACCGACGTACGACCACGACACGTCGAAGCTGAAGCTGATTCCCCCCGCACATTCGACATTGACGATCATCGAATCCTCGACAGTCGTCGCACCGCGGGTGCGGTCCATGTGTGCGGTCACACGAACCAGATCTGGGAAATCGGCCAGCCAAAGCGCGAGATCTACGAGAGGATAACCGTGCTCGAAGAACGCGCCACCACCGGCCTCAGGCCGTCTGAAACGCCAGCCAACCCGCGACGTCGCAAATTGATAATGTCCCGCGCGCACGCCGATCATCCGGCCCAGCTCACCACCCTGTAGAAAACGGTAGAGCTGCTGCACGTCACTTCTGAAACGGTGGTTGTTCCCCACTACCACCTTTCTTCCCGATTGCTTGGCGGCGCCGAGGATTCGTTCCACTCCGCGCGACGTGAGAGACAACGGTCGCTCGCACAGGACATCGACCTTGGACTTGAGGGCGCGCAGTACGTGAGGCTCGTGAAGATGGTTCGGCGTAGCAATCACGACGGCGTCCACCTGATCGAGCTCGAGCAGATCCTCAAAATCAGTGAATACGTCCGGAATCTTGAGCCGTTCCGCGATCGCACTCGCCTTGGGCCCGTCGTTGTCGCACAGAGCCACCAGTTCCGCCCCCTTGATCTTCGAGAGCGCCGGAAGATGAGCGAGCTGCGCGATCGCGCCTGCTCCAACCAGGCCCAATCGAACGTTGGCTCTGTTCGATTTTGATTCCTTCGTGCTAACCGGCGATTCTGCCAAGCGTCGTCCCCGGATAATAAGTCGCTAGAATCGTACGATAATCCTGCCCCGCCCGCGCCCTGCCGATTGCTCCCCACTGGCACATCCCAATCCCGTGCCCATAGCCTCGCCCCGTAAGCGTGAGGCGCGAAACTTCTCCGCCGCTCGTGGCCGCGTCCAGGCTGAACAAAGTGCTGTTGAGGATCGTTCCCTTTGGATCGCGCAGCACGAATCGGATGTCGTTTCCGCGAAGAGTGTAAGCGCCGCTCTCGGTGCGCACCGTCAGAGCAGCCACGCGACCCGATGCAGTCCTGCCTTGTTCCGATATGGCGGTGATACGGCCCAGCTTCGTTTTTGGCGCGTTTGTGTATGCGGCGAGATACTTCTCCATCACCGACCTCAATTCGTCGGCATCGTAAGTCTGCGTCCAGCTGAAGCGCGGTGACGGGTCACAATAATAGTTATTCGTCCCCGGGATTCGATCGCTCACGGGACGAAGATAAGGCTCGTCGGGCTGATCGTACCACACTTCGGTGACACCGGCGGTACTTCCACCACAAGTCGAGTGGTATGGCGTGCTGATCGGTTGACCGTTGTACAGGACCACGACGTCAGCCGTCGAATTGACCGCAGAATCCGCCAGAGGTTTCTCTGCGTCGACGCCACCGTAGACCTGGTCCTGCACAGTCGCATACATGTCGAAGGCGCGGGAAGGTGTGAGGTGTTTATACGCGTACGTCCGAGCTGCTACGGCCTGCGCTTCGACGGCGGCCATCTCGGCCGTCGTACGATTCCCGATCTCGAGCGGGACGACTCCCATTAAATAGGAATCCATCGGCACGCGATTGACGACGAGTGCGCCGGAGTCGCCCACACTGACGAGCAGCTCACCGTGATACCGCTTTCCATTCCACGTCAGGTAAGATCCATCCCCGACGGGTCGCGCGACGATCGCTCCGGCGCTCGCCGGCAGATTGATGTTTGGATTCAATCGAACCCGTCTGACACAAGGCTGGCCACCGCCGTTACAATCCTGCGGCGCTGAGACAGCTATGCTATCGCTGCTTTTGAGCTGCGCGATGGGCGAGCTTTCTCCCGACTCGTAGATGGCCCAGGCGCCGGTCGCTCCGATTTTTTCTTCGGTGGCCCCTGTTTCGAGCGCTATTCGCACGAGCTGGTTTCTGCCATTCCGGTAGTTCCCACTCGCCACCGGAATGTTGCCACTGGAGCCGCGCGGAGACGATAGAGAAACGCAGGAAGCGATTCCCAGCACTCCGCACGCGCTCGCGAAAACGAATCGGGGCGTCAGCCGAATTGGTTTAAGCAGCTGCTGATTCCATTGCATCTTTGAACCTCGCCAAGGCCGTTTCCACTTCCGCGTCCCCGTGCGCCGCGGACAGGAAACATGCTTCGAAAGCCGACGGCGCCAGATAAATCCCCCGCTCGAGCGCCGCGTGGAAAAAGCGACGGAAGAATTCGACATCCGATCCCTTCGCGTCGGAGAAATTTCGGACAGGCCGTGTACTGAAAAAAAATCCCCACATCGAGCCGGCGCACCCGGTTGTTAGCGGGATTCCCAGATCGTCCCCGATCTTTTGCAAGCCTCCGACCAGAATTGCAGTTCTGTTTTCGATCCGCGAGTGCAAAGCGAGAGTAAGCGTCGATAGAGTCGCGAGCCCCGCCGCCATCGCCAGTGGATTCCCGGAGAGAGTGCCGGCCTGATACACGGGACCCGAAGGAGCAATCTGGCGCATGATCTCGCGCCGCCCGCCATACACACCTACGGGCAGGCCTCCGCCGATCACTTTGCCGAGTGTGGTGAGATCTGCTGTTACTCCAAACCGTTGCCGGGCCCCGCCCGGTGCGATCCGGAATCCGGTCATCACTTCATCGAAAATCAGAAGAGCTCCGGATTCGTCGGCAAGTTTTCGAAGACCCTCGAGAAATCCCGGCTCGGGCTGGATGAATCCTGAATTGCCGACGATCGGCTCGACGATGATCCCTGCAACCTTGCCTTCGTTCTCCCTGATTAAAGCTGCCGCCCGATCCAGGTCGTTGAATGGCGCGGTGAGTGTGAGCGCAGCGAGCTGCGCGGGAACTCCCGGTGAATCAGGCAGGCCAAGCGTGGCGACACCCGAGCCGGCGTGGACGAGAAACGAGTCCGCGTGTCCATGGTAACAGCCCTCGAACTTGAGAATCCAGTCTCGGTTGGTGAATGCACGCGCAAGACGTACCGCGCTCATTGTGGCCTCCGTGCCACTCGAGACGAACCGCATCAGCTCTACCTGCGGCATGCGCTCCCGAATCAGCTCGCCGAGCTGTACTTCGAGCTCGGTGGGCATCCCGAAGCTGGTTCCGCTCTGCATTGCCCGATCCAACGCATCGAGCACTATCGGGCTTGCGTGTCCAAGAACCAGGGCGCCCCACGAGAGCACGAAATCGATGTACTCCTTACCATCCACGTCCCAGATATGCGCGCCTTCGCCGCGCGCGGCCACGACCGGGTCGCCTCCTACGCCACGAAAAGCGCGAACCGGAGAATTAACCCCTCCCGGAAAAAGCTCGCGCGCGCGCTCCATGATTTCGGCAGAACGCATTTATCGGGCGGACATCTATCGGCCGTAACTCCCAATCGATGGCTGCGCGAGAGGCAGCTCGCGAGGTCTCCGGGCTTCTCGAGCGACAGCCGGCGATTCAACGCGTATCACTGATGCCTGAAAATCGTAATCGTCAACGACCTCCTCAACCGCAACTCTCGCCAGAGTCCCGGCAGCGAGCGCCTGGTCGAGCCTCGTTATGCCGTCGATGTCGTCGGCCTGCCAGGGAAGCCTCGCCTGAGAGGTCCCGGTCACACGATCTGTTCGGTCCACGAGTGCCATCGCCGTTCGTCCAAGGCGCGATTCATAACGCTCCACAGTGATTGCCCGCTGGACTTCGGTCAGACGCTCCAACCTTTCGCGTTTGATGGTCTCGTGAACGTCGTCAGCGTATTGCGCGGCGCGCGTTCCTTCCTGCGGGGAATACGTGAATGCGCCCACGCGCTCGAACCGAATTTCCTGGAGGAATTCCAGCAGCTCCTCGAATTGCTCCTCGGTCTCTCCGGGAAACCCAACAATGCACGTCGTCCGGATAGCGACATCGGGAACAGCGTCGCGGAATTTTCTGACACGCTCGCGGATCGTGCGCTTTCTCTCTGGCCGCCGCATGCGGACCAGTATATCGTCCGAACCATGTTGAATCGGCATATCGAGGTACGGAAGAATTCGCGGCTCGCGCGCGATGACATCCAGCAACTGTTCCGTGATGCCGGCTGAATAGAGATACAGCATTCGGATCCATGGAATCGACGTCCCTGCTACGAGCGCCTGCAGTACCTCGGGGAGGTTCACCCCGTCGCGCCTGTCGCGACCGTAATGTGCGAGATCCTGGGCAACGAGATTGATCTCGCGCGCTCCCTGCAGCTCGAGGAGCTGCGCTTCGCCCACTATCTCATCCAATGCAAACGACCTGTGCTTTCCACGCATGAGCGGAATGGCGCAGAACGCGCAACCGTGATCGCAGCCTTCGCTGATCTTCAGGTAACGCACGTGCGGTAGATCGCCTGCGTAAATACGGGTACCCGGATGCAGATCCTCGCTCGGCCCCCCAAGAAGGCCCCGCTCACTCAGCTCGGGAACCAACCGTTGCATCTCAGAAGAGCCGAGGAAGAGATCAACCTCCGGAAGCGCATCCAGTAGTTCATCTTTGTGGCGCTCGATCATGCATCCAACCGCGACCACTGCCTGACATCGGCCAATGCTCTTGAATCGTGCGGCCTCGATCATCGCGTCGATCGATTCCTTTTTCGCGGCGTCGATGAAGCCGCAAGTGTTCACGATGATCAACTCGGCGTCGGCCAGATCGGAGGTAAATTCTGCCGAGTGCTCGGAGAGCTGGGCGAGATAGCGCTCGGTGTCGACGGTGTTCTTGTCGCAGCCGAGTGTGATGACACCGACCTTCACCGCGCGTACCGGCTAATGTATTTCAGCCGAACACTCAGCGGTAATTACCGAATTTGAGCTCGACGCCGAAATCCTTGCCGCGAAGGAGCGAGATAGCTTCCTGAAGATCGTCCCGCGACGGAGACGTAATGCGCACCTGGTCGCCCTGAATTGCCGCCTGGACCTTTTTCAGCTTTGCATCTTTGATCGCGGCCGCAACTTTCTTGGCCGTCTCGCTGTCGAGAGCCATCTTGAGCGCGATGTCGCGGCGAACGGTGTCACCACCAGCGGGCTTTATGTCTCCTGGCTCGAGGTTCTTAACCGGCACGCTCCGCTTGATCAGTTTCGTCTGCAGCACGTCCCAGAGCGCCTGCATCTTGTAATCGTTCTCGGCGGTGAGAGAGATTTTCCCCTCGGTGCGGTTCAGTTCTATGGTCGCGGGCGATCCCTTGAAGTCATAGCGCTGAGCGATCTCTTTCTGCGTCTGGTTTACCGGGTTGTCGACCTCCTGGTGGTCGACTCCGTTTGTTTCTTATAAGGTAGTTTGTTGGGTCT
>JBOHTC010000084.1:0-7296 GCA_050733495.1 Gemmatimonadaceae bacterium | reverse complement strand
TGGACCTGCTTGGCGAAGAGTACGCGCCGCCAATCGAAGCGCCGGGATCGTTTGGAATTTTCGCGGCGAGTGCGGCCGCGCGCGAAGGCTTGGAAGCGCTTACCGCAGCGTGGTGGTCGGAGCTCCTGCGTCTGAGGAAGAGTGTGAAGAGGGAGGATGCAACTGTAAGCTTGCCCTAGAGTTGAATGCCAGGGACTGAAGCATTCTCTAGAGCTGTTGCCGGAGCTCCAGATCTCGAGGACATCCGCGCGCGAATGGGGATAGACGAAGCCTTAGTTGCGCGTGATCAGCTAATGGGGATAGACGAAGCCTTAGCTGCGCGTGATCCTGGATTCGCTCCGCTCGATCCCGACTCCGCCGCGCGGTTTCAGATCGCGCGATGGCAACGCGGGAGCGCCGAGTATCCGGCCGAATTGATGGACCTGTCGGTGCCGCCGGCGCAGCTCTTCGCCCTCGGGCGGAGCTCGGCGCTCACCAAGCCGCGGGTCGCGATCGTCGGAACGAGAAACTCGACCGCCTACGGCGAGCGGGCGACTCGCATGTTGACGCGCGCGCTGGTGAGAGCTGGCGTCTCGATCGTCAGCGGAATGGCGCGGGGAATCGATGGTGCCGCGCATCGAACGGCCCTCGAGGAGGGCGGAAACACCGTCGCTGTGCTCGGCACCGGAATCGACGTCCCGTACCCAGCCGGCCACCGCCAGCTCCACCGATCAATCGCCGAGCATGGATTGGTACTCTCTGAAAATCAGCCGGGAACAACGGCGTATCGGGGCGCGTTTCCCAAACGCAATCGAATAATTGCAGCGTTGGCGCCTGTCACCATCGTTGTCGAGGCTGGATTCAAGAGCGGCGCGCTCAATACTGCGTCTCAAGCGCTGGAGCTCGATCGCGTCGTCGCCGCGGTGCCCGGTCCGATCGACTCAGAGCAGAGCAACGGTTCCAACCAGCTCCTTCGCGATGGTGCAGTGATGATTGCAGCGGTTGAGGATGCCCTGGCTCTCCTCGGCGTCTCTGCGCCAAAGGAGCGGCCGGTTCCTATTCTTCCCGAAGCAGAGCGTCGAATCTGGGACGCTCTCGGTTCCGCGGCAGTGGATATCGACGCCCTTGCGGGCAAAGCGGGCCTGAGTATCCCCGACGCCCTTTCGGCGATCAGCTCTCTGGAAATCATGGGACTCGCTGACTGCTCTCTAAGCGGACAAATCCGCCGGCGCTAACCAGCCTTCACCTAGGCCAATTCGGTCTTGTCGTACAATACTGCGCATCCATGAAATCCAAATACCGATTCCAGTCTGCTGCAGCTCTCTCCGGCCCCGGAGTGTGCGTACCGCCCCGTATATTCACCCATGCTCCCGCGCCACCTCTACATTCACGTTCCATTCTGCGCCCGCCGCTGCTCCTACTGCGATTTTTCCATCGCCGTTCGCCCGGAGACGCCCGTCGATGAGTATCTGGGTGCGCTGAGGTCAGAGCTCGCGCTCTCGGGCATTGACGGCACGCAGCTCGACACCGTCTACCTGGGCGGAGGAACTCCATCGCGTCTCGGCGGGCCAGGAGTCGCCGCGGTTCTTGGGGCCGTGCGCGCTCGCGCGTCGATCTCTTCGACCGCAGAGATAACGATCGAAGCCAATCCGGACGATGTGAACGACTTTGCGGTTGCGCGCTGGGTGGCGGCCGGTGTCAACCGAATCTCGCTCGGCGCTCAGAGCTTCGACGACACGGTACTCCGCTGGATGCACCGCACCCACGATTCGGAGCAGATTGGCCAAGCCGTGCGAACCATTCGCCGCGGCGGGATCGAAAATATTTCGCTCGACCTGATCTTTGCGCTGCCCGCCCACCTGGGCAGAGACTGGAAAAACGATCTCGAGCGCGCGATAGCGATGTCGCCGTCGCACTTGTCGCTCTACGGACTCACGGTCGAAGATCACACGCCTATCGCCCGATGGGCTGATCGCGGCGCCATAGTCGAAGGATCGGAGACGCAGTACGAGGAGGAGTTTCTGTACGCCGACCAGGCGATGACGGGAGCGGGATTCCAGCACTACGAGGTTTCCAATTTCTCTTTGCCGGGACGAAGATCGCGGCACAACTCGGCCTACTGGACCGGGGCTGCGTACGCAGGGATCGGACCTTCCGCGCATTCTTTCGATGGCAACATCCGACGGTGGAACGTCTCTGCTTACTCGGAGTGGGCCAGGCGTCTGGCCAACGGCAAACCCGTTTCGGCCGGCGAGGAATTGCTCTCGGACGAGAACCGGATCGCCGAGTCGATCTATCTGGGATTGCGCACGACGAGCGGAATCGAGATCGATGGACGTGACACTGAGGTGGTCGGCCGCTGGGAATCGGCGGGGTGGGCCGCGTTGGGGAGGCGGGAGGCGGGAGGCGGGGCGGATCGTCTGCAGCCGCCCAAAGAGGACTCTTCCGGCCATATGACTCATCTCCGCCTAACCCCGACCGGTTGGCTCCGCCTCGACAGCATTGCGGCCAGCGTGACTGCTTTGCGGGCCGGCAGACGCAGCGAGGCCGTGACTGCAACTCCTAGTGGCTGCTATATTTAAGTTATGTCACTCCCGGGTCTGAGCGAGCGCGAGCGGCGCATACTGGAGGCGGTCATCCAGGCCTATGTCGCGACGGCACAGCCTGCCGGCTCGCGCAGTATTGCGCACAAGTTCGGGCTCGGCGTTTCGCCCGCGACGATTCGCAACACCATGAGTGATCTCGAGGAGAAGGGCTATCTCTACCACCCTCACGCTTCAGCGGGCAGAGTGCCAACCGACGTTGCTTATCGCGTTTACGTCGATTCCCTGATTCCCATTCGGGCGCCCGATCTCAACGAGCGCGAACGTCTCACCGCGCAGATCGTGGCCGGCGGATCGGCAGTTGAAGCCATTCTTCGACGCGCCGCGCAAAGCCTCGGCGTCATCACTCAGGAGCTCGGGATCGCGCTCGGCCCACGTCTCGATGACGCTCTGCTGGAGCGTGTCGAGCTCATCAAGCTGTCGTCCGAGCGGTTGCTCGTCGCGCTCACTTTGTCCGCTGGAGCGGTGCGGACAATTTTCGTCGACGTCCACGGCGAGATTGCCGACGCGGCGATCTCAGAGGTCACCCGAGTCCTGAACGAAAGGCTCGCAGGTCTCACCCTCCGCCAGATTCGCTCCTCGCTCGGCGATCGTCTCCGCGACATCGGTCCAACTCGAGAAGCATCGGATCTTCTCAACGTTTTCATCGAAGAAGGCGACCAGCTTTTCGATAGCGCCCTCGAGACCAGCGACGACACCGTTTTGCTTGGCCAGGCATCGGTTCTCGCCGAGCAGCCGGAGTTTGCGACCATCGACAACATGCGGAAACTGGTGGCGCTCACCGAGACCCGCGAGAAACTTGGCGAGCTGCTGCGTCGTCGTAGCGAGGCAGGCGGTGTCTCAATCACCATCGGCAATGAGCACAATGATCCGAGGCTCGCGAACTTCACCGTTGTCACAGCCTCGTACCATGCGGGTCCGCTCACTGGCGTCATCGGCGTAATCGGTCCCACGCGGATGCCGTACGACAAGGTGATCTCGCTCGTGACGCACACCTCCGAGCTTGTGACGGATTTATTGAAGGAGAACTCCAGGAATCATGTCTGATTTTTACCAGACGCTCGGCGTCCAGCGCGGCGCGAGCGACGAAGAAATAAAGAAGGCGTATCGCAAGCTCGCGATGACCTATCATCCGGATCGCAACAACGGCGCGAAGGACGCCGAGGAGAAGTTCAAGGCGATCACGGAGGCGTACGACGTGCTGCGGGATCCCAACAAGCGCGCCGTCTACGATCGCTATGGCGAGGCTGGTCTGCGTGGCGGCGCTGGCTTCCATCATGTCGATCTCTCCGAGGCGCTCAACATTTTCATGCGCGATCTCGGTGGCCTCGGAGGGTTTAGTGACCTCTTTGGTGGCGGCGGTGGTGGTCGCGGGTCGGGTCCGCGGACAGGAGCGGACATCAAGCTCGCAATGCCGCTCACGCTTTCGGAGGTTTCGACCGGTACTGAAAGGACTGTCGCTGTAAGATTGCTCGAGCCGTGCGATCGCTGCGATGGAAGAGGAGCCGAACCGGGATCGTCCCCGGTCGTTTGCAGCACGTGTAATGGCAGCGGTGAAGTTCGCCGCGCCCAACGATCGTTCTTCGGGCAAGTGGTGAGCGTTGCACCCTGCCCGACTTGCTCGGGGGAGGGAACCGTAATCTCCTCGCCGTGCAAGAAGTGCAGGGGCGAAGGTCGCCTTCGCGGTGAGAAGCAGGTCGTCGTTCGCATTCCGGCGGGAGTCGCAACGGGTCAGTACATGACGATGCGCGGCGTCGGCAACGTCGGTCCACGCGGCGGACCGCGCGGCGACATTCTCGTCGTGTTCGAAGTGGAGGAGGATCCGCGATTCGAGCGAGATGGTGAAGATCTTTATACCGAGGTGCTGGTCACCTATCCGCAGCTCGCGCTTGGCGCAAACGTCGAGGTGCCGATGGTGAGCGGGACGGTGACTCTGCAGGTGCCGTCGGGAACGCAGAGCGGCCAGGTTTTTAATTTGCGCGGCCGCGGGCTTCCGAGAATCAACTCGACCTCGACCGGCGATTTGCACGTGAGGTTGCAGCTCTGGACGCCGGACTCGCTTTCGGATGAGGAAGTCGCGCTCATGAAACGGCTGGCTGAGATCCAGAAAGTCCCCGAGAGTCGGCCAAAAGGCCTATGGTCGAAGCTCAAAGAATCGCTCGGCGCTTGATCCAAACCGTGTGAGCTGGATCGCGCTGCGGATTACCCCGGAGACGAACAGAGACGGAGTAATCGCGGCACTCTTCGAGGCGGGCTCGCAGGGAGTGCAAGAGGACGGCGTTTCGCTCGTCACCCATTTCCCGCCGATGTCGCAAATCGATTGGGTCAGGCAGAGCGTGATGGCTGCGGATCCCGGCGCCTACATAGCGATTTCGGAAGCGCCGGAAGTCGATTACTCGGAGTGGCGAGCGGCGGTTTCCGCCCGTCGCGTCGGCGACCTTGTGATCGCTCCGCCGTGGCTGGCTGCGGAATTTGATCGTGAGACGACAGTCATCGTTGATCCCGCGATGGCTTTCGGCACTGGTGAGCATGCAACGACGCGCGGCGTGCTGCGGCTGATGCAGGGGTTCGGACGGAGCGAAAGCGAATCTGACACCGTTGACAAAAAGGAATCCGAGACAACTCGCGAAAACGAATCCGACACCGTTGACAGAAAGGAATCAGAGACAACTCGCGAAAACGAATCAGACGCTGTTGCCGGCGGCCCGCCAGAGCCCATCGCACGAGACGGTAGCTTGCGCTCAGCGAATCAAATCTGCCAAGACAAGCTCGTCGGCGATCTCGGAGCGGGTAGCGCCGTTCTATCGATTGCCGCGGCGAAACTTGGCGCATCGCGGGTTGTGGCGATCGAGATCGATCACGATGCGATCGGAAATGCAGAGGGAAACATCGCTGCAAACGGAGTTGGGGATCGCGTGGAGATCATCGAGGGCGATGCTGGCGTGCTGCTTCCTCTCTTGGCGCCAGTAGGAGTGGTGCTCGCCAACATCATTTCATCGGTGCTCATCCCGCTTCTGCCGACTATTCGCGGATCGCTCGACGCGCACGGACGCGCAATTCTTTCCGGCATTCTCCGCGACGAGCGCGACGAGATGCTCGCTGCTCTCGACGCCGACGGATGGAAAATCGAACGCGAGGACACGGAGGACGCCTGGTGGAGCGTGCTGATCGCGCCCCGGTAGCGACTTTCTTCACCACGGAGATTTTGGCGAGCGGAGCAACGGTAACGCTGCCTGAAGAGGCGGCTCGTCATATCCGCGTTGCGCGGGTTGGCGTGGGCGAGTGCGTAGCCCTGCGTGATGGGGCCGGGCTGGCCGCGGTGGGTACGCTGGTCAAGGTCTCCAGGACGAGCGCGGTGGTCGACATTGCAGAGACGGACGAATTGGCGCGTCCGGCCCCGATTCATCTTCTGGCGCCGGTCGCGGATCGCGATCGGATGCTCTGGCTGGCCGAAAAGGCGACCGAGCTGGGCGTCGTGAGCTGGAGACCGGTGCTATGGCGAAGATCGAAGAGCGTCTCTCCCCGTGGAGAAGGTCCGACTTTTCAGGCAAAGGTTCGGGCGCGCATGACATCCGCACTAGTCCAGAGCGGCGGCGGCTGGCTGCCCGACGTTTTTCCTGAGGCGACGATAGAGCGCGCGATCGCTGCTGCTCCGGCGGGCGTACGGCTATTGTTGGCGAAAGATGGTGAACCGATCGCCGGTGTTGCGATGCTCGCTCCGATCACCATAGCTCTCGGTCCGGAGGGGGGAATCGAGCCAGCGGAGCGAGATGCTTTTGTTGCTGCCGGATTCTTGCCTGTGAACCTGGGCGTGGGCACGCTACGTTTTGAGACCGCCGGCGTCGCCGCGGTTGCGATCGCGGCCGCAAAGGTGGCACTCTCGAGGTAATCACATGGCTGATCCCTGTATTTTCTGCCGCATCCTCAAAGGCGAAATTCCGGCGCAGATGGTCGTGAACAACAAGGAGATCGCGGCATTCAGAGACGTGAACCCGCAAGCGCCGGTGCACATCCTCATCGTCCCGAAGAAGCACGTCGCATCGCTCGATGACGTGGCCGATTCCGATCTGCTCGGGCGCATGCTCGCGTTGGCGGCTGCGATTGCGCGGCAGGAAAAAATCGCGCGATCTGGGTATAGGACGGTCGTCAATACCGGCACAGATGGCGGGCAGAGTGTGGATCATCTTCACATCCATCTTCTTGGCGGGCGCACGATGACTTGGCCGCCGGGCTAACTGCACCCGCTGCGGATAGATCTCTGTTTGGGGGAGGTGATGGTGTCCTCTTCGCCGCTACGCTCACTTGGTCGAAGCCCCTAACTGCGCTCCCTCGCTCTGCTCGGTCGCGGGTCTTCTCCTCGCGTTCGCTTTGAAAGCGGCTGCGAGGACACCATCGCCTCCCCGGAACAGTATCGCAACTGCAGCGGCGCGCAGCGCCGCACGTCCCTTGACGACGGTACTCGCGTCCGAGAGGGGTGATTCTCCCCCAAAGGCGCGGGGACGCCGAGCTTCGCTCGGCTCGCTACGCGAGCTCGGCGATAGTGGTCGGCGACAAAGTGGGCAAGCAAAGCGGCTCCTCTCTTCCTCGAGGCGCGAGGTGGTCTTGTAGCCTGCCGCGCATCAAGAGGGGAGTCGGAGGGGATCGGGACGTAGGAGTCGTGCTCGCGTAGCAAGAGACTCTGGCTGGGTGCCCACTCGCTAGCGCAAGCGGCGAG
>JBOHTC010000083.1:0-1168 GCA_050733495.1 Gemmatimonadaceae bacterium | reverse complement strand
GTGCCAAGCGCCATTTGGCCCGGGATCGTCGCCATCGAGTCGCCACCACTGAGACCGGAGACTTCTTTCACGAGACCGAAATCCAGAACTTTGACGAAGTCGTGGCGCAGTCCGACGCGTCCTATGTGAATGTTCGCGGGCTTGATGTCGCGATGCACCAGCCCCGAGGCATGCGCTTCCTCGAGCGATTCGCAGATCTGTCGCAGAATGTGAATGACCCGCCCGGTTGGCAGCGGACCAGTCTCCGTCACCAGCGTGTCGAGGTCCATGCCCTCCAGATACTCCATCACGAGATACAGCGTCCCGTCGTCGGTAACGCCGAAGTCGTAGAGCTCGAGGGTATGCTGAGACCGGAGGTTTGCCGCAGCTTCAGCCTCACGCTTGAAGCGAGTGATGGCCAGCTTTGCAGTCTCGGCGTCGAGCGCGCCGAGCATCTCGGGGCGGATCAGTTTTATCGCGGCGGGGCGCGCCAGCATTCGGTGCGTCGCTTTATACACCTCGCCCATCCCTCCTCTGCCGAGCAGCTCTCCCAGTTGATAGCTGCCCATCTCGCGTGCCCTGGTGACCTGCTGACCCAACTTCGTAACCACGTGAGAAATGACGACGGCCGCTCCGACAAGAAGGTAATCCGGATAATGCATCACCAACACCATCGACGGACCGCCAAAACTCCAATGCTGGGTCTTGGCGAGAATGAGCATGCTGATCGGATTCATCGAGACCGCTATGAGTCCTGCGATCAGCATTTTCTTTGGCTTGGTGGGCACGATCGCCGCGAACATCAGCACGACGGCGCCGATCCACGAGATCTCGGGCATGATCGTGTAGTTCGGCGGAGCTCCACCGAGGTGAAACATCACGCCGAGGGCTAGCGCGGTGTACCCCATGTACCAGAGACCCACGTCGAGTACGAAACAGGGATCGCGGTCCGCGCGTCGAGTGTACGCGTACAAAGCCAACGACACGATCACGCTGAGAAAGGATATTCCGTCGGTCGCGTCCGGCACCAGCCACTGCGGGTTGTTCGGATAGATAAAGTGACCGGCGATGTGACCACCTATGGCGCCGGCCGCCCACAGCACGGCGAACAGGAGCGACATGACTCCCAGCCGCAGCGATGCCGCTCGCAGGAGATCGTCCGGTATCGTGCGACTACCCTCGCGCGAGA
>JBOHTC010000082.1:0-1559 GCA_050733495.1 Gemmatimonadaceae bacterium | reverse complement strand
CTTCACGTCCTTCGCCTTCTCACCGAAGATCGCGGTGAGGAGCTTCTCTTCTGGAGAAAGCTCCGTCTCGCCCTTCGGCGTAATCTTGCCGACGAGAATGTCGCCAGGCTTGACGTGCGCGCCGATGCGAACGATTCCGCGCTCGTCGAGATCCGACAGCGCTTCCTCGGCCACGTTCGGAATTTCGCGCGTGATTTCTTCCTGACCGCGCTTGGTATCGCGGACGTGCAGCTCGAGCTCCTGAATGTGGATCGACGAATAGATGTCGTCCTTTACCAGTCTCTCGGACAGCACGATCGCGTCCTCGAAGTTGTGTCCGTACCACGGCATGAAAGCCACGGTGACGTTGGCCCCGAGTGCGAGCTGTCCCATTTCGGTCGAAGCGCCGTCAGCCAGGACTTCACCAGCCTTGACCTTCTGCCCGCCTCTTACGATCGGGCGCTGATTCAAAGCGGTGTCCTGATTGGTGCGCCAGTATTTCTTGAGGCGGTACCGGTCGTGCTGTGTGAGTCTCGCGAGCGGACGATCAGAGTCTTTCTTACCGCGCTCCGAGGCACCGGTGTCGACGATGATCTCGTCGGCGGTGACGCTGGTGATCGTTCCGGCCCGGCGAGCAATTACCACCGCACCTGAATCGCGCGCGACTTTCTCCTCGAGCCCGGTTCCGACGAGCGGAGTCTGCGGATTGAGAAGTGGAACGGCCTGGCGTTGCATGTTCGAGCCCATCAACGCGCGATTCGCGTCGTCGTGCTCGAGGAACGGAATCAGCGCCGCGGCGATCGACACGAGCTGTTCCGGCGCGACATCCATGTAATCGATGCGCTCCGGTGCTGTGAGCGGAACGTCGCCGCGCTGGCGGCAGAGCACGAGCTCGTCGACGAAGGTGCCATCTTCGTTTAGGCGAGCGTTCGCCTGAGCGATGATGACGTCTTCCTCTCGATTCGCGTCGAGCCACTCAATGTCGGCGGTCACCTTTCCGTTCTTGACTACGCGGTAGGGAGTCTCGACGAAGCCCAGGTCGTTGACCTGGGCGTAGCAGGCAAGCGAGGTGATGAGTCCAATGTTTGGACCTTCAGGCGTCTCGATCGGGCACATGCGGCCGTACTGCGAGTAGTGCACGTCGCGAACCTCGAAGCCGGCGCGCTCACGAGTCAGTCCGCCCGGTCCGAGCGCCGAGAGGCGACGCTTGTGCGTCAGCTCGGCGAGCGGGTTCGTCTGATCCATGAACTGCGACAGCTGCGACGATCCGAAGAACGCCTGAATGACCGCCGAGACGGTACGTGCGTTGACGAGGTCGTCGAGCGAGATCTTTTCGGGATCGGTGTTGATCGACATGCGCTCCTTAACCAGGCGCGCCATGCGGGACAGACCGACCGAGAACTGGTTGGCGATGAGCTCGCCCACCGAGCGGATACGCCGGTTACCCAGGTGGTCAATGTCATCGGTATAGCCGCGCCCATCACTCAGGTCGATCAGGTACCGGATGATCGCCGTGAAATCGTCTTCCGTCAGCACCGTGTGATTCGGGTCCTGCTTGAGCTTGAGGCGCTGGTTGATCT
>JBOHTC010000081.1:0-5367 GCA_050733495.1 Gemmatimonadaceae bacterium | reverse complement strand
ACCGAGCGGAGCGAGGGAGCGCAGTTAGGGGCTCCGACCAAGCGAGCGTAGCGCCGAAGAGGACACCCCTCGCCGACCACGCGCGAAGATCTATTCGAGAATGCGAAACGATCTATTCGAGAATGCGCTAGAACACCCCTCGCCGACCACGCGCGCGAAGATCTATACGATACGCGCGTTAGTAGCCGTGCGAGAGAGCACTACCGCGTCCCTCGCCAGAGATGCGCATGAGGATGCCCACGGCTAACCAGCTCGCGAGGAGGAACGACCCACCGTAGCTGAAGAACGGAAGCGGGATACCGGTTATCGGCATCAGGTTGAGCGTCATGCCCACGTTCACGAGAACGTGCACGAACCAGCCGGACATCAGGCCGAACGCAACCAGACTGCTGTACGAATCGTTCGCGCGCTCAGCGATCTGAGTAATGCGCAGGAAAAGCCAGAGGAAGAGCGCCAGGGCGACGGCAACGCCTATGAAGCCAAGCTCCTCACCGACAACTGAGAAAATGAAGTCGGTGTGCTGCTCCGGAAGAAACGCAAGGCGCTTCTGGGTGCCGAGCGTGTAGCCTTGTCCGAACAGGCCTCCGGAGCCGATCGCAACTTTCGACTGGATCACGTGGTACCCCGAGCCGCGCACGTCGGCCGTCGGATCGAGAAACGTCTTGAGACGGTTCTGCTGGTACGGCGCGAGCTTCTCCCACATTATCGGTGCAACGACGCCGGTCGCGACGTTGAGCACCATCAGCACGATGCCTTCGATCAGGAACGGCCGGTACCACAGAACGAGTGCGAGGAGAATGAAGAACCACGCGCCCCAGAGTCCGACGCTGAAGGAGAGTATGAGACTTATCGCGGGGCTAGCGATCAGGAGGAGAAGCGGCCACGCCACGCCCGACCAGAAAAGCATCGCGAAGAAAATGCCGATGAAAACGATGCCCGTGCCGAGGTCGGGCTGCAGCATGATGATCATCCAGGGTATGACCACCACCGCCGCCGGTTTCCACAGATCGAGCAGAGATCGTGCAGATTCTCGTCGCGCGGATAACACCTTGGCGAGCATGAGCACAACCGTCACCTTCGCTATTTCTGACGGCTGTCCGATGCGATGACTTCCAATGGCAAGCCAGCTCTTCGTGCTCGCGGCGGTGCCCGCGCCTTTGCCGATGACCAACGTCAGCGCAAGAAGGAAGACCGAGAGCAGATAGATCGGCGTCGTCATCCACTCGATGAATCGCACCGAAGAGTGGCTGACGGCGTAAGCGAATCCCAACCCGATCAGAAGCCAGAGCATCTGGGACTTGTAGGCGTGCGCCACCGCAGTCGGCGTGTCTGTCTGACCGGCCGAGTACACCATCGCGACGCCGAACACGGAGAGGAGCCCGGCGGCCGCGAGCAGTCTGTAGTCGGAAACGATTGGCCTGCTCATCGGCTTCGCACCGCTAAAGTGCAACCCGAACGCGCGTGTTCATCAGCCTTCGTCCATGGTGGCGGTGAGTGGCCCCACCTTGAGGTAATGACCGATGATTGCGGTCGCGATGTGCGCGGCGCGCGATCCGTGAAGACCAAACTCGAGGAGAACGGCGACTACGATTTTCGGGTGATCGGCGGGAGCGAAGCCCACGAACCAGCCGTGATCCGCGCCACCCGTGTTCTGTGCGGTGCCCGTCTTCCCAGCGAGTGTGAGCCCCTGAATCGCGGAAGCCGCTGCTGTTCCGCCGCCCTGAAGCACCGCCTTCAACCCCTCGAGAAGAACCGAATCCTGTTGCGTCGTGAGGTGAAATATCTGCTTCTTCTGCGGAACGAGGTGCGCAACCTCCGGGCGGGGCGCCTCGCCTTTCGTCGCGATCGCGCTGTAGAACTTCGCCATGTTGACGATGGTTTGTGAGTTCGCGCCCTGGCCTATCGCGAGGTTCAAAGTTTCCGCGTTGCTCCAGTTACGCGGCCCGTACTTCTTGTTGTAGTAGTCGACCGCGTAGGGCCAATACGGCTGATTCTCCTCGGGCAGATCGATCCCCGACCTCTCGCGCATGTCGAGCGAGATTCCACCGGCAATGAGCCTGGCGAGGCCGACCTTGAGCCCGAGCTGGTAGAAGTAGACGTCGCACGAGTGCTTTATCGCTTGCTCGAGAGTGAGGTAACCGTGCCCTTTTTTCTCCCAGCAGCGGAAGTACCTGTTGCCGAACTGGTAGCCACCCGTGCATGGCGCCGGCATGTGCTCGTTCAATCCAACGAGACCGTCCTGAAGTGCGACGACCGATACCGCGAGCTTGAAAGTGGAGCCCGGCGGATATCGTCCCTGTATCGCCTTGTTCACCAACGGTCGGCGCGGGTCTTGGAGAAGCTGTTTGTAGTAATCCGCCGGAATCCCGCCAGTAAACTTGTTCGGGTCCCAGCTCGGCGCGCTGTAGATCGCGAGCACTTCACCAGTGTTCGGGTCGATGGCCACTGCGCCGCCCTGCAGAGAATCCGCGAATATCCCAACGGTGAATCTCTGGAGGTCGAGGTCGATGTTCGTATAAAGCGGCGGCGCGCCAACGGGATCGAGATCTGGCCTCGGTCCTTCGCCGCGTACGGGACGACCGCGAGCGTCGACTTCGTCGAAGCGCACTCCTTCCCGGCCGTGCAGAATCGATTCGTACTGCTTCTCGAGTCCCGCCTTCCCTATTTCCTGACCGGGCTTGTAGCTCGCGTACTTCGGATCATTGAGCTCCGATTCCGTTATTTCGCCGGTGTACCCAACGAACGACGCGACAGCTGAACCGTCTGGATAGTAGCGCTTTGGAACCGACTGGATGATGAGTCGCGGGAAATCGAGGCGATGCTCCTCGAGAACCGATACCACGTCGATCGACGCATCGGGCACGATCACCGTCGGACGCGTCGGCGCTCTCCGATAACGGCGAATCGCGTTGTTGATCTGGGCCTGATCGAGCTGCAGTGTCGTTGCGAGCTGCGACAGTGCGCCGCGAAGGCTGTCGACACTGGGCGCCGTGATCGAGACGGAATACGCGGGAAGATTCTCCGCGATCACCTGACCGTGGCGGTCGTAGATGATTCCGCGCGGCGCGGGAAGCGGAATGGGGCGCAGCCGGTTTTCCTGCGACTGCATCACGTACTGCTTGTTCTGAATGACCTGCGTCTTGAAGAACGCGCCAATCAAGAACAGAAATCCGAGCACGAGCACCAGCGAGCTCAATCGGGCTCGGCGGGCGACGTCATTCGGATGGAAGCTCATGCGGTACTCGGCTCCAAAAGGGGACGCATCAGGAACAATAGCAGAACGCCCACCGCGGCGGTTACCGCCGCGGACAACGGAGACCAGAGAAGCAACTGCTGCACCAGCTCGACGCCGTGTACTCTCTGTTCACCGATGAAGTAGAGAATATCGAACACCCACTTCCCGAGGAAAAAGAAGAACGCGTTGAGGACGAGGTTGTCGGCGAAGAACACGGCTTTGAGATAGGAAGCGCCGAAACCCACGATGGTCATGGCGATCGCACCAGCGCCAAGCGCATCGGGTGCGAGAGAATCCGAAATCAGTCCGAGAATGAATCCGATGATAGCCGCGGTCGCCGGGCGGACCCGCACGGATGCCAGTAGGAGCGCGAGCACCAGGAAATCCATCGGCGCACGCCATCCGAGCAGCGGGCGGAGCGTGTAGTGGAGGACGACGAAGATGAGGAAGCTGATTATCGCGCGAATCGCTCCGCCCATGTTCATCGTGTCACTCCCGGTCGAAGTCGGAATGCCGGAGGTGGAACTGAATCACGCGTGGTCGTGTCCCGGCGCGTTGTGTCACGTCGAACGGTGTCTCGTCGAGTCGTGTCACGTCGAATCGTGTCGCGCCTTGTCGTGTCGCGTATCGGGACCGGTCGATGGACCGGCGCCGGAGCCGGGGCAACAGCTCTCGTGCTGTCAGTGGGCGCGGGCGCGCCTGCACGAGCCATGCTATCAAGCACCGCCTGACGCGCCGCGGCTTCCGCGAGCGCGGCCGTTTTTGCGGCCGAATCCCCCGAGACTACAATGCGCTGCGCAGCGGCTTGCACCTGTGCGGCACTCGCCCAGACTCCGTCCACGCCTTTCGTCACTCGGTCGCGCGTGAGAATCATCACCTGATAAATGTCCGAGGGATTGACCGCGGGCCGCAGGAGGTAGGTCCTTGCCCAGTTCTCAGTCGTCTTGATCTCCGATAGAACCGTTCCGACGGGAATGCCGCGTGGCCACACTCCTCCCCAGCCCGAGCTGATGATGACGGCGCCAGGCTTGAGCGTCGCCCGGAACGGAACCCCGCGAAGCTCGAGCAGATAACCGCCAGTCGCGCCGGTGAGATGAGCCTGCGCGATCCCGAACGCACTCCCGTCCGGCGACATGGCGCTGACGCGAAAATCAGGATGTGTCCACAACATGGCGTGGCTCATAGTCGGATCAACCTGATCGACGACGCCCACCAGACCTTCCGGCGCGATGACTGGGCTGAGTCTGGTCACTCCGGCGCGAGAGCCAGCGCTGAGAGTTACGGTCGTCTCGTCGCGAACTCCGCGACCGTGAAGCGCCTCGGTTGGGATGAATCCCCAGCGCAGACGCGAACCCAGACCTATCACCTTTCGCAGGCGATCGTTCTCGCCCTCGAGCGATTGTGCTTTCATGGAGCCAAGCGAGAGACTATCGAGGTACGATTGCTTGGCGTCCGCGGAGAGGAGCGACTGGCGGCCCCGCTCCGCCCTCTCTTGCAGAAGCACGAGCGGCGCGAGGAAAGTGCGCCGCATCCCGGTCGCCACCGGATCTCGCATCGTGTCAGGGAGGGCACGGGCGGCGAGGGAAAGCACGACGCACACGGACAGAATTATCAGGTCGAGCCGGTTGTTGCTTCGTATGGCGCGCGCCACGCGTGTTACCTCAGGTCGCTAGGACAGACCAGTATTTCGCCTCGTCATCAAGTATACGGCCTGTGCCCCGCACCACACAGGTCAGCGGATCCTCATCGACATGGATCGGCAGACCAGTTTCCTGCGACAGCAGTACATCAAGGCCGCGAATCAGAGCGCCACCGCCGGTCATAACGATGCCGCGATCGACAATGTCCGCGGCCAATTCCGGTGGCGTGATCTCCAGCGCGCGCCGCACGGCATCGACGATCTGCTGAATGGGCTCCTGCACCGCATCGCGGATCTCCGACGAGTGCACGCGCACCGTCTTGGGTATCCCTGATACAAGATCCCTGCCCTTGACGTCCATTTCCCTCTCGTCGCCGACCGGAGCCGCGGATCCGATCTGGATCTTCACCTGCTCGGCCGTCGATTCTCCCACCAGAAGGTTGTAGTTCTTGCGCATGAACTGCACGATCGAGATATCGAGCTCGTCGCCACC
>JBOHTC010000080.1:0-6422 GCA_050733495.1 Gemmatimonadaceae bacterium | reverse complement strand
TCATCCCGCCGTTGCCGACCTCCAGCATGTCGGGATCGTTCCATGCGCCCGGTCGGGCGATATGCGAGTGTTGCGCTGACTGATCCAGATTGGCGAGCATCGATACCCACTTGTCCTCGATGTCGTCGGTCGTGCGCCAAAGATTTCCAACGTCCGGCGCCCAATCCCAAGGCTGATTCGATCCCCACTCGCAAATACTGAGCACTATAGGTCGCCCGGTTTTGTCGAGCGCTTTCCGAAAGATCGGGTAGCGCATCTGCGCCTTGAGTCCGCCGGCGTTGCACCAGTCTTCCTTTACGTAGTCGACGCCCCACGACGCGTAGGTCCGCGCGTCCTCGTCTTCGTAGCCGTAGCTGCCCGGACGTCCCTGACAGGTCTTCGTTCCGGCGTCGGTGTAGATCCCAAACTTGAGACCTTTGCTGTGCACGTAATCAGCGAGCGCTTTCATTCCGTGCGGAAATCGCACAGAGTCTGCGACGATCGTTCCCTTCGAGTCGCGGCTTACCTGCCAGCAGTCGTCGATGACGACGTACCTGTAACCGACGTCGCGCATCCCGCTCGTAACCATGGCGTCGGCCGTCCCTCGGATGAGCGAGTCGCTGACGTTGCAGCCGAAATGGTTCCAGCTGTTCCAACCCATCGGTGGTGTGAGAGCCAGCCTTGCTACAGATGGCGTGAGCGAGACTCTCGAGCCGCGCGGAAGAGAGACCGCGCCGATCAGCAGGAGAGGGATGAGGGCGAGTGCTGCCGGTGAGTGGGTCCGCATCTTGGGGGATAATGGGTGGGGATAATAGAATAATTCGGGTCACCCAGTGCCAGTCCGCGCACCTGCCCAGCCGGCAAGTGTTCAACGCCCGACGCCAGGCTGTAAATCGCAGCCTGGCGGCCCTGGTCCAGCGCGTGAGACGAGTTAGAACTGCGCGGACACACCGGAGTCTGCGCCGCGCCGGACACCGGAATGCGTTCCGCCCTTCCGCGCCGGCTCCGAGATCTGCTCCACTACGAGCGCGATTTCCTGCTCGGTAATGTCGTTGTCGCGACAGGCCCGCGCGATGTCGGCTTGCGAGATGATCCCGAGGCAGCGGCCGTCCGCGTCCACGATTGGAATCCGCCGCACCTGAAGATCGGCCATCGTGCGCTCGACATCGCGGACATCGTCGTCGGGCCCGCAGCAGGTCGCCACCGGCGTCATCAGAGCTCTCAGTCTGGTGTCCGTATCCTTGCCCTCGGCGATGCCTCGAACGGCGAGGTCGCGATCGGTCACAACGCCGATCACCTTGTTCGAATCCGGGTCGACGATTGGAACGCAGCCGCAGTCGTGATCGCGCATCACCTGGGCGGCCTCGCGAGCGGTGTCATCCGGCTCGCAACATTCGGGGTTGCTGGTCATGATCTCTCTTGCTCTCATCTGAAACTCCTTCGCCTGATTATGGGTTTTCCGCAAATGAGTTGGCGGCAAAACGCGTGCTGGATGGCCGCTGTTGGCGCAACGATCCGCGCGTATATTCGCACCATGCGGTCGCCCTGCCTCAGTCGCGTCGCGGCACTCACGTTGCCGGCGGTGCTGGCGTTGAGCGCGACCTCTCATGCACAGTCGCACAATACGACTCGAGCGGCCGAGCTCCCTACCATCGAGCTGAAGGAGGGCTTGGTCATCACTCAGTCGTCTCGCATCGCGCCACGCCTCTATAAGCTCGAGGCGCAGCCCACGCTCGACTCGGCGGTAATAACGATCCGCGGCAACGACATCACCGTCGATTTCGCCGGCGCTGCGATGCAGGGCATGGCGGCCGACTCGAACCCGGACCTCGCCGGCGGAGTGGCCATCCGCGTTGATGGCGGTCGGAACGTCCGCATCCTGAATGCGAATGTCCGCGGCTACAAAATCGGGATACTCGCGCGACACACGCAGAACCTTTCGCTCATCGATAACGATCTCAGTTACAACTGGAAGCCGAGGCTCTACAGCGTCATCGAGCACGAGAGCCTCGTGGACTGGCTCTCGTTTCATCACAACGAAAAGGACGAATGGCTGCGCTACGGCGCCGGCGCGTACCTGAGCGACGTCGAAGCGGGGGAGATTCGCGGCAACACCGTGGTTCAGGGTATGAACGGTCTCATGCTCGTGCGCACGAATGGGATGCGCATCTGGAACAACGACTTCTCCTTCAATTCGGGAGCTGGGATCGGTCTCTACAGGTCGACGGGAAATACGATCATGCACAATCGCGTCGACTACGATGTACGCGGCTACAGCGACGGATTTTACCGGCGCGGTCAGGACGCGGCGGACGTCCTGATCTACGAGCAAAGCGACAGGAACATCGTCGCCTACAACTCGATAACCCATGGCGGCGACGGCGTCTTTCTTTGGGCCGGCCAGAGCACTATGGACACGGGCACTGGCGGAGCGAACGACAATTTGTTCTATCAGAACGATTGCAGCTTCGCGCCCGCGAATGGAATCGAGGCGACATTCAGCCGCAACACTTTCCTCGCCAACCATGTCGAGGGAAACGAGTACGGCGTCTGGGCGGGATACAGCTTCGATTCGAAGATTGTCGGCAACACATTCGCCCGAAATCGCACCGGTATCGCGATAGAGCACGGGCAGAACAACCTCGTCGAGTCCAACATCTTGGTCGGGGATTCGACTGCGCTCCGAGTGTGGGCCGATCCCATCGAGGCATCTGACTGGGGCTATCCAAAGCATCGCGACACCCGAAGCAGAGATTATCAGGTAGCCGGCAATATCTTCGCGCAAAGCAGGGTTGGGGTGCGCGCCGCTGAGACAGCGGGAATAACTGTAGAGAACAATCAGTTCATCGACGTGGACTCGACAGCGGCCATTCACGACTCCACCCGCTACACCTTCATTCGAAATGCCGTCAGTAACGGAGGGCCCACGCTTTTCGTTGGGTCAGCTCTCCCGCGCGCGTTCGAAGCGATGGTGCCAAAGCGAATTCCCGGAGGCTGGATGCCGCTTCGCTCCGATACGTCCCTTTCTCGGCGACCACGTTCGTCGATCGTCATCGACGGATGGGGACCATACGACTATCTGTCCCCGAAGCTCTGGCCCGTCGACAGCTCACGCGAAATTCCGCTGCGCCTCCGAGTGCTCGGACCACCTGGCACTTGGAGTCTGACGAATCAGCGAGGCGTTGCGGCCGTCTCGAGTACGAGCGGCCGGGTTGGCGACACGATCGCGGTGACGCCCACACCGGGATCCGTCGGTGATTGGAAGATCGCCTTGGAGTACGTCGGTCGTTCGGTCGTGTCACCCGGAGGCGTGCGATCGGACGCCGGCGCTCCATACTCGTTTTCATATGGGCGATTCGAGCCGAGAATCGATTGGAAGACCAAATTTTTCAAATGGACCGACAGCACCACCGACCCGCGCAGGGGTCCGGAAGCAGCCAAGGCACTCGTGCGCTCTCCTCCAATTCTCACTGCCCACCTTCCGCGGCTGGACTTCGAGGGCTCGGGTGCTCTGGAGGGGTTACCGCGGGAGAATTTTGCTCTCGAGGCAAGAGGGTCGGTCGAGCTTACGCCCGGAGCGTATACTCTGCGAACGATCAGTGACGATGGCGTTCGCGTCTGGGTCGACGGCGCACTGGTGATCGACGACTGGAAGGCCCACGAATCGGCGCTCGATTTTGCCACGCTCAGTCGCGGACATCACGATCTGCGGGTTCAGTATTATCAGGCCGACGGGTGGTACGAGTTGAGAGTTGACATCGTGCGCGGACACGATTGGTCACCGGCATCGCCGGCGGCGCCTTAGATCTCTTTCAGCGACGCATCCAGGCGCTCCAGTCCTCCCTCGAGCTGCGACCGTTCCATTCCGAATCCAATCCTGAAGTGATCGTCGACGCCGAAGAAGCGGCCCGGCGTCACCAGCGAGTCTTTCTGCAGTAACCGCTCGACCAGAGCGTCGACGCTTCCTCCCTCGAGGCGCACGAATCCTACCGTGCCAGTTTCCGGCGGCACCCAGGACAGTTTCTCGTGCGAGCTGATGAAGTCTGCGGCGATTGATCGGTTCTTGTCGACGCGGGTCCGCTGTCTCTCCAGCAATGCGTCACCGTTGTCGAGAGCGCGGGCCGCAAGCCGCTCGGCCGGGTGCGACATCGAGCTCGCGAAAAGTCCGTTCAATCGCCGAAGCCTGGTCACGAGACTCGATTCGGCGAGAATCCAACCAGCGCGGAGAGCGGCAAGTCCGAAAAGCTTTGTCAGACTCCTCGTTGTGACGAATCGCTCCGAAAGGTTCAGCGCGGTCGCAGGCTCACCGGGCCAGCCGTAGATCCATTCCAGGTACACTTCGTCGACGAGAACGTGGAAATCGCGCGCATCGGCGAGACGACCGAGCGCTTCGAGCTCGGCTCGGTGCGTTATTGCTCCCGTTGGATTGTGGAGATTCGAGAGAATGACGAGTCGCGTTCGCGGCCGCAGGGCTTTCTCGATACGATCGAGATCGAGAGCGTAACGGTGCTCTTCGCTGCGCTCGAAGAAGTCGACGTCGGAGCCGAGGTAGCGCGGGACGGTCACGAGCGGGTCATACACGGGCCACTCTGCAACGACATGGTCGCCGGGCCCGACGATCGCCGCGCAGGCGAGATGGTTTGCCATGGACGTCCCGTGCGCGAGCACGATGTTCTCCGGCGACACGGCATATCGCGTCGCGATCCGCTCGAGCAGCGGCAGCCAACCGTACTCGTTGTCGGCTTCCATTGTGAAGTCGTCGGCCGATGGGGACAGTAGACTCACGTCGCAGGGCGGAACGCCGCTTATTGCGAGGCTGTACGGGAGAGTGCTTTGGGCTCGCGCCCACTCGAGGTACTCGCTCGCCATCGGGCGCGTGTTATCTGAAGTCATTGGGTCTGTCTCCTCCAGTACGCGTACGCGGGCGTTCCAAGCGCGATGAGCACAGCTCCGAGCAACGCGTTGCGCGGGTTCGACCAGATCGCGCTCGCAACGACGTACACTGCCACAATGCAGAATAACGCCGGCAACGCCGGATATCCCGGCATCCGAAAGACCCGGGGCGCCACTCCAGTTCGCGCGTCACGACGTCGATAAGCGAACAGCGTCGCGACGATCAATCCGAAGAAGATCCAGTCGCCAAAGACGACGTAGTCGAGCAACTGGCCATAAGTGCCGGAGAGCGCGAGCGCGACCGCCCATACCGCCTGGATCACGATCCCCAGCGTCGGCGTGTGGTATCGCGGATGGAGCCTAGCGACCGCACGGAAGAAGAGACCATCTGCAGACATCGCTTGCAGCATGCGCGGAGCGGACAGAATCCCGCTGTTCACGAAGCCGATGGTTGAGACGATGATGCCGACCGCCATCAGTGCACCCCCGACCCGTCCCATCACTATGCGCATGGTGTCGGCGGCCGGCGCGAGGCTCCGCGCGAGACCGGTCGGCCCCAGAGCCCTGATGTACGCGACGTTGGCGAGCACGTAAACCGCGATTACGACGAAAATGCCAATTGTCAGCGCCCTTGGCAGCGTGCGCTCCGGATCGACGATCTCGCTGGCGATGTTGTTGGAGTACTGCCAGCCACCGTACGCGAACAAAACCGGGATGAGCGCGACGCCGAGCGCGCGTACGGTGCCAACGCCCCGAATGGTTTCACTCGGAGCGGTGGCGTTCATGCCACCGCGAGCCAGGAAGACACCCACGAAAATCAAGACGGCGAGCGCGACGAGCTTGAGCACGGTGAAGATGTTCTGCGTTATGCTGCCGGATCTAATACCGAAAAAGTTCACAACCGCGAGCGCGACAAGGAGCGAGGCCGCGAGCGGCTTGATGTAGACCGTCGAGATTCGGAACAGATCGACCGTGTAGCGCGCGAAGGTGACCGATACTGCCGCGATCCCACCGCTGTTGATGATGAAGAGGAAAGTCCAGCCGTACAGAAATGCGTAGATCGGTCCGAACGCGTCGGTGAGGTAAACGTAGCCGCCGCCAGCTTCTGGGCGTCTGGCACCGAGCTCGGCGAACGCTAGCGCGCCGATGAGTGCGACGCCTCCGCCGACGATCCACGTGACGAGAATAAACGCGGAGCTATGCACCCGCTGCGCGACGATGGCGGGGTTGAGAAAGATACCGGCGCCGATGATGCCGCCGATCACGACCATCGTCGTGTCGAAGACGCCCAGCCTTCTTAAGTAATTGGTGGCGCTTACGTCCTTGGGCATCTCGGCATGAAGATCTCTTCGCTCACTGGCATCTTCAATACCGAAGCAGGGAGCGGCAAGCTCTGTAGCCGTAGCTAGGAGCTTTCATAGTCGCATTCCCGGGCGAGAGGCGAAGAGCGGCGCGTCCCGCTTCCCGCTTCCCGCCTCCCGCTTCCCGCCTCCCGCCCGTCTACTACCAGATGCTCGCTTTTTTTGCCCAGGCGGTATTCTGGTAGCGAT
>JBOHTC010000079.1:0-8350 GCA_050733495.1 Gemmatimonadaceae bacterium | reverse complement strand
AGGCAGGCGAGCCTTTCGGAGCATCGCCGCCAGCGGCCTCGCTCGACACGGTCTTCGCCGGCGCTTCAGTGAGTCCGGCCGATGCGCGCGCCGCGTCCAGGCTCGCCGGAGCGTTCAGCGGCGCGAGCGGGACGTCCAGAACTCCGCCCACTCCGCCAATGCCCACGCCTCGCGTCAACGCGCGCGTGCAGACGCAGGAATCGGAAGAAGACGTCGCTAAGTTCCGCGCCTGGCTCGACGGGCTCACCGGCGAGTGAAGATTGCCGTCATCAATGGACCAAACCTCAATCTGCTCGGCACCCGTGAGCCCGCGCTGTACGGGACGGAAACGCTGGCAGATATCGAGAAGGGTCTCCTGAAAGCCGCACGGGAGCTTGGCGTCGAGCTCACGTTCTCGCAGCACAACGGGGAAGGGGAATTCATCGATGCAGTTCAGGCGTTGCGTGGTCGCGTGGATGGAGCACTCGTGAATGCCGGCGCGTACACCCACACGAGCATCGCGATCCGTGACGCGCTCGTCGGAGTGAGCGTTCCGTTCGTCGAGCTGCATATCACCAACATCTTCGCTCGGGAGCCTGAGCGCAGGCACTCGGAGCTCGCCAGTGCCGCTGTCGCTGTCATCAGTGGGTTTGGCGCGTACAGTTACGAGCTCGCGCTTCGCGGTCTGGCGAAAAAACTTCAGACGACGCATGCCTGACCGCCGCCCTGCGCGCATCGCCGCGCTCAGAGACGACCTGACCTCCGCGCACATCGATGGGCTCGTGATCACGAGCCTGCCCAACGTGCGCTACCTGACCGGATTTTCGGGCAGCAGCGCTCTCGTTTTGATCACTCAGCGCGATCTCCACTTCATCACCGATTTTCGCTACGACACCCAGGTGAGCGAGGAGATCGGCGACCTGGCAAGAGTTCGAATCGAGCAGCAAAGTCTTTGGACCGGACTGTGGAATCTCGCTACGTCGCTGAGCGGCCTCGAGGTGATCGGATTCGAATCGGCGCATTTGCTGCACCGTGATTTCCAGCGGCTCCTCAGTGACGGAACGCGCTGGCAGTGGCGGCCGCAAGTGAACCTCGTCGAGCGCCTCCGCGAATCGAAGGACGCCGACGAAGTCGCCCTGATCCGCAAGGCGGGCGAGATGGCGATCTCTGCACTCAAGAAGACTCTCAAAGAGGTTCGGCCCGGTCTCACCGAGCTGAACGTGGCTGGTATCCTCGAGAAGGCGCTGCGCGATGAAGGCAGCGAGGATTTTCCGTTCGCGACGATCGTTGCCTCGGGCGCTCGTGCCGCTCTCCCGCACGCGCGCGCGTCGTCGCGGGTTATCGAGCGCGGCGATCTCCTCCTCGTCGATTTTGGCGCGCAGTACAAGGGCTACTGCTCCGACATCACACGGACGGTGGTGATCGGGCACGCGACTGACGAACAGCGTGGGATCTACGACATCGTGAAGCACGCAAACGCCGTCGCGTCCAAGTCGGTGCGGGCAGGGATGAAAGGTCAGGACGCCGATGGCCTCGCGCGACGATACATCGAGGAGCATGGCTACGGCGACGCCTTCGGCCACAGCCTCGGCCACGGCCTCGGGCTGGAGGTGCACGAAGCGCCCCGTCTGGCCAAGACCGTCGAGACCCTGCTTGGCGAGGGCTCGGTCGTGACGATCGAGCCGGGGATTTATCGCCCGGGTTGGGGAGGCGTCCGTATAGAGGACGACGTGCATCTCGCTGCCAGCGGCCCGGAGATACTCACCGATTTCACTCGAGACCTGCTCGAAGTTGCCTGAGCGGCGTCCTCCTCCCCCCATGTCACGTGAAACGACGACAATGATCGATCTCCGCTACGTGAAGAAACTTGTTGAGATGCTCGATGAATCGAGTGTGGATTCCATCGAGATTTCGTCCGACAAGGGGATGAAGATCCGGATCTCGAAGACTCCGCAGCAGCGCGGGGCGATGCAACTGGCGCAGCCTATGGCAATCCCCGCCTTGCTGCCCCCGGCGGCCCCGGCAACGCCGGCCGAGGCCTCCGGGGCTGCTGCAGAAGTGCCCAAAACGGAGTCTGCCAAGTCTAGATATCTGGAAGTGAAGTCCCCAATGGTGGGGACCTACTACGGCGCGCCCGAGCCAGGTGCCAAACCGTACCTGGTGGTGGGCGACAGAATCGGCAAAGGCCAGATACTCTGCATCATCGAAGCAATGAAAATCATGAACGAGATCGAGTCCGAGTTCGACGGAGTGGTGAAAGAGATTCTTGCGCAGAACGCGCATCCCGTTGAGTACGGCCAGGTCCTCTTCCGCATAGATCCCAATGCCTGACAACTCGCAGCCGAAAATCAAGCTCGAAGCCGCTGGTCCGAAGACCGCTCCCGCGAGCGCTCCACTTGCTCCACCGCACCGGGCGGCCGGAACGTTCGACTACAAGGCGATTCTGCAGCACATGATTCACCAGAACGCGTCCGATCTTCACCTCAAGGTCGGACGTCCGCCGACGCTCCGCGTCGACGGTCAGATGGTGACGCTCGAGATGCCGCCTCTCACCCAGGAAGATCTGCGCAGCCTCGCCGAGCAGGTGATGGCGCCCAAGAACATCAAGGAATTCTCGGAGCAAAAGGAGTCGGACTTCGCGCTCGCGGTTCCGGGAGTCGGCCGCTTTCGCGTCAATGCCTATCAGCAGCGCGGCACGATTGCCTATGCGATGCGAACCGTGCCTTTCCAGGCGAAGACGGTCGCCGAGCTGAATCTGCCGGAGGTTTGCGAGCGAATCGCATTGATGCCCCGCGGACTGATTCTCGTAACGGGAATCACGGGATCGGGAAAGTCGACGGCGCTGGCATCGATGCTCCACTACATCAATCAGAACCGGCACGCGAATATCATCACCATCGAAGACCCGATCGAGTTTCTGCACCGGGACATCAAGAGCAGCATCAATCAGCGCGAGGTTGGAACCGACACCAACAGCTTCGGTCAGGCGCTGCGGCGCGTGCTGCGACAGGACCCCGATATTCTGCTCGTCGGTGAGATTCGAGACATCGATACGCTCGACACCGCGCTCAAGGCGGCCGAGACGGGACACCTCGTTTTCTCGACCCTGCACACGACGGACGCGACGCAGACGATCAATCGAATCCTGTCATTCTATCCGCCGCACCAGCAGACCGAAGTTCGCTACATGCTGTCGACGGCGCTGCGCGCGATCATCTCGCTGAGGCTGGTGCGCCGCGCCGACAAGAAAGGACGCGTGCCGGCGGCGGAGATTCTGGTCAACACGGAAGCGGTGCGCGATCAGATCCGCGACATGACCAAGTCGCTCAACATTCCGCAGCTGATCAAGGAAGGCGCGGTGCCGTACGGGATGCAAAGCTTCGATCAGTCGCTCATGAACTGGTACCACAAGGGCGTAGTGTCGTTTGACGATGCGCTGTTCGCGGCAACCAATCCGGCGGAATTCTCGCTCAAGGCGCAGGGCATCAGTGCTTCGAGCGATACATCCTGGGATACTGTCAAGCAAGAAGTTACGTAACTGCGGACTGCGGACTAACGGCTTCGGAGTTGAGGACTAGGTGCTACTCCGAACTGCGGACTCACTGCGGATTGGGAAACCTACTGCGGGCTTCGAACTAGAAGCTGCGAACTGCGTACTTCGGACACACGGATACTGCGAACTGCGGATAACCGGCATGGTGCTGCTGACAAAGTCCGACGTAGCCAGCCAGCGAACGGCTAACCGTTACTAGCGGTCGGCCTGCGAAAACCAGGAATGAAAGCGAAAGCGCTCAATGATGCGTGTTGTTGCTTGTTCCGCAGTTCGCAGTTCGAAGCTCCTGGTTCGCAGTTCGTAGTTAGTTTCCCAATCCTCACTTAGTCAGCAGTTCGGAATGGCGGTTGGCCCGCCCTCCGCAGGCGTTCCTCCGCAGTATTCACTCATCTGGATTCCGATTTGCTCGTATGGAGTGCCGTGTTCAAGAGAGCTAGCGACCGAGCTTCGACAACCTTGGTAGCCACCCGGGCAAACCTTGTTTAAAAAGATTCTTATCGCGAACCGCGGCGAAATCGCGCTTCGCGTGATCCGGGCATGCCGCGAGCTCGGCGTCCAGACCGTCGCCGTGTACTCCGAAGCCGATCGTGAGTCTCTCCACGTCCGGTTCGCCGACGACGATGTCTGTATCGGGCCTGCGCCGGCGCGCGAGTCGTACCTCAATATCCCGCGCATCATCGCCGCCGCGGAGATTGCGGGAGCGGATGCAATACATCCGGGTTACGGATTCCTCGCCGAGAACGCGGAATTCGCCGAGACGTGCGTCGCGTCGAACATCACCTTCATTGGGCCGACCGCGCAGCAGATCCGCGTGATGGGCGACAAAGCCGCGGCGCGAAAAGCGATGCAGGATGTCGGCGTGCCGATTATCCCAGGCACGCCCGGAGGAGTCGAGGATCCCGAAGAGGCGCTCAAGCTTGCGCGCGAGATCGGATTCCCCGTGATCATCAAGGCCGCCGCCGGCGGTGGCGGAAAGGGAATGCGCGTCGCGACGGATCCGGAGGATTTCGCTCGCTCCTTCCAGCTCGCTCGCTCCGAGGCGTTGTCAGCATTTGGGAACGGCGAAGTCTACATCGAGAAGTACCTCGCCCGTCCTCGGCACATCGAGTTCCAGATCATGGGCGACCGCCACGGCCACGTCATCCACCTGGGTGAGCGCGACTGTTCCGTCCAGCGGCGCCACCAGAAACTGATCGAGGAGGCGCCGAGCATCGCGCTCACCCAGGAGCTGCGCGAAAAGATGGGAGCTGCCGCAGTGAAGGGCGCCAAGGCGATCGACTATGTCGGCGCCGGCACAATCGAGATGCTCCTCAACGAAGACAAATCGTACTACTTCATGGAGATGAACACGCGCATCCAGGTCGAGCACCCGGTGACAGAGATGTTGACAGGCGTCGATCTCGTGAAGGAGCAGATTCGCGTGGCAAGCGGCGACAAGCTGTCCATCAAATCGCCGGTCGAGCGACGCGGCCACGTGATAGAGTGCCGCGTCAACGCCGAAGATCCCGCGAGAAATTTTCAGCCTTCGCCGGGCCACATCGACGTATTCCATCCTCCCGGTGGACCCGGTGTGCGCCTGGACACGCACGTCTACGCCGGCTACAGCGTTCCTCCGTACTACGACTCACTGCTCGCCAAGCTCATATGTCAGGGCAGCGACCGTCAGGAAGCTCTGCGGCGCATGCAGGTCGCGCTCGAGAGCTTCATCATCGAGGGTGTTACGACTACCATTCCATTCCTGGCGCGGGTGATGTCCAACAAACATTTCCAGGAAGGCGCGGTGGATACGAAGTTCCTCGAGCGCGAAAGCGAGCTTATGAAGGAGCCTGTCGGTGCGGCTTGACGTTTTCTTCACCCACAACGAAGTCAAGCAAGGCGACACGATGGGCCGACTCGTGGCGATCGTCGATGTGCTCCGCGCTTCGACTACCGTCGCGTCCGCGCTTGGCAATGGCGCAAAGACGGTGATTCCAGTGGAAGGCGCCGACGGTGTCATCACGCGGGCAAGAGAATTCGAGAGATCGGCGGTCATCCTGGCGGGCGAGCAGAAGATGCATCCGATCCCGGGTTTCGATCTCGGGAACTCGCCGCAGAGCTTCACCCAGAAGGCCGTCAGAGGGAAAACCATCCTCATCACGACCACCAACGGCACGCGTGCCCTCCTCGGGGTCCAGGGCGCGCGTGACATAGTTATAGCCTCGTACGTCAACTTCACGGCGGTCCTTGCCATGATGAAGGTCGCCGCCAGCTCGAATACGGACATAGCGATAATTTGCGCGGGAGAGGAAGGCAGCTTCACGCTCGAAGACGCCGCCTGCGCGGGTCGCTATGTTAGGGCGATTCCAAAGCGCGCCGATTCCGTAGTGATGAACGACGCGGCGTCCGCTTCAGTGCTGATCGAACGAAAATATGGCGACAACATCGCGAAAGCCTTCAAAGAATCGACCCACGGAAAAGCGCTCCAAGCGGCAGGATTTGGTGACGACCTCGCCGCCGCCGCGGAAGTGGACGCCTATCCTGTGGTCCCGATCTACCAGGACCGGCAAGTCACCAAGCTCGGGCCGGAACGCGAGCGATAAGCCCTCCAGCTCGGCGCTCGCCCGCGAGATTCGCGGGATCGTCCTTCTCCTCTTCGCGATTTTCCTCGGCGGCGCACTCGCCGCGCAAGGGTATGCGACCCTCATCGGCGGCGGCGCCGGAGTAAGGGGCAACTTTGGTTGGATGGGTGCGCTCCTCGCGCATCCGATAGCGCTGTTCTTTGGCTGGCCCGCGGCCGCGCTCCTGCCCGTCGCTCCGGCTGCGCACGCGCTTCGGCTATTCGGCCGTCTTGGCGAGCGCAAAGACAGATCGTGGATGGTTTTTCTGCTGGGGATGGTAGTGCTGATGCCTGTGGTATTTGGGTTGGCGGGAGGCGGGATGCGGGAGGCGGGAGCGCTGGCGGGGATCTGGGGATCGTTCGCCGCGTTCTACGTGCTGCAGTTCGCCGGCTCCGCGGGCGCATGGATTCTCATGGCGATCAGCCTGAGCGCGCTCATGGCGGCGACGCTCTCGTGGAATCCCGTCCGGGTGATAGTCGGCAAGCGTGTCGTGCATCTGGACGGCACACCACCGACGCCATCAGAGCGCGCGGGACTGGATCCGTCGCAGGAGATCGTTGTCGCGGATAGAGCGGCGGCGGGTGCGACGGCGACTCTGCTCGAGCCGTCGCCCGACGAGATGCCCGCGGTCGATCTCTCGTTGATGCACGACGTGTCTGCCGGCGAAGAGCCGATGATCCCGATCGAGAGAAAGAAGGAGCGGAAGACGCGCGCATCGCAGGCCGCGCTCCACGCGGTACGCATCGCGGGCGAGATAGATGCAAGCGAAGGCGAAGCCGTCGCATTCACGGATGAAGATCTTCCGTCGCCGGAGCTTCTTGCGCCGCCGCCGCCGCGCAACGCGGATATCGGCAAGCGCGAGCTCGATGCGATGGGCGTCAAGCTCATGGATGCGCTACGCACGTTCCGCGTCGAGGGCGATCTCGTCGGTCGCACTACCGGACCGGTCGTCACCCAATTCGAGGTGGCCCCCGCCGCCGGCGTGAAGGTTCGTCAGATCGCCAATCTCTCGAATGATCTCGCACTGGCGATGCGCGCGCAGAGCATTCGCATCGTTGCGCCGATACCGGGGAAGGGAGCCGTCGGAGTGGAAGTACCGAATCCCAATCCGGAGATCGTCGCGTACCGAGAGATGATCGAGTCACGCGATTTCCAGAACGCGCGCGCGGCGCTGCCAATCGCCCTCGGCAAAGATCTCGAGGGACGGCCGGTGATCGCGGACCTGGCGAAGATGCCGCACCTGCTGATCGCGGGAGCGACAGGATCAGGAAAGTCGGTTTGCATCAACACGCTGATCACGAGTCTCGTCTATCGGCACACGCCGACGACGCTGCGGTTCCTGATGGTCGACCCCAAAATGGTCGAGCTCTCTGTGTACAACGTGCTGCCGCACCTCCGCCACAAAGTGGTGACGGACAATCGCGATGCGGCCGCTGTGCTCAAGTGGGCAGTGCTCGAGATGCAGGATCGTTACGAGCTCCTCGCCGCCAATGGCGCGCGCAACATTCAGGACTTCAACCGCAAAGTTCAGGAAGGTGCGAAGCTAAGGAACGCGAAGCGCAACGACGTCGCATTCGAGGATCTCGAGTACAAGGGCGGAATCGTGCCCTACATCGTGGTCATCATCGACGAGCTCGCCGATCTCATGATGACCGTGCAGGGCGAGATCGAGACGCCGCTTGCCATGCTCGCGCAGAAGGCACGGGCGATCGGAATCCATCTCATTCTCGCGACGCAGCGCCCGAGTGTGAACGTCATCACCGGTCTGATCAAAGCCAATTTCCCGAGCAGAATTGCATTTCGCGTTGCATCACAGATCGACAGCCGCACGATTCTCGACGGTATGGGCGCCGAGTCACTCCTCGGAAACGGCGACATGCTCTTCATTCCGCCGGGAAAGTCGGAGCCGTCGCGCTTGCAGGGCGCGTACATCTCGAGCGAGGACACGGAGCGCCTGATGGGATGGTACGAGTTCCGCCGCGAGGAGAGAAAGGCGGCGTTCGAGGCGCAAGGTCTAATTCTCGAGGAGCCGTCCTCGAGCGAGCCCGACATCATCGAATCGATCCGGCGCAAGGAGGCGGAGGAGGCGAGCGCTGCGGACGGAGACAATCTCGACGACGCCGATCGCGACAAGCTATTTCGCGAGGCGGCGGAGGTTGTCATTCAGCACCAGCAGGGCTCGACGTCGCTGCTGCAACGGCGCCTGAAGGTGGGTTACGGG
>JBOHTC010000078.1:0-12475 GCA_050733495.1 Gemmatimonadaceae bacterium | reverse complement strand
GGTGCCAGGTGTGAGCAAGACCGTGGTCAGATGCGGGTTCACTACCTAGGGACCGTTCTCTTCTCCTTAGGGCACGTTGCCACGCCGACCCGTCGCCACCGCAGTCACCCGTCACTCCCATCGTCGTTGCTCACACCTCGCACGCGTTCAGTTGTAGTAACAGCAGCAGAACACGATATGCCAATCCTCGCCCGCGCCGCGATGAGCCGCCCGCGCTCCTGCTTATGTTCCAGCAATGTCCACTCAACTCGGCCTCGGCACCGCCGCCCTCGGACGGCCCGGATACGTAACACTCGATCACGCCACCGCCCTCGGCCGCGATTACGATCCGGCGGCCATGGAATCTCACGCCCACAGTGTACTCGATGCGGCGTTTGATGCCGGAGTCCGCTACTTCGATTGCGCACGTTCCTACGGACGCGCCGAAGATTTTGTCGCCTCGTGGCTGAAGAAGCGCGCGATTGAGCCAGGCGAAGTAGCCGTCGCATCGAAATGGGGCTACACCTACACCGCCGGCTGGTCGACGACCGCCGACCAGCACGAGATCAAGGACCACTCCCTCCCAACATTCAATCGCCAGCTCTCCGAGACCCGCGAAAGACTCGGCCCGTACCTGTCACTCTATCAAATCCATTCCGTCACCGCCGAGAGCAAAACACTGGAAGACGACGCGCTCATCGATGCGATTGCGCGATTGAGAGAGAAGGGAATCAGAGCAGGGCTGACCGTCAGCGGACCCGGCCAGGACATCGCGATTCGGAAATCTCTCGAGGTGCGCCGCGACGGCCAACGAGTCTTCGATTCGGTGCAGGCGACCTGGAATCTTTTCGAGCGAGGCGCCGAGTCGGCGTTGAGCGACGCACACGCCGCCGGTATGAAGGTCGTCGTCAAGGAAGCGCTCGCCAACGGCCGCCTCACTCACGGAAATCGAGAGCCCGACACCCTTCTATCGCCGCTTGTCGAGGGAATCCGAAAAATCGCCGAGCGCCGAGCCACTACTATAGATATGCTCGCGCTGGCCGCTGCCCTCGCTCGGCCCTGGGCCGATATCGTCTTGAGCGGAGCAGCGACGGTCGCGCAGATCCAGGCGAATGTCGCCGCGATAGGGTTTGACTACGACGCCGAGCTCGACGAGGAGCTCCGCACGTTTTCAATTACTTCCGCCGACTACTGGCGCGCTCGGAGCAGCTTCAAATGGAATTGACTCAGCTCGGCGATCAGCTCGTGGTCGAGATAATGGTCCGCGACCTCGAACGATCGCTCGCGATTTACACCGCACTCGGATTCACTCTGGACCGGCGCGATGGGAGCTTCGCGGTACTGAGCTGGGAAGGAAAGGAATTCTTTCTCGATCAACGCTCGGACCTGGCGCCCGCACCCGGGCCCGCACGGGCGAACGTGCGCATTCTTACGTCCCACGTCGATGCAATGTGGGAGCTCGTTCAGCGACTGAAGCTGCGCGTCGAGCAACCAATCGCGGATCGATACTACGGTCTTCGAGATTTTACTGTGCTCGATCCGGACGGTTTCGGGCTGCGTTTTGCCGGACCCGTCTCACAATAGCATCGTCAGACACCCGTCGAGTTTGTCGAATTTCGACTCGGTCGTTCGTCGCCTAAGTACGAACCAACGAAACGTGGAGAGAAATAATGAGAAAGCTCATCGCCATTGTACAACTCACGGTGGACGGCGTCATGCAGGGTCCCGGCGGCCCCGAGGAGGATCGGAGCAACGGATTCACGCAGGGGGGCTGGGCGATGCCCTTCGGCGACGAAGTTCTGCTGCGGACTATCAACGAGATCATGTCCGGTGAATTCGATTTGCTTCTGGGGCGCCGCACCTACGAGATCTGGCTGCCCTACTGGCCGAAACAGACCGGCAACATCGCGAAGGCGTTCGACAAGGCGACGAAATACGTCGCCACGCGCACACTCGACAAACTCGACTGGAAGCCTTCAGTGCGCATAGGCGATGATGTCGTGGAAGATGTTCGCCGACTGAAGGCATCGAACGGACCCGAGCTCCACATCTGGGGCAGCAGTAATTTGCTGCAGACGCTGATCGCCGCCGACCTCGTTGACGAATACCGACTCTGGGTCGCTCCCGTAGTGGTCGGCGAAGGAAAGCGGCTGTTTGAAAATGGCGTCCCGCCGCGTGGACTCTCTCTGGTTGAAACGGCGAGCACGTCAACGGGCGTGCTCCTCAACACGTACCGACCGACATCGTGAACTGCAACGTAAAAACTACCGGCTGGCGGCTTTTGGCCTAACCGGCTGTGTGGCTACGGGCTCTTCGAGGCGGCGTTCGTGGATTCGGTGAGGGCATAATTGCCATCTTTTTCAACCCGACCGCCACTCCGATAAGCCCAGTGCCAAAAGCCGGTTCGGCCGTCAGCCGCCTGCCGGTAGTTTTTAGGTTGCAGTTCGCTCTTCCGCCTGCCGGTAGTTTTTAAGTTGCAGTTCGCGATTCCTTTGCAGTCGGTGGCGTCGTCGACTGTCCTCGTTGTCGGGACCTAACTGCTTTGCGAAGGTGACGAAGAGCTGCCCTCCGATATTCGCGATGCCGAATGGCGCGTAGCCGGCCGGAACGGTCGGATCGGTGAACGACTTCACGAACGCAAAGTCGCCGTCGAACATGTCGACGCTGTTGTTCTTGAAGTTCGTCAGGTAGAGAAAGTTGTCCCCGCCGTTCGACGCGATCGCGATGCCCTTGTAGACGGCATCGACTGACGACCGGTTGCCCACGAGCTGCGCGGAGCTTCGCCGGTCGAGCTGTTCCAGGCGGCGATGGTTCCATCCTCACCCTGCCGTAAGGGCGCGAACCGTTTGAGGTCTGGCCGCGTGAGAAACGCGCGTGTCAGCGGGAAATGGTGACGTTGCGGTTTAACTTTGCTTCGATCGTTCACTGTGCCGAGTGGACAAACCGAATGCCGAGAGTGTAGCGTATGGCCATGGCGATCTCCGTCCCTCTCTACACCGTCGACGACCTCGAGCATTTCCCGGACGACGGCAACCGCTACGAGTTGCTGGACGGAGTGCTGCTGGTGACGCCGCAAGCGGCCGCGGTTCATCAAATCGTCGCCAACCGAATACAGGGTGAGTTGTTCATCTCATTACAAAAGCCCGGACTCGCACATGTCGTTGGACCTGGCGCGATCGTGCAGATGCCGAGGACGCAGTTACAGCCCGACATCCTCGTCTATCCGGCTCGCTTTAGTCCGATGACGGATTGGCGCAAGATTACCGACCACTGGCTCGCGGTGGAAATCCTCAGCCGATCTTCGCGTGTCTATGACCGCGAGTTCAAGCGGGACGCTTATTTCGCGCTCGGACTTCAGCAGGTGTGGCTCGTGGACTGGCGTGATGAGTCCGTCGAGGTTTGCGCAGCCAAAGGCAAGGGTCTAATGACTCGCGATAGCATTCGCTGGCGCATCGCGGGTGCGGAGGTCGTCATCAATCTGCACGAGGTGTTCGCCGGACTGGGGTCTCTGTAGGCGAGCTCCTCGCGCCTGGCCTCAATCATACCTCAGCGCGTCGCGGCGACCGCAATGAGCACCGCCGAGAGCGGCGTCACCGACACGCTCTGTATCGACAAGCGTATATACACCTCGGTAGGTTGGGGGTCTGGAGTTTGACTGGGACCCGGCCAAGAACCGAACAGACCTCCGTGATCACGTGGTCGACTTCCATGATGCGATTCGCAAAAGGTAAAACGGACTGGTATCGGCTTCGCGCCATGACGGACGAAGAGGCAGAAAGAAATGCATCCGCCGACGCCGATAACAGGCCCGCCGACCTGGCGTGGCTAAGCGCAGGCCAGGTCGTCCAGGTTACTCCGAAGGAACTGATTTCCTTGCGTCTCGATTCAGATGTGCTGGCCTGGTTCCGCGCGGCCGGCGCGTGGTATCAGACACGCATCAACGAGGTCCTCAAGGCTTACGTTCAGCATCAAAAAAGGAACGAGGCCGAGCCGTCATCTCGGCGTTCCAGATAGAACGAGACAGCCGGCATTTCCTGCCAGAGGCCTACATCCGTGCGAGTTAGCCCGAATTGACTGCCCAACTCACCAAACGAAAGCCTATTGTATTGGCCATTGGTATTACCAATCGTCATAGTTACGATTGATCCTTTGTCAGGAGTCAAGATGCCTCCGCAGGCTGCCCCCGTTCCCGTCTTGCGTCGCAGACGGCGACGCCAAGCACCCCGAGAAAAAACTTCCCTGTCGCTCCGAGCCGACATTCTGGAAACGGCTTAGGAGATGGTACGCGCCGGCACGGCCGAGAATCTGAGCGCGTTTGTCGAGTCCGCTCTGGAAGAAAAACTCGCTCGGACCAAGCGTTCAGGTCTGTATTCCGCGTACGAGGAGGCTGCGCAGGACAAGGAGTTCATGGCTAGCATGAGTTCAATAACGCGTGGCTTCGCCGCAACCGAAGCTGATGGTCTCTAAACCAGTCTCAATCTGAATGGCGCACGTAGGCGCCGTTCATCAATGGAAGCTATTCGCGGCCGATCTGAATCGGACTGTCGGACGCGAGCAGAGTCGCGAAAGACGTCCCCTTTTTGGTTCGGCTCCCAGCAAATACCGCCGCAACCATCTGGACAGCATCAGCCTGAAGCCGAGAAGTAGACGGGATTCTGCGGTCGGTTGCTCTCCTTAATGTCTCCGCGTCCTCCTGAATTGCAGCGCATCCTCGACGAGGTCGGGCGGGCCGCCCCTTTTGCGTCCATCGAAGAGATCAACCGCGTGCTGACCGCCCGTATGCACGAGTACAACGCCACCCCACAGGCGGCGCTCGGAGGCGTTTCGCCCGACGAGATGGCTCAGCTCCTGGACGGTGATTGGATATCGACGGGCGCACTCCGGCCTCAACCGCTCTCGGTGAACGAGCTCGCCGGCGCCCCGCTCCTCGCCGATGCGCGAACGTTGCTGGACTTCGTCGCCAGCGAAGGGCCCGTGAAGGAAACAGCCGCCCACAATCTACCTCGCGCAGTCGTAGCGAGACTGCTGCCGCGTCTCCGAATGCCAGCGCAGGAACGCATCGCCGTCGATATCGGTGAGCCTCCTCCGCTCAACGAGGGCGACGTCGTCTGGCTCCCAGCTCTGCGGCACACCATGATGTTCGGCGGACTGCTCATGCGACGGAAAGGGTTGCGGATCACTGCGCGTGGGCGCGAGCTCCTGCACCCCGATCGGGCCGGCGAGTTGTACGCGCTACTCTTTCTGACATTCTTTCGGGAGCTCGATCTTCGCGTGTTCAGCGCGGACGACCGCCACGCCGATCTCCAGGCGACCATCGCCTACTCATTCTACAAGCTTCGATCGGGCGCTCGAGACTGGCGATCAGCCGAGGCGCTCGCCGAAACGGCGTGGCTCGCCAGCGCCAAAGACCCGCCGACCGAGTGGGAGTCCCACAACGTGGACTTCCGCTACTACGCGTTCCACCATCGCGTGCTCGGTCCACTCGTTCAATTCGGATTGCTGGGGGAGCGTGTGTTGCCAGCGGAAGAACGCTGGAAGGAATCGACGGAATTCCGGGTGACGACGCTCTACGATCGATTTCTGCGATTCGAGTTTCAGAGACAACCAGCTCGGGAGCTTTGAATTAGCGGCGGCGCAACGTTCAGCATCAAAAAAGGAACGAGGCCGAGCCGTCATCTCTCAACTTAAAAACTACCAGCAGGCGGCTTTTGGCCGAGCCGGCTGCGTGCTACGGGCCCTTCGAGGTGGCGTTCGTGGATTCGGTGAGGGCATAATTGCCATCTTTTTCAACCCGACCGCCACTCCGATAAGCCCGCTGCCAAGAGCCGGTTCGGCCGTCAGCGGCCTGCCGGTAGTTTTTAAGTTGCAGTTCGCTCTTCCGCCAGCCGGTAGTTTTTAAGCTGCAGTTCGCTCTTCCGCCTGCCGGTAGTTTTGAGTTGCGGTTCGTCGTTCTGGTGACTCCATGCAGCACGCCGACCGGTGCACGATAGTTCCGTCCTGGCCACAGCCTCGGACTTGACCCTATACCTTCGTATAAGGTTATGATTCGATTGTGAATCACTCGAGTGCGTCTTCGATGAGAATTGGCGAGGCCGCGGAGCTCGCCGGCGTCAATATCCAGACGCTCCGCTACTACGAGCGGACGGGACTCCTCCCCAAACCACCGCGCCGGCCCTCGGGTTATCGCCAGTACGACGCTGAGACTGTGCAGCTCGTTCACTTCATCAGGCACGCGAAAGAGCTCGGCTTCACTCTTCGCGACATCGCCGAGCTCATTGCGCTGCGCAGGAATCCGAAGAGCTGCTCGCGGGCCGCGACTCTGTCGCTCGCCAAGATAAAAGAGATCGACCGGCGGGTGCGACGACTCACCGCCATGCGACAAACTCTCGCCGAGCTGGTCGAGGCGTGCAGGAACGGCGATGAGAATCACGAATGTCCGATCATCGAGGCGCTCACCGATGGTCATGATTGAAGCGGCCACCTCGGCCGCCGTTTACCCAATTCTTTAGGAGGATATGTATATGACTAGCGAACTTTGCTGCTGCGATTGCCCCAACTGCGGCTGCAGCTGCGAGACGGGCGGCACCTGTTGCGGTAACTGCTGCGGGAGCAAGTGACGGCGCCGGAAAACGCACGTTGGCGCGGCGAGATGGAAGTGGAGCGTTCGACCGACGACACTCCACAACCCGGCTCGTCGCTCGGCGTGCTCGGCTCTGCCACCGGCGGCCTTGGCGCAGCGATCGCGGCTTTTTTCGCGGCGCTTTGCTGCATTGGGCCGTCGACGGTCGCGCTGTTTGGCGCCGGCGGCGCTCTCGCCGCCGCTTCGCTCAAACCGTACCGGCCGTATCTGCTGCTCGCCTCGCTGGTGTTGATTCTTTACGGGTTCTGGCGTGTCTACGGAACCCGACGGGTGCGGGTAGGCGCGGCGTGTCCGACACGGCTCGGACGATTCGCGCGCAACACGCTGTGGGTGGCCGCCGTCGTCTGGATTGGCGCCGCCGTTCTCTTCAGACGATAATCATGCACCGTATCTCAAGACTCTCCGCCATTGCATCTGTGACCGCGCTCGCCGCGTGTCAGCCGCCGGGATCCGATCGACCACACACAACCCTGGGATCAGAGGCCGAGCAGCTCCGCGCGGCATTCAACGCCGACAGTGGGATGGTGCGCGTGGTGATGTTGGTTTCGCCAACGTGAGGGACGTGTCTCCGGGGGCCTCCGGAGTCGAGAAATCGCTGCTCGCTAAGCAGCCGGACACAACGCTCCGCGCCTACGTGGTCTGGGTGCCGAAGAAAGGCGCCACCGAGAAGGACGTTGGTGTCGCCACGCGTATCGTTCCCGATCTCCGCGCGATGCATTTCTGGGATGGCACTGGTGCGACGATGCAGCAGTGGCGACAGGTACTGGGAATAAACGAGGACGCCTGGGACGTCTATTTCGTGTACGACCGCTCCGCCAAATGGACCGGCGAGCTGCCTCCAACGCCGCGCTTCTGGATGCACCAGCTCGGCGGACTGGACGAGGACAAATATCTCGACCCCGATGTCTTTGCCGCGCAAGCCAACGCGGCACTCCAGGTGCAATGACGATCAAAGATTCCGTCCGGCTCATGTCCACCATTCGTTGCCCCAGGTGTGGCGGTGAGCGCGAGGAGCAAATGCCAACCGATGCGTGTCAGTTCTTCTACGAGTGCACCCATTGCGGCGATGTGCTGAGACCTCTCGCCGGCGACTGCTGCGTGTTCTGCTCTTACGGCAGCGTGAGATGTCCGTCGATGCAGGCCGATCCGGACCGGAAGGGCTGTCGCTGAAACGGTGAAATCTTACGATCTAGTCGTCATCGGCACGGGAGCGGGCGCATCGGGCGTCGCGACGAGATGCGCGAAATCCGGTTGGCGCGTCGCCGTCGTCGATGATGAGCCATATGGCGGAACGTGTGCGCTGCGCGGCTGCGACCCAAAAAAAGTTCTGGTAGGAGTCTCCGACCTGATCGACTCGCACCGGCGCATGACCGGCCGAGGAGTCGCAGGGGATGCGCGCCTCGATTGGTCGGCGCTGATGAAGTTCAAGCGCGGCTTCACCGATCCAGTGCCGCAGAAAACGGAGTCGACCTTCGAGAAGCTCGGAATCGTGACGTATCACGGCGTCGGGCGCTTCACCAGCTCCGAGCGATTCGCGGTCGACGGCGAGGAGCTGGAGTCCAAGTTCTTCGTCATCGCGAGTGGAGCGCAACCGACTCCTCTACGAATACCGGGAGAAGATCACGTCAGGACGAGCACCGATTTTCTCGATCTCGACGAGCTGCCGCAGAAGATTGCGCTGATCGGCGCCGGCTTCATTGCGTTCGAGTTCGCCCACATCGCGGCGCGCACCGGCGCCAAAGTGACAATGCCCGGCCGCGGCCAGCCGCTCAGGCAATTTGACCGCGATCTGGTCGCTCGACTGATCGAGCACACCCGCGATGTGGGCGTCGACATCAGGCTGGATTTTCCGGTGCACGGTGTCGAGCGCGCGGGCAAGGAATTCCGCGTGAAGTTTGGTGGGCCGAGCGGCGATGGCTCGGTTGCGACAGATCTGGTGATTCATGGGGCTGGCCGTAGCCCGAAAACCGGGGATCTGGCTCTCGCTAAGGCCAACGTGAGGACCGATGAGCGGGGAGCTGTCACGGTCAATGAGTTCCTGCAGTCTACCACCAATCCCAGGGTCTATGCGGCAGGTGACGCTGTGGCATCGCCGGGAGCGTTGCCGCTGACGCCGGTCGCCACGCACCAGAGCCTGATCGTCGCCTCGAATCTGCTTCAGGGAAACAGAAAACGTCCCGACTATCGGGGCGTCTCGAGTGTCGTCTTCACGACACCGCCGCTGGCAGCAGTCGGACCCACTGAGGAAGAAGCAAAACGCAGGGGCCTCAAGGTGCGCGTCAAATCCGAGCAGACCGGGGGATGGTTCTCCAATCGACGGGTCAATGAATCGGCCGCGATGTACAAGACCATTGCGGATGAAAGCACCGGCAGAGTGCTCGGCGCCCATCTGCTCGGCCCGCACGCCGACGAAGTCATAAACGTCTTCGCGCTCGCTATCCGCAACGATCTGACGGCGTCGGATCTGGCTCACATGATATACGCGTACCCAACGAGCGCGTCGGATATCGCTTACATGTTCGAGTAAGTATCGACGAGGCGAGGCATCAACGCGCCTTTCACACGGGGTGAGAGGTTGCGGCGAAGCGTAGGTCAGGCCGAGACTGCTTTTTACTGCAACTTAAAAACTACCGGCAGGCGGCTTTTGGCCGAACGGGCTGCGTGGCTACGGGCCCTTCGAGGTGGCGTTCGTGGATTCGGTGCGGGCGTAATTGCCATCCTTTCCCCCCGACCGCCACCCAAAAAAGCCCGATGCCACAAGCCGGTTCGGCCAAAAGCCGCCGGCCGGTAGTTTTTAAGTTTGCGGTTCGCGCCCCGTCGCGTCTGCTTGACTTCCCGCTCGGTGAGTGCAACTCTTGCCACCAGCCTATCCCAGGACAGCCATGTCAGTGAACGCCTTCGCACTCGCCGCCAGCATCGCGTTGCTGACACTTCCGCTCCAGAACGCGCCCGCCCAGATCGATCACTCCCATCACGAGGAGGGTAGCCGTCCAACCAACATCGGACGCGTTGCGTTCCCAACCTCGTGCTCGGCGAAAGCGCAGGTCGATTTCGAGAAGGGAGTCGCGCTGCTCCACTCCTTCTGGTACGAGGAAGCGACCAAGGAATTCGACGCAGCTTCAGCCGCCGATCCCGCCTGTGCGATGGCGCACTGGGGTCACGCCATGAGTCTTTTCCAGGAACTGTGGGAAAATCCGGATAGCGCAGCCCGCCGCGAGGCGCTCACAGCACTGAACACCGGCCGCCAATCCCGTTCAACGACTCCGCGCGAGCGCGCTTACATCGACGCGCTGGCGCAATACTACGAAGTCAAGCCTGTAGCGCCAGCGGTCACGGTGACTCCCAATGAGCGGCTTCATGCTTATCGCGACGCAATGAGAGACTTGACGCGCAAATTCCCGGCGGACGACGAAGCAAAAATCTTCTACGGCCTCTCGATCATTGCCGCAGCGCCTTACGGCGATACCACTTTCACCGAGCAAAAACGCGCCGATTCGGTTCTTCTTCCCCTCGTTGCGAAGTATCCGAACCATCCTGGTCTCTTCCACTACATCATCCACGCCAACGATGCGCCGCAGCTCGCTCCACTGGCACTCGAGGCGGCGCGACGTTACGCGCAGCTGGCACCGGCGATTCCTCACGCCCAGCACATACCGTCGCACATCTTCATGCTACTCGGGCTCTGGGACGATGTCATCGCATCCAACATCCTCGCCACCGAAACAGGCACTGCGTACGCCCGCGCCGAGAAGATGGACGGAGAATGGTCGCACACCCTGCATACCATGGACTTTTTGCAGTACGCATATCTGCAGGAAGGACGCGACGGCGACGCACAGAAAATCGTCGACAAAGTCGCGCACATCGAGAAAATCGCCCATGCCAGGCCGTCGCTCCTGCGTTTCTACCAGGCATACTTCTCGGCGCGCCAGCTGGTAGAGACGGGTCAATGGCGCGAGGCAGCGCATCTTCGTCTGACCACACCGCCCGACAGCACTTCCGCGTTTTCCGAGATGATTCTCGCCTTTACGCGTGCCGTCGGGAGCGGCCGCAGTGGCGATCCGGCGACGGCACGCATGGAAGTGATGCGCCTCGACTCGCTGGCCGATTATTACTCTCAGCGTAGAGACACCGCCGCGTCCAGACAAGTGAAGAATCTGGCGACAACCGCGTCGGCGTGGCTTCAGCTCGCGCTGGGCAATCGCGACGAAGCCGTGCGCCTCGCTCGTCAGGGCGCCGACAACGAGAACGATGCGTCGGAGACTGCGCTCTTGCCTGCCACCGAGTTGGAGGGTGATCTACTGCTGGCGGTCGGCAAGCCGAGTGAGGCAAGGAAAGCGTATGAAGTAGCGCTGCGCCGCAATCCCAATCGAGCGCGAAGCCTGTACGGCGCAGGGGATGCGGCCGCTCAGTCGGGTGATGCGGTTGGTGCCGCACGACTCTACTCGCAGTACATCACCTTAATGCAGCACGGCGATGGTACGCGGCCGGAGTTACTCGCTGCAAAACGGTACGTGGCCGCTCGATAGAGGAAGCTCGCGACGGCGGCGAAGGGTCCGGGTGATCGGTGCCCGGACTCTCCGCCTTCAATCGCTTATTCCGTTTGCCGCGTCGCGATGTATCCGTGCGGCGGGCCCGTCGGGGTGTCGCGGTACTTTCCGACCAGATCGCCGGCGACGTTGATCCCGAACACGTCGGTGTACGGAGCGATCGTAGTTGCCGAGAGCGGGTAATCGATCGTCGTAAATTGACCCACGACAGCGCCGTCGGAAATCCGCCAGTGCTCCAGGACAAATCCATGAGTGCTGCCATCCTCTGCCGCCGCGAACAGTCCGACGATGGTGCCGGAAGGATTCATGTCCCACGCGTTGGTGCCATCGCTGCCCGGAACATCGAAACCGGCGAACGTGCCGTGATCGATCACGAACCCGCGTGACTGGCCGCTCTCCATATCCGTGTACAGACCGGCGACGGTATTGCCGCCAGGCGTGCCGCCGTTCGTCATGCTCGCGAAAGCGTCGATCGACGAATATCCACTTGCGCTCGACGTATTCGCGTTCGGCATGTAAGCCTTGCGCGAGATTTCGACGCCCTTCATCGTCACCATCTGGTCGGTGTCGTGGAAGCAGCCGAGTATCGTCCCATCGGGCAGGAGGCGCTGGGAGATGTGATTGGTGTGGCCCGGATAGTTGACGGGGATGAAAGTTCCATCGGTCGTCAGCACGAATCCGTGGAGATTGACGGTGGGCTCACCGGGATTCCGATAGGAGCCGACGATATCGCCACCCGGGGCAATGCCGCGCAGCTGCGTGAATGCGGCGCCTGGGTAAACGATATTTGGCGTGAGCACGCCGTCGAAATAAGTAAATCCGCGCGTGACGCCAGCCTGGCTGTACCACCCGACGACTTCACCGGCGGCATTTATGCCCGATGGAATCGTCGCAGTAGCCCCGGGCACATCGAGCTGCATGAACGTATATCGTGGTGCTGCCCTGCTGGATGATGGTAGGATCGAAGCACTTCGCTCGGATGCGGGGGCGAGCGGATTCTCAGAGCACGCAGCGAGCGTGGTGAGTGCGGCTACGGTGATAGCCGCGAAGCGGGCGGACTTCATGGTAAACCCCCAGTCAATTGTGTGGCTAATATGAACCGATTTTTAGAATCGTCCAATGGCCAGCTCTTGCAGCTCGCCCCCGTAGGTCAGCTCAAACTCGAGCGGTAGCGGCTCCGGCGGGCGGCGACGCTGCGCCGAGGTGCACCGTCTGCGTTGGGAAGGCAAACGAGCTCCCCGCTTTCTCAACTACGTCCATGAATTGCAGGAGGATTTCCTGCCGGATCGCCTGGAATTCTCCCCAG
>JBOHTC010000077.1:0-7765 GCA_050733495.1 Gemmatimonadaceae bacterium | reverse complement strand
CTTGATGCCCTTCAGGTGCGCGAGCACCGCGACCCAGGGCGTGCAGTATTCGGCCACGGCGCGGCCGTCGAAGACGCCGATCACGCCGGGCGACTTCAGTGCCTTCGAGAAATCCAGCTTCTTGATCTTCGCGTGCGCGTGCGGGCTCCTGAAGAACGCGACGTGCGCGAGGCGGGGAAAGCGCAGGTCGTCCGTATAGGTCCCGCGTCCCTGCAGCAGGCGCTGCGCGTTCGGGCGCGGAATGCTCAGGCCGATGTAGCCCTTGTCGGTCTTCGTGCCCGGCGCGTGCAGCGGGAGCTCGGCCTTACCCATGCTTCACCACGTCTTCAACCGCGTCGACAATCGCCTGGTAGCCCGTGCAGCGGCAGTAGTTGCCCGCGAGGTGCGCGCGGATCTCGTCGCGATCGGGCTTCGGATTCTTCTTCAGCAGGTCGCGCGCCGCGAGCAGCATCCCGGGTGTGCAGAAGCCGCACTGCAGCGCGTTCCTCTCGTGGAAGGCCTTCTGCAGCTTCGCAAGCTCGCCGGAGTCCGACAGTCCTTCGATCGTCTCCACCGCGCAGCCGTCGGCCTGCACCGCGAGCATCAGGCACCCGCGCACGATCTCGCCGTCCACGCGTACCGTGCACGCGCCGCACACCCCGTGCTCGCAGCCCACGTGCGAGCCCGTGAGCCCGAGCTCCTCGCGCAGGAAGTCCACCAGGCTCATGCGCGTCGGGATGCGCCGCGCGACGGCCTGGCCGTTCACCGTCATCTTCGCGTCTAGAGCCTGGTCCATGCGCGCTCGAGGAGCACCCTCGCGAGGTGGAGCTTGGTGGCAGAGGAGTGGTGGAGGTCGGCGGGCGGTTGCAGGTCCTTCGACAGCGCTTGCTTCGCCGATTCGAGGTCCGCGGCCTTGGCGGCCTGCGCCGCGAGCACCGCGCGGTCCGCGGCGCCGAAGTAGGCGAGTCGCTTCGTGCCATTCGAGGCGAAGGCCGCAAGTCCTACGGTCGCGTAGTCGCCGTGACGCCGCGCAAGCTCGAGGAAGGCGGACTTCTCGCCCTTCTTCTGCGCCGGGAACTCCACGCCGGTCAGGATCTCGCCGTCCTTCAGTTCGGTCTCGAACAGGCCCTTGAAGAAATCCTTCGCCGCGATGCGGCGCGAGCCTTTCGCGTTCTGGACGGAGATGGTTGCTTCCAGAGCAAGAGCGCAGGCCGGGTACTCGGCCGCCGGGTCAGCGAGCGCGATCGAGCCGCCGATCGTGCCGCGATTGCGGATTGCGGGGTGCGCGATATGCGGCACCGCCTCGGCGAGCAGCGGCACGTGCTTGCTCACTACGTCGGAACTTCCAATCTCGGCGTGCGTAACGAGCGCGCCGATACGAATGACGCCGCCTTCGTGCGTGATGCCCTTCAGCTCGGCGAGACCGTTGATGTCAACGAGCAGGTCGGGGCTTGAAAGGCGCAGATTGAGCGAGGGAATCAGGCTCTGGCCGCCCGCGAGCAGCTTCGCGCCGGGGCGCGCGGCGAGCTCGAGCGCTTCGGAAAGCGTGCGCGGCTTGGCGTAGGCGAACGGCGGTGCCTTCACCCAGGGTCCTCCTCCTTGGGGCGATTATGCATTACGGTCCGATGGTTGCTCCGGTGGGTCTAGTCCGGTTGGTGTAGATCGCGCGGTCTAGACCGGACCTCTCCATACCGCAATCTATCCGGCACGCTGCAGCGGAGCAGATATCTCGGAAACGAATAGGTTTACGTGAAATACAGCGCGTTGTAGGGTTCGTGCAAGCAGGAGTCGCTTGGGAGGCGGCTAGGGTATGCATAACAAGGCGGTCACCGCCGAAGACTTTGGCTGGCTTATTGGCAGCCTTTGTCAGATCAACCGCATCCCTTTTGATCCGTCTCTGCTGTTCCAGAAGTATCCCGCGCCGCATTCGGGTCGGCAGCTCGTCGAGGCGCTTCGCTCGTTCGGCTTTCGGACGGGAGAGGGCAAGCTCGCGAAGGGCGTCTATCCCTGCGTCGGGTTCGTCGTGGGCGATTCGCCCAAGCCCGCACTCCTGCTGAAACGCGACGCGGAGCGGCTGCTCTACTTTGTCGCTGGCTCGCAGACGCCTCAGACCGCGCCCGCGGCGTCCCTGAAGGAGACATTCGCCCCTGAAGTGCTCCTCGTGCGCCACGAATCGGCTGGGGCGCCCGAGGGCGACGGCGCGCCGGTCGCCTCCAAGTTCGGCTTCCGCTGGTTCTGGACGGAGATGCTCAAGCACAAGCGCATCTGGCGCGACGTGCTCCTTGCCTCCTTCTTTATCCAGCTCATTGGCCTGACGACGCCCCTCGGTACCCAGGTGGTCATCGACAAGGTGGTGGTGCACCAGACCGACAGCACGCTCATTGCCATCGCCGTGGGCCTCGCGATGTTCATGCTCTTCAGTGCCGGGATGAGCTGGCTGCGCCAGTACTTCGTCCTGCATACAGGGAACCGCGTGGACGCTGTGCTCGGGAGCCAGTTGTTTCGGCACCTCCTGCGCCTGCACCTGCCGTACTTTGAGCACCGGCCGACGGGGACACTGATTGCGCGCGTGCACGCAGTGGAGACCGTGCGCCAGTTCATGGCCGGGGCGGCGGTATCCGTGATGCTCGACTTTCCGTTCCTGCTCGTCTTCGCCGCGGTGATGTTCGCCTATAGCTGGCAGCTCACCCTCATCGCGTTGGGGATCCTGCTGGTGGTGGCGGGGTTGTCCGTTGCGGTGACGCCTTTGCTGCGCGCGCGGCTCAACAAGCAGTTCCTGCTCGGGGCGAGGAACCAGGCGTTCCTCACGGAGTACGTCGCCGGCATCGAGACGGTGAAGTCGCTCCAGATGGAGCCCCGGCTGGAAGGGCGCTACGACGACCTCCTGGCAGGCTACGTCTCGGCGGGCTTTGCTACGCGCCAACTCTCCAACACCTACAACGTGATCGCCAACGCGCTGGAGCAGGGAATGACCCTTGCGATCCTCTGCGTCGGCGCGCTGCTGGTGATGCGGAACGACGGCTTCACCATTGGCATGCTGGTTGCGTTCCAGATGTTTGCGAGCCGCCTGTCTCAGCCGATGCTGCGGCTAGCCTCTCTGTGGCAGGAGTTCCAGCAGGCGAGCATTGCGGTCAAGCGCCTCGGGGACATCATGGACGCACCGGCCGAGCCGCATGTGCTGACGCCGGGTCGGACGGCGGAGGGTAAGGGCGAGGTGCGGATCGAGGGGCTCTCGTTCCGGTATTCGCTGGAGCATCCATACCTATACCGGAACTTGAGCCTCACGCTGAAGCCCGGAAAGCTCACCGTGCTCACGGGTCCTTCGGGGTCGGGAAAGAGCACGCTGGCGAAGCTGCTCCTTGGCTTCTACCAGCCCACCGACGGTCGCATCGAAATCGACGGGCGCGACATCCGCCATCTTTCGGCCAACGAGCTGCGGCAGTACTTCGGCATCGTGCCCCAGGAAACGTATTTGTTCAGCGGCACCATCTACGAGAACCTGATCGCGGCGAATCCCAATGCGGGGTTCAACGACGTGGTGCAGGCGTGCAAGGTCGCGGAAATCCACGAGACCATCGAGAAGCTGCCGCAGGGATACAACACGGTGATCGGGGAGCACGGAGTGGGGTTGAGTGGCGGACAAAAGCAGAGGCTGGCGATTGCACGGGCGGTGTTGAAGAAGCCGCGGATATTGATATTCGATGAGGCGACGAGCGGGCTGGATGAGCAAACGGCCGAGAAGTTCTCTCAAACGATAAATCAGATCAAAGGTTCAATAACCATCGCATTCGTCGCCCACTTACTCCCCAAGGGATTGGCGGTTGACGAAGTGGCAAGTCTAAGCACCGAAAGAGGAGTGCAGGTACGACTGGTCAATGACAGCAACCCCTAAATCTAGTGATGACGAACAAAAATGTAAAAGGCGCAAATCATATGCTAATGGTTGCGAATGCTCTCGGCCTAGATTTGGCGCGCACGTTGAACTCATGTTCAAGGTACTGCGTATGCCTACAGAAGCGCAACCGCACGGAGTGGGCGCCAGGCACTTCAGTCAAGTCAATCTACCGAATGGTGGCGCTTGCTATATCGCTGGCCACAGGCTTGGCAATATCGAGCGCTCAGGGAACGCCTAGGATGGATAGAAGCGCCGGAAGTAGCGCTGGACAGGGGGATGCGATCCTAGAGGAGGGGCGCAATGTGAACGAGCTCTACTCCAAAAAGACGCGTCGGGTGTTGCTCCATGATCTCGAGTTCTGCATACCCGCAAACTACTTGAGTCCCAAGGGTCTGAATGCCCCGGACCAAATTCAGGTGGAGGAAGGGGGGTTTGGATTCTATTTGTTCCTGCCAGATTACGGTGGATACACGATTGACAACTGGCAGGATCCATTTGACGTTCATCGAATAGAGATTGTGAGTGTGGCGAAGGTCGATACGACCGCCAAAATACTTCAGCGAGACGGAACATTGCGAAATATAGCTCCCAGCGCGTACGGGGACGCGTCAGCGAGATTCGCCGACAGGCGCTCGCGCTTAGAAGATAGTCCGTCACTCAGTCAATTTGGGCTTCAGGGTTACAGAAGGAGGGGGCCTAGCCCACAAGTCATCTGGACAGGAGCGCGCTCCAATGGCGAATTCTTTTTTCTCGAGTGTAGTGGGTTTCCGCGCGAAGGCAATAGTGAGCGCGGAATGGTCTCCAACCCAACATGCCAGACACAGTACTACAGCGCTACTGAGCGATTGCATATTGTGTACCGCTATTCTCAGAGAAACCTTTCACATTGGCGCGAGATTGACGATGCGATTTGGGCAAAACTCCACGCGTGGGAAGTTCGAGGCGTGAACGGGAGATAGAAATGGCGACTCAGATTGTTTTTGACGATCAACAAATTGCGCAACTCCAAGGCGCCTTGGACGCCGTGGAATTTATTGATGACGCAACAGTCGGCAAGTATCAATCTGTATACGACGTTATCAACACTCTCATTCAACAGACAGGAGGGGTTGATGACGAAACGACCCTGTTCTTTCGCCTAGCACCGCAGGTAAACAGCAATGCGGACACCGCAGCAAATCTCTACATTAGAACCGTAACGAAAACGGGTCTTCTTCTGCCGCCAGTTGGACCGGCCGGTAGTACAAGTGATGTGAGCATTCAAATTGTTTCGAGCGGTATTGCCGAGGGAGTGGCTGAGCAAATAATTAGCGATCGCGGCATTCGTGAACTGTATAGATTCTTGCAAATCGATGTGCGTAACGCCATAACGAGTGGGGGTATTACTTGGGGTGGATGGGGAGGGGCACTTTTCTTTCTCCCCGAGAAGGCGGGGCCCGAAAATCAATCAGTCGCAAAAATGATCTTTTCTCATGGTGCCGAGATTGATAAATTTCGGAAGGCGAATGTAAAGGCCATTGTAGATACGCGCCTTCAATATGAAGGTACAGCGTCCGGCGACTTCAGCCCGGCAATTGCGCAGGCGATAGCGTCAGCAATTCAAGCAATTGCCAATCCATTTGGAGATCTTAAGATTTCGGAACGCGCGCTAGCCTTGGGTACGCTAGTGGCCGTTGCGGCCGAATCTGGGTTCGCCAATGCGCCGGACGCTCAGAGCTTTCAAGCGGAGTTCACTGCACTTCTTGGTCCAGATGGAATTCCGGCGGAACTAAAGAACTTGTCGACAACTTTGCAGCGACAACTTGTCATTCGAGCGCCAGATGACATTGACATTGACTGGGCAATTGAGAGTAGAGATCTGCTGTCGCAGTATGTGGCGCGTCTTCCTGTGCAGGCAATTGTGGTTGTTGCCCCAGACGAGTCGCGTGCGGTAGCGATTGGATCGAATGCGTCTAATTATCTGGTCGGTGACTTTGCCACCATATCAATGTTCGGCGGCGATGGACTTGATCGGTATGTAGTAGAAGACGACGTCGTAAGCGGAATCATTAACGATTCGGATGGTTCTGGATACGTAGTACATGGCGCGAAAAAAATTGCTCTTGGCGTAAAGTTGAGTGAAGGTGAATGGGTTGGTACGGACGGTCTGACGTTCACCAAACTCGCGACGGCTCAAAACGATCTGCAGATATCATTTGACGGCGGAGCAACTAACACTCTCACCGTAGAAAACTTCAACTATGAAATTGCGAGTGCTGATTACTTGGGCATCAGACTCATCGACGCCCCTAGTGCACCGACAAATGCGGTTCGTACATTTCTTGGCGACACTCAGGACTGGGATAGCGACCCCAACCAGTCTGGAGTTCAAACACAGCTCGATGCCTACGGCAACACCATTCGAGCTGACGGGCAAGGTGATCCGATTCGGCCCGATCTGCTCGAAGGCGATCGCGATGACTTTTTTTACGGCTCGGACGCGGTCGAAGTAGAGCACTTCGTCACTGCCGGAGGCAATGACACGGTCTATGCCGATGGTGCCGCAAGTACGACCTCCACTGTCGGTGGCGACGACATTGTGGAAGCGGGCGCAGGCAGCGACGTAGTCGCCGGTGGCGCGGGCGACGACTGGCTTGAAGGCGGCACGGAAGACGACATCCTCGGAGGAAACGAAGGCAACGACTCGCTTTTTGCCGAGTCGAGCAACGCCGGGGCGCTGACGATCGATCTTGCGATTGCCCAGGGCGAAGCCGGAATGCAGCGCGCGGGACAAGGCGATCTGCTCTCCGGCGACGCCGGGGACGACGTGCTCTTTTCGGACGCGGGAGCGGACTACCTCGCCGGTGGCGTGGGCGAAGACATCATCATCGGGGGCGCGGGCGACGACACGATCTACGGCGACGGATCCGTCTTCGCCGCTACGCTCGGCTGGTCGGTAGAGCGTACGAGAGCGGACGTCGGTAGTACATCTACCTTTACCGTGAGCCCGACCGGCATCGTCCTTATCAACGACGACGCGCTCGGGGGCCTGGACATCATCTACGGCGGGGCAGGCGACGACTGGATCTTCGCCGGGGCGGGCGACGACTACGTAGAAGGCGGAATTGGCGACGACGTGCTTTTCGGCGAAGCGGGCAATGACGTTCTGATCGGCGGCAATGGAAACGACTTCCTGTCCGGCGACTCGTCCTCAGTGGACGCGGCAGGCCTCTCGGGCGACGACTATCTTGTCGGTGGTGCAGGTGACGACGAGCTTGTCGGTGGCAAGGGTAACGACTATCTGGATGGGGGCGATGGCTTCGACCGGCTTTCGGGCGGCGATGGTGACGACACCCTGGCAGGCGGTCCCGGAATAGACGTACTGGTCGGCGGGGCGGGCAAGGACACCTACATATTCAACGCGGGGGACGGGACCGAGATCATCGACGACACCCCATCCGGCCCGGACGATCCAGAGGCAAGTGTTCTGGTTCTCGGCCCCGGTATCAGCCCGGCTGACGTGAAATTCCGCCCCGGTTCTCTCATCGTGGACGTGGGAAATGGAGACACGATCCAGTTCCTCGGCTTCGACCTGGAAGACCCGCTCTCCACGCCGGTGCTGGATTCGATCGAATTCCAGAGCGGCGGCTTCATGACGCTTGACGACGTGCTCGAGCAAGGATTCGACATCGACGGCACCGAAGGCGACGACGCGCTCTTCGGTACACCCTACACCGACCGTATCGACGCAAAGGGCGGCGACGACACGGTGACCGGGCGCGCGGGGGACGACACGATCCTCGGGGGCGCGGGCGACGATTGGATCGAGGCCGACGATGGCAACGACGTGGTGGATGGGGGCGAGGGCAGCGACCAGATCGCCGGGGGCTGGGGCGACGACACGCTACAGGG
>JBOHTC010000076.1:0-9693 GCA_050733495.1 Gemmatimonadaceae bacterium | reverse complement strand
TTACAAGGCTATGCCCGAAGAATCTCTGATCATCCGCGGCGCCCGCGAGCACAACCTCAGAAACATCGATGTCACGATTCCCCGTGATCGGCTGACGGTCATAACCGGTCTGTCGGGGTCGGGCAAGTCGTCGCTGGCGTTCGACACCATCTACGCTGAGGGCCAGCGCCGGTACGTCGAGTCACTCTCCGCATACGCCCGGCAGTTCCTTGGCCTTATGGAAAAGCCGGACGTCGACTCGATCGAAGGACTGTCACCGGCGATCTCCATAGAACAGAAGAGCGCCGGCCACAACCCACGGTCGACGGTCGGTACCGTCACCGAGATCTACGATTACCTCCGGCTCCTCTACGCCCGCGCCGGCACTCCGCACTGCCCAAATTGCGGCCGGCCCGTCGAGCGTCAGAGCGCGGGTCAGATCGCCGACTCGATCCTCGCGTGGCCCGAAGGTTCGCGGATCGAGATCCTTGCGCCACTCGTTCGGGGGCGCAAAGGCGAGTTCCGTGAGCTCTTCGAGGCGGCCCGCAAGCAGGGATTCGTGCGCGCAATCGTCGACGGCGAGCTGATCGAGGTCGCCAATCCGCCGAAGCTCAATAGACGGATCAACCACAACATCTCCGTGATAGTTGACCGGCTCGTCGTACGCGCCGAGGATCGCGGCCGACTGAGCGATTCGCTCGAGACGGCCCTCAAGCTCGCGGAAGGATTGGTCGAGGTGCAGCGCCACGACGATCACACGGAACACCTTTTTTCGGAGAAATACGGATGCCCTACCTGCGGTATCTCCCTGCCCGAGCTCGAGCCACGCCATTTCTCCTTCAACTCGCCGTTCGGAGCCTGTCCCGCCTGCGGCGGCCTCGGCTCACGCCGCGAAGTGAGCGAAGAGCTCATGCTCGGCGATGCGAGCATTACGATCCTCGAGGGAGTCGTTTTGCCATGGGGTGAGCCCGACGGCTACCTGAAGAAGGTGATTCTGCCCGGTCTGGCCAAGCAATTCGGCTTCAATCTCAGCACGCCGTGGGGGAACCTCAGTCCGGAAGTGCGCGACAAGCTACTCTATGGTACTGGCGGAAAGTCGGGGCAGCGCGTGGATGCGAGTGGCACCCACTGGGAAGGAATTCTCTCCAACATCCAGCGCCGCTACGACGAAACCGATTCCGACTCGGTGCGCATGGAGCTCGACGAGTTCATGACCGAGAAGCCCTGCACGACCTGTGGTGGGCGCAGGCTCAAGCCCGAGTCCCTGGCGGTCACTGTCGCCGGCCAAAACCTCGGCGATCTCGTGCAGCTCTCCATCACGGACGCGCTCACGTTTTTCGAGAACGTTGCAGTGCGGGATAACGGCAGGCCGGGACTGGATCCAGAAATTGCCGGGCCGATCTTGAAGGAAGTGCGCGAGCGGCTGCGCTTTCTGAACGACGTCGGCCTCGAATATCTCACTCTCGGACGCGCCGCCGAATCTCTATCAGGCGGCGAAGCCCAGCGGATTCGCCTCGCGACCCAGATCGGATCGCGGCTCGTTGGAGTGCTCTACATCCTCGACGAGCCGTCGATCGGCCTGCACCAGCGCGACAACGCGCGTCTGCTCAACACCCTGCGACAGCTTCGCGACCTCGGCAACACGGTTATCGTCGTTGAGCACGACGAGGAGACGATGGAAGCAGCCGATCACCTGATCGACCTCGGCCCTGGCGCAGGTAAGCACGGCGGACTCGTCATCGCAGAGGGTACGGTCGACGAAGTGCGCGACAATCCGGATTCGATTACCGGGCGATACTTGCGCGGCGAAACCGAGATCCCGATTCCCGAGATGCGCCGACGCCGCGATTCGCAGCGAGTCATCCGCATCGAGGGCGCTCGTCAGCACAATCTTCGCAACCTCGACGTGGAGATTCCGTTGGGTTTGTTCGTCGCGGTCACAGGAGTTTCGGGTAGCGGGAAGTCGACGCTCATCGAGGACATCCTCCATACCGCGATGGCCAGGCACTTCTATCGCGCGCGAGTCATCCCGGGAGCGTACAAGCGCATCACGGGATTCGAGCACCTCGACAAAGTCATCGACATCGACCAGAGCCCGATCGGCCGAACGCCGCGCTCCAATCCGGCGACGTACACCGGTTTGTTCACGCCAATCAGGGAGCTCTTCGCCGAGCTGCCGGAGGCGAAGATTCGCGGCTACGGTCCGGGGAGATTTTCGTTCAACGTGAAGGGAGGCCGCTGCGAGGCGTGCGAAGGCGACGGCCTCGTCAAGATCGAGATGCATTTTCTGCCAGACGTCTACGTGCCCTGCGATGTGTGCAAGGGCAAGCGGTACAATCGCGAGACGCTCGAGGTCCGGTTCCGCGGTCTGAGCATCGCTGACGTCCTCGAGCAGACGGTAGAGGACGCGCTTGCGTTCTTTGAGAACCAGCCCCGCGTCCGGCAAAAGCTCCAGACATTGTTCGACGTCGGACTCGGCTACATCCACCTCGGTCAATCTGCGACGACGCTCTCGGGCGGAGAGGCCCAACGGGTGAAGCTGGCCGCGGAGCTCTCGAAACGCGATACCGGCCGAACCTTCTACATCCTCGACGAGCCAACGACCGGTCTCCACTTCGAGGACGTGCGGATGCTAATGAGCGTGCTGCACCGCCTTGTTGACCGTGGCAACACGGTACTCGTCATTGAGCACAACCTCGACGTAATCAAGACGGCCGACTGGATCATCGATCTCGGGCCGGAGGGTGGGCTACGCGGCGGCGATGTAGTTGCTGCTGGAACTCCGGAAGACGTCGCGGATGTAAAGGAATCTTACACTGGCCAATATCTGCGAGCGCTACTCGGCAGGAAGAAGACCGGGAAAGGCCGCCGAGCGATTGCCCTGAAGGAAAAGCCGGAAGCGATAAGCTGGGAGCGATCAGCCGGCAGTGTGTAGTGTTCGGTTGTAGTTGCGGTTCTAAAAGGAGAGACGGGAGGAAGGCATGGTGAGCTTGCTAGACATAATCGGCCCAGTAATGGTCGGCCCGTCCTCTTCCCACACCGCCGGGGCGTGCCGGCTCGGATTGCTCGCGCGGTGTCTGATCGGAGGAACCCCGCAGTCGGGGCTGCTCCAGCTCCATGGTTCGTTCGCTCGCACTGGTGAAGGTCACGGCACCGACAAAGCGCTCGTCGCCGGATTGCTCGGATTTCGTCCGGACGACGAGAGAATTCGTGATTCGCTCCAGATCGCCGAGCGCGAAGGCCTCGACTACAAGTTTGAGAAGACGACGATCGCCGACGCCGCACACCCGAACACCGTGCGAATCTCCCTCGAGCTCAATGGCAACAACGCCACTATGCTTGGCTCCTCCCTCGGCGCCGGTCGGATTATGGTCCAGGAAATCGATGGCTATCCGGTCGAAGTCACGGGAAACTTCCACACGATCGTCCTCGTAGCTGAGGATAGGAAGGGCTCGATCGCCAGAATCACCGGAATTCTCGCCGAACACGACATCAACATCGCGACTCTCAGGCTGACCAGAAAGGAGCGCGGCGGCGACGCGTTCATGGTGATCGAATGCGACGAGCTCCCGGACAAAAAAGCAGGCGCGGAGCTGCGCGCGCTGGACTGGGTGCGATGGACTCGCCGGCTCGACAAGGTTAGCGGCGGCTGATGTACAAGGCACTCGCCGACGCCATTCGGGATGCTGAGAAGGAGAAGCAATCGCTGGCGCGGATTGCGCTCGCGACCGAGGCCCGCGATCAGGGACGGCCTGTTGAGGAAATTCGCGCGGCATTGCAGCGGGCGCTGGATGTGATGCGCAGTGCGATCGAAAAAGGAGTGGTTGGTGATCTTTATTCTGCATCAGGACTTGTTGGCGGTGACGCGGCAAAGCTGCGTGGCAGCGAGAAGGGGCCTCTCGCCAATACTCCCTTTCGCGACATTCTCACCCGCGCGCTGGCGGTGCAGGAAGTGAATGCTGCCATGGGAGTGATCGTTGCTGCTCCGACCGCCGGCGGCGCGGGCGTCTTGCCCGCGATCCTGACCGGCCTCGCGAAAGCGAGGTCCGTGCCGGACGAAAAAGTCGTGGACGGACTGGCCACGGCGGCGTTGATCGGTGCGGTGGTGGCCGAGCGAGCGTCGCTATCGGGTGCTGAAGGCGGATGTCAGGCGGAGACTGGCGCGGCGGCGGGAATGGCGGCAGGCGCCGCTACCGAGATGCTTGGTGGAACTCCTTCACAGGTTGGTCATGCGGTCGCGCTCACGATGCAGGGAACGCTCGGTCTGGTTTGCGATCCGTTGGGTGGGCTCGTCGAGCTGCCGTGCGTGTTCCGGAATGCAACTGGATCTGCGATCGCTCTCGCGGGAATCGAGATGGCTCTCGCGGGAATCACTTTCGCGATTCCCGTCGACGAAGTGATCGACGTGATGGGCGAGATCGGCCGTGAGATGGATGTCCGCTACCGGGAGACCGCCGGCGGCGGGCTGGCGGCGACGCCAACGGGTCGCCGTCTGGCAAAGGAGAGGCTGTACCAGATCAAACGTTCTGACGCATGACCATTTACTAGTGAGCAAAGACCGAAAGCCGTATCTTCATAGCGCCAGGCCTTAATCCCAAAGAACATGAATATCTTCGATCGAATAGCGATGCTTTTCCGCTCCAACGTCAACGCGGTGATCTCGGAATTCGAGCAGCCCGAGAAGATGCTGAATCAGATCATCCTCGACATGAGATCGCAGCTGGTGAAAGCCAAGCAGCAGGTTGCGGCGGCGATCGCTGATGAGAAGCGGCTCCAGGATCAGACCAGACAGGAGCTCAAAGAAGCCGAAGACTGGGAGCGAAGGGCGATGCTCGCGGTGCAGCAGAGTCAGGACGATCTCGCGAAGCAGGCGCTGATTCGCCGGACGGAGCACCTGCAGCGCGGCGACCAGCTCAATCTCACCTGGCAGGCGCACAAGCAGGAAACCGATCGGCTAAAGGATTCGCTCCGCAGCCTCAACGACAACATCGAAGAGGCGAACCGCAAGAAGAATCTTCTGCTCGCCAAGCAGCGTAGAGCGGATGCGCAGCGTCGCATCAACGAGACGATGTCGCACATCTCCGAGAAATCGGCATTCGAGGCGTTCGCGCGCATGGAAGAGAAAATCGAGAACAACGAGCGGAGCGTGCGGGCGCACGCCGAGATCGAGGAAGAATTTTCGGGCGACAGGCTCGCGAGCGATTTCAAGAAGCTCGAGGCCGGAGGGGCCAACATCTCGGCCGAGATGCAGCTGATTCAGCTGAAGCAGAAGATGGGCGTGCTCCCCGCGGGAACGCAGGTAAACAACAAGGCACTCGGTGCCGGAAAGCAGGCCGAAGAGGAATCCGTCGAGGTCGAAGAGATCCACGACGAGAACAAATAAAATTGGCTAGCGGGTCCGCGGCGTTCGAGAGGGTCAAAGTCGCACCAATTCTCACCGGTGTGATTCTGACCCTGCTGCTCCTCTGGATGCTCGGAGTGACGGCGGACGTATTCCTCCTCCTCTTCATCGCGATCGTCCTCTCGCTTTATCTGGGCGCTGTAAGAGACGTGCTGGTGCAGCACGGCCGAGTGCCGCCAAGGATCGCGTTCTTTCTGGCCGTCGTGGGATCCGCGGCGGTGCTCTTCGGACTTTTCGCGATCCTTCTCCCGCCGGTCATCGAGCAGACCAGGTCCCTGATCGTGGTGATGCCCAAGTACATCGAGACATGGGAATCGGGCATCGATCATTTCGTCGAGCGTTTTCCCGCAATGCGCGACGTCTGGAAACCCGGCGAGCATCCGCTGATCACCGCGGTGTACGAGCAGCTTTCGGGTCAGGCACAGGCCGTGGTGCCGAGGGTGCTTGGGCTGGTGCAGGTCATGGTCGACTGCTTCGCCGTTGGCGTGATGAGCATCTATCTCGCTCTGCAGCCGGGAGTGTACAGGGAATGGCTCATTGCCCTCTTTCCGCCGATTCATCGCGATCTCGTACGTGACGTGCTGCGCGATCTGGCCGACCGCCTCCGCGACTACATCGTCGGCCAATTGCTCACCATGACATTCCTCGGCGTGCTCACGGCCGCGGGGCTTTACATCCTGGGCGTCCCGTACTGGTTGACGTTCGGCGTGTTCACCGGACTGGTGGCGGTGGTTCCGTTCTTCGGAACCCTGCTGTCGACGACTTTACCCGCGCTCTTTGTCCTCGGCGGGCCCGGCGGTGGGACGCGGGCGCTCTACGTTCTTGCGCTAGGCGTGGTGATTCACCTGATCGAGGGAAACATCGTCTCGCCGCTGGTCATGTCCAAGAAGATCGAGATGCCACCCGTGCTGACGATCACGTCAGTGCTGATCGTTGGCAAGCTGCTGGGTCCGCTCGGTCTGGTGGTGGCGCTTCCGACGCTGGTGTCGGTGATGGTTATCGTGCGCAGGATTCTCATAAATCGGATCTACGAGGGTAAAGGATTCAGGAAGAGCACGCGGGATCGGATTTTTGTGCTGCGGGTGCCTGTGCCCGACGGCGGCGTGATAGTTCCAACGGAGCCGCTGCCAGACTTGATTGGACTGCGCGAAAAGAGACAGCTGAAAAAAACGGCGTAGCTCGAAATCCGATCAGACCGGATCGCTCGCCGCGCGCGAGAGAGTTACCTGAATGCGTGTCGTGTCGAAAACCTTGTCGCCGACGAGTAGCCAGCCATTCACAGCGTCGTGAGTCGACGTGAAAGGCATGTCTTTCACGAAAGAGTCGGCACTCTGAGTGACGGTGACAGTGTTGCCGCTCGCGGTCCACGTTCCGGCCATGTCCGCATCGAACGGCTGTCCATTTCCGCCGTCTGCTACGTGCAAGTGACCGTTCGCCGCCCCGCCGGGCAGCAGATTTAGCTCGAAAGTGCTTCCCGCGGCTATCTCGTTGGTTTGGCCAAAACTTCCAGTCGTTACGAACGATGTCGCGGTGTAATGCCCAGCGGGGGGCGTCGCGGCTGGTGCCGCGGTGGAATCACTGCCGCATGCCATGGCCGCAAGGGCGAGGGCGACGAGCACGATCGGTTTGTTTAGCATCTGCCTCATAACCACTCCCTCATAGTCCAAAGGATCTTCCTTGCAATCGACATCCGATTGCGAATTGGAAGACTTGGAAGAATTGCGCCAAGCGCGTTAACGCTTCCGTTCGCTACCTAACGGTTCCGGTCGGACTCCGCAGCGGTGCGAAAATGCTCGACCACTTGCGGAGGAATGGTCGATGCGCGCGCTCTGTGTTCGAGGCCTCACGAAAAATTATCTGGCTGGGCCACGAGGGCGCGCGACGACCGTCCCCGCGCTGCGCGAAATCAATCTCGACGTCGAGTGCGGCGAGATCGTTGGACTTGTCGGGCAGCCCGGCGCGGGAAAATCGACCTTCCTTCTGTGTCTGGCTGGCCTTCTCAAAGGTGACGACGGTACGATCACCTGGTTCGGCGAGCAGATAACAGGACACCATGTGCCGGCCGGGCTTAGCTACGTCCCTCAGCGGGCGGGTTACTATTCGTTCCTTACGATCCGTGAAGCGCTCGAGTACTATGCGACCCTGCACGACCTCTCGTCGGCAAATCGCACCGCGCAGGTTGAGTCGGCGATTCGTGAAGTGTCGCTGCAGGTTCACGCCACGCGCCGCGTCAGCACGCTGAGCGCGAGCCTTCTCCAGCGGCTCGGGCTCGCTCAGGCTCTGATCGGGACTCCGCGCGCGATCCTCCTGGACGAGACACTTTGGGGTGAAGGACTCCTTTTCGAAAGCGATATCGTCGCGCTGCTCGAGCGCCTTTCGCGTCGAGGGATTACCGTCGTGATTTCCGCGCCGAACCCGGTGGAGCTCCACAGAGTAGCAGGCCGGATTGTCCAGATCTCGGAGGGACGTATCGCGTCACGCGCTCCCACTGTCGTCGCGAACGTCGGGTCAGAAGTTCCTGATATCGACAGGAACACGCTACCGGAACGGTCATTGAAAATGCACGCCTAAGAGCAACAGGAGGCGCGCGTAGAAGTGCGATGCGATATAACGAAGTGACGACGCGCGTCCAGGCAGCTGGAGAGGGAATCGTGTTGACCCCCATCCGCGGCTTACCTAGCTTCCGCGAATGTCCGACTTCCGCCTGTACAACACGCTCACGCGCAGCATCGAGACCTTCGCGCCTGCGGATGGAGAGACGGTCCGCGTGTACACTTGCGGCCCGACGGTTTACAAGCCGGCCCACCTCGGAAATTTCAGAAGCTTTCTGTTCGAGGATCTTCTCCGACGCGTAATCGAGCTGCGCGGATGGCGCATCGTCCAGGTTATGAACCTCACCGATGTCGACGACAAGATCATCAAGGCTGCGGCAGAGGGTGGCCAGACGATCAGTGAGATCACGGCGCCGGTGATCCGGACTTTCCATTCCGATCGGGCGTTTCTCAGGATTCGGGACGCCGAGTTTTATCCACGCGCGACGGACCACATCCCAGAGATGATCGGGATTGTCGACGCCCTCGTGAAGCGCAAGCTCGCCTACCTCGCCGAGGATGGCACGGTCTACTACGCGATCGACAAGTTCAAGGACTACGGAAAGCTTTCGCGCCTCGACACCCGCGAGGTCAAAGCCGGTGCGCGTGTTCTCCAGGACGACTACTCGAAGGAGAACGCGCAGGATTTTGCGCTCTGGAAGGCGGCCAAGCCGGAGGACGAAACCACGGGTGCTGCCTGGGATTCCCCCTGGGGCCGCGGACGCCCTGGCTGGCATCTCGAGTGCTCGGCCATGGCGATGAAATATCTGGGTGAGACGCTCGACATCCATTGCGGGGGAATCGATCTGATTTTTCCGCATCACGAGGACGAGATCGCGCAATCCGAGGGCGCGACCGGAAAGCAGTTCTCTCGATTCTGGTGTCACGGCGAATTTCTCCTCACCGATGGCAGCAAGATGGCCAAGCGGCTCGGCAACGTCGCCACCGTTCAGGATCTGCGGGAGCAGGGCGTACCGGCCGCGGCGTTCCGGCATTTTGTCTTCTCGACACATTATCGGAAGCAGCTCAACATGTCCGGTGATGCACTGGAAGCATCGATGGAGGGTGTGCGCCGCATTGGTGATTTCGCCGAGCGTCTGGCGGAGGCAAAGGGGGCGACGCCGGAGCTGGAGCAGATCGCCGACGAGACCGAAGCCGAGGCGATCGAGGCTCTCTATGACGATCTCAACGCGCCGATCGCGTTGGGTGCGCTGTTTACGTTTATACGGAAGGCGAACGCGGAGCTCGATCGCAACGGTGTCGATCGCCAGGCGCTGGAGAGAGCGCGCGAAGTTTTTGCGCGCATCAATTCCGTACTGGATTTGATTCCGGAGAAAGGGGGATCCGATCCCGAGCTCGAGCGATGGGTCGAGGAGAAACTGGCTGCGAGAACGAATGCGCGGGCGCGACGGGAATTCGCGCAGGCCGACGCAATTCGTGGAGAAATCGAAGCAAAGGGAATCGCGATCGAGGATACGGCGCAGGGCACGAAGTGGAAGCGGCGATAGGCGCGGCTATCAGTAATTTGAAGGTCGTTCTCCGTTGACTCATCGCGCTAAGTTGGCTATTCTACTTGGCTTGCGATGAAAAATCGCTGTTTGTTGCTGACGTAGCTCAATTGGCAGAGCAGCTGATTTGTAATCAGCAGGTTGGGAGTTCGATTCTCCCCGTCAGCTCTGCCGACTCGCTGTGGTTCCGATGTGCCGCTTCGGGTACCTATCG
>JBOHTC010000075.1:0-9338 GCA_050733495.1 Gemmatimonadaceae bacterium | reverse complement strand
CCCAAACTCATACCTTACAAGGTTATAGCTCATTTCATCTCGTGTAAGGAGTAGTGCCCTTGCTGCAAGCAATGCGGGCCTCCGCAAAATATATCTGGATCATCATCGTCGTACTGTTCGTCGGCGGTTTCCTCCTCGCGCAGACCTCTGGTCTGCTCGGCCGTGCGCCCGTGACTTCGACAACTGCCGTCGCCACCGTGAACGGCCAGGACATCCTCGCCAGCACGTGGTTCCAGGCTTCGCAGAATCTCGAGCAGCAGGAGACTCAGCGAAGCAGCCAGAGCGTGACTCTCGACGAGAGACAGCGTCTGCAGGACCAGGCCTTCGACGAGCTCGTCGCCGACGCGCTCCTGAACCAGGAGTACAGGCGCCGCGGCATTACTGTATCAGACGACGAAATTCTTCAGGCGGCACGCTACAGTCCGCCGCCGCAGCTGATGCAGGCGCCCGATTTGCAGACCGACGGTCAGTTCGATCCGGCAAAATACCAGCGATTTCTCCAGAGCCCGCAGGCCAAAGAACAGGGAATCCTGCTCCAGCTCGAACAATACTATCGCACCGAGATTCCGAAGGAAAAGCTGTTCGACCAGATCGCTAGCGACGTCTACATCTCGGACGCCGAGCTCTGGCGCCGGTGGCAGGATAGCCACGACAGCGCCGCGGTGTCGTTCGTCGCCTTCGGACCGGAGCGCATTCCGGATTCGGATGTGCACCTGAGCGACGATGAGATCCGCGCCTACTACGACACCCACAAGAACCTCTTCGAACGTTCTGGTAGCGCGAAAGTCTCGATCATGATCATTCCCCGCATCGTCACCAGCGCCGATTCCGCAGCTGTGCGTGCCCACGCGGCCGCCCTCCGCGCAAGGATTATTGGTGGAGAGAAGTTCGAAGACGTGGCCCGATCGGAATCAGCGGATTCCGCGTCGGCGGTCAACGGTGGCTCGCTCGGAACCGGCGCCAGGGGCCGATTTGTCCCCGCGTTCGAGACCGCGGCGTACGCCCTCAAACCCGGCGAGATCTCACAGCCGGTGCTCACTCAGTTCGGATACCATCTGATCAAACTCGATGCACGCAAGGGAGACACGCTCACCCTGCATCACATCCTGCTTCCCATCCAGCAGAGCGATTCGGACGCCGCGCGCACGGATCGCCGGGCAGATTCACTCGCACGAATGGCTGCGTCCACCGACCAGCCGGCGAAGTTCGACAGCGCTGCTCGCGTTCTTCACATCCCGGTACTTAAAGCGAATGCGATCGAGGGCAATTCACTGACGGTCAACGGGAAGTACATCCCGAGCGTCGGACCCTGGGCGTTCGAGGGCGCGAAACCCGGGGAGACGAGCGAGCTGTTCGACGCCCCGGACGGTTATTACCTGTCGCGGCTCGACTCTCTTACGCCTGGCGGCACCTTGTCGCTCGACGCAGCGAAGCAGGATATCCGCACCTACCTGATGCGGCAGAAGAAAATCGATGCGCTGATGCCACAGGCGACGAACTTCGCGAAGGTGGCCGCAGCGGGCACCCTGGAAACAGCGGCGAAGCTGCTTAATATGGAAGTCACGAAGACCTCGCCCTTCACACGGGTGACGGGAGTGCCCGAGCTCGCTCAGCTACCGGAAGGGGTTGGTGCGGCGTTCACTCTCCCGGTCAACGTCGTCAGTGCGCCGATAAGAGCCAGTAGCGGCGTAGTGATAGAGCGCGTGGACAAGCGCATCCCGTCTAATCGCGCGGCTTTCGAGACCCAAAAGGAAGGGCTGCGCCAGCAGGAGCTGCAACAGCTCCGGCAGCAGCGGGTGAGGGATTTTCTAGCGAATCTGAGGGCGATCGCGAAGATCAAGGATCGGAGGAAGCAGGTGGAAGCTTCCTCCCACGCCACTCAGTAGCTAGAGCAGTCTCTTCGGCGCCGGCCGCTCGGCGGCTTCGTCCGCGGCGCGGCGCCGCTCGAGCTCCGCTGACGTCAGCCGCGAGTGTGTCTCGGCGTCTACCGACGGGTTCGTGTCCGCGGTTACCTCGCGCGTCGCGTCGTTGATGTTCTTCTTGAATTCCCTGATTCCCTTTCCCATCGAGCCCGCGATCTCGGGGATCCGCTTCGCTCCGAAGAGCAAGAGGATCACAACCATGATGATGATGAGCTCGGGAAAACCCAGATTGCTGAACATGAGAAACTCCTAGAAGAGCGAACGGGCGACGAGGTAAGCTACAAGTACCCCCAACAGACTCAAAAGTGACACGTCGAGAGCGATTGGGCCAATAGCAAACTTGAGTATAACCAAATCCACCGGCAGGGGCCCGAGCGACGGGGTCACGCCCATGGTAAAGAACTCTTTGGCCGCCCCCGGAGGCAGGAACTTCCGGCCGACCTGCTGAAGAACCCCGCCGGCTATGAACCCGCTGGCAAGAACCATTACGTGAAACAGCGAGCCGCGCCGGTTGTGACCCCGGGGATACGGTGGCATTAAGAGTGTCTCTCCATGACGTATGAAATTGAAGCGCTCAGGCACCGGCGCGCCACTGTATCGGGCAAATCCGTCAGCGCGTCGTGCGCCGCTTCGGCAAACTCCTCTCCCCGCTTGCGCGCGTACTCGAACCCACCGCTCTCCGCGACGATCCGCACGACTCTCGCTATCTGGTCATCGTCCGCCGTTTCAGTCGAAAACAGGCGCTCGACTTCCGTCCTCGAAGCAGCCGGCATCTCTCTCAGCGCGTAGATGAGCGGAAGAGTCACCTTGTGCTCGCGCAGATCCAGGCCTGATGGCTTTCCGGTTGTCTCTTTCAGCTCGCGGTAATCCAGGAGATCGTCCGTGATCTGGAACGCCATCCCGAGGTTCTCGCCGAACTGGACGAGCTGATCGCAGTAATCCCGCGCTCCGGAGAGCGCGCCGAGCTCACAGGCAGTGCGCATGAGCGACGCGGTCTTGGAGCGAATCAGATCGAAGTACTCGCGCTCCGTGAATCTCAAAGGATGGATGACGCCCAGCTGCCGCATCTCGCCGAGTGTCATGTCTGTCGAGGCGCGGGTGAGTGCCTGCAGTGACGCGAGATCGCCGAGTCCAACGAGATGAGTGAGAGCCGTTGAATAGAGAAAGTCTCCCATGATCACCGAGATCTGATGACTGAAGAGCGCATTCACCGTCGGCATGCCGCGGCGCAGCGCGGAATGATCCACAGCATCGTCGTGCACCAACGTCGCCAGATGAATCAGCTCGAGGGCCGCGGCAAGCGTCACGGCCTGCTCTTCCGACTTGCCTTCGACGTCGCTGGAGAGGAGGAGCAACGTGGGGCGGAAAAGTTTTCCGCGCATCGCCAGCAGGTGCGCGCTGACCTGGCCTACGAGCGGCAGCTCACTCGTCACGATGGTCGCCATAGCGCGCGATACGGCATCCAGCTTTTCGCGGACAGGAAGTTGTATTGCCTCGAGGCTCACTCCACGCGACGCTGCACCGTTCATTCCCGATCTGGTTGTGGCGGCTTCCGCCTTCACTTGGAAGCGGCCTTGCCCATGTGCTTGAGGCGCTTGCTCACGTCTCGGAAGTCAATGTCTACGGCGAACACGCGCTGATAATATGCCGCCGCATCGCGCGGTTTCTTGCTCTCCTCAGACGCAAAGCCAAGCAGATAGAGCACCCCGACCAGATCCTCGTCCTCCATTCCAGGCTCACGCAGAGCGCGGGAAAGAATCGTTATCGCAACGTCGTACTCCCGACGGTCGATAAAGCATTGGCCGAGCGCCTCGTAGGCGCGAATGCGCTGAGTGGCGCCCCGCAAAGCCTTCTGAAATTCCGCGATCGCCTCGTCGATGAGACCCATCTCGCGGTAGGCGACGCCCAGGTCGTAATGGCTGTCGAAATCCTCGTCGTCGACGTTCGCCGCGACGCCTGCCTTGAATTTCTCGAGCATGTCGGTGAAATCGGCCTGCTCGTCGCCGACGCGCTTGTCGTCCGTCGCGATCATGCGGTACGAACGCGGCGTTTTCTCCTCGTGCAGCCAGTCGGAAAGGTTGACGAAATTGTCTCCGCCTTCCGGGTGTTTGTTGTTTTCCTTCGGTGTAGCGACGCGCGGAATCTCCTCGGGCGGTGTCGTAACGCGCGGCGATGCCTTGGGAGGAGATGGGTCGCGGGGCTCGAGCTTGGGACGTTGGCGCTGAAACGGGTTGAGCGGTCGCTTCTCGGCCGGCACCGGCTTCTCGGGTGTTACCGTCTTTTCGATTTTCTTAGGGCGCGTCGGCCGTACCGGCACCACCTTGAGCTTGCTCTGCTTCAGTACTTCCGGCTTGTGCGCGTTGTCTTGGTTCCTCGCCTGCTCGACGTTGCTTTCGCGGCGCTCGTCCCTTTCCCGGTCTTCGCGCGGCGGAGTGCGTCGCGATGATTTCGCGGCCGGCTGCTCGTGCCGCTCCTCTTCCTCGAATTCGTCGAGCTCTACGTCTTCGATGGTTTCGATTGCTTCCACCGACTCCGACGGCTCCGGTGCAACGGGTTCCTCCGGCTGTTCTCCGAGCCCAGCCAGCGGATCTGCGTCGTGGATGTAGAACCGATCGTCCTCGAGGACGCTTAGTCCGCCGAGCGGATCCTGCGTCTCGAGTGGATCGCCCAATCCAGGCTCCGACGGAATCAGGCCTTCGACGACGTTATCGGGCGCGTTTGCTTCGACGACCTTCGCCTCCGGATCGATGGCGAACGCCGCGGGATCAGCGGCTGATTCGAGTCCCTCGAGCGGGGACACGTCGACATCCGAGAGACTGAGATCGAATGCGGGCTCGATCTCCTCTGCCGACGGCCCTGATCCTGTCTCGAGCCCCGGGACCTGCGAATTGTCCATGAGCTCGAGCTCCGGCAGCTCGAGGTCGGGGACGAGCTCGATGTCCGGCAGCTGCTCGAGCTCCGGTGGCGGCTGGACGTGCGTGGGCGTGGGTGGCCGCTTCTTTTGGCGCTCGGGCGCGAGCGACGTTGGCTGGACCCCATCCAGTCGCGGCCTCGGCTTGGTCGGAGACCCTCCGACGTCGAGAAAGACGAGCCCGCCCGCTTCCTGCTGGCGCGGAGTCTTGGAGCGACGCGGCTCGATCGCCGGGTCGAGCGAGTGGATGCGTTGAACGGTTGCTTGAGCCTCAGCGGTGCGACCCTCAGCGTCCAGCGATTCGTGGAGGATCTGGAGCTGCTCGATGGCCTCGACTTTTTTGCCGGCGCGCGCGAGCTGGTCGGCGAGCATCAGGCGTATGTCGTCCTGGCCCGGGCAGAGATCGGCGAACTCCTGAAGCGCCTTGAACGCGTCGGTGTCCTTGCCCGCGCGGTGCATACGGTCGGCGTACTCGAGGAAATTCTTCTTTGCGTCGCTGTTGAACCCCTTCTTGGCGGAGATCTTACCGAGCTTGTAGTAGATCTGATGACGAGCGGGCGCGTGACGAAGGATCTTGTTGCAGAGGGCGATGGCGTTGTTGAGATAGCCACCTTCGGTATAGAGGTCGACCGCCTGCTCGTAGTAGTTGACGGCCTGATCTGCCTTGCTCAGTCGGAGATAGAGGTCGCCGACCCGGTTATAGACGGTTACGTCGCGGTCATCCGTGTCACCGGCCAGTCCGATGATCTGGAGGTAGACCTCGAGAGCTTTGTCGAACTGCTTCTTCTGCTCGAATTCAGCAGCCTTTTTTTTGAGCTTCTCGACGTTGGCAGACATTCAGTGGCGGCCGGGCAAAGTGACTACCCGGGAGTGAAAGCCTCCGGGGGACGAGGGTTCAACTTACTTGGTGTTTCAAGGGGGTGACAAGGCGCGCCCGCCTTCCACGTCCCGACACAAAGACGTGCGCCGTACCAGTATGGCAACTCCCGCACATCAGCGATCTGGAAGAGCGCGAGATCGGCGGCAAAACCGGGCGCAATCTGGCCTGTTTCAGCGCCCAGACCCAGCGCCGCGGCGCCGTTCACCGTCGCTGCCAGCATCACTTCTGCAACGCTCATCCGTAGCTGGCTCACGCCCAGCGTCAGCATCAAGGGGAAGTTGACGGTTGGCGAGGTTCCCGGGTTGAAATCAGTCGCCAGCGCGACCGCCGCTCCCGCGTCGATCAGCCGTCGCGCCGGCGCCTGCTTCGCTTTGCCCAGAAACAGCATGGTTCCGGGAAGAAGAGTCGCAACCGTGCCCGACTTTGCTATGGCTGATATTCCACCGTCGGAGATGGCGGCGAGATGGTCGGCGGATACCGCGCCCAGAGACGCACCCAGCTCGGCGCCTCCGCACGCCTCCAGCTCGTCGGCGTGGACTTTGAGGCCAAGGCCAGAACGACGTGATGCTTCCAGAATCGATCGAGTCTCCTCGATGGTGAACACGCCGGGCTCACAGAACACGTCGGCGAATCGGGCGATGCGCTGCTCCTTGACCTTCGGCAGAAGCTCGTCGATCAAGAGCTGCACGAACTGCCTGCGCTGTGCCTCGCTCGTTCGATACTCGTGCGGAATCTCGTGCGCGCCGAGCCAAGTCGCGACTATCCGCATGGGCGCCGTCGCGGCGAGACGAGCGATAACGCGCAAAGCCTTCAGCTCATCGTCGATCGACAACCCATAGCCGCTTTTTATCTCGAGCGTCGTGGTGCCATAGGACGAGAGCGCCTGAAGCCGCGGCAATGCAAGATCGTACAGCTCGTCCTCGCTGCAACTCCTGAAATCGCGGACCGACGCGTGAATTCCTCCACCACGCGCGGCAATATCCATGTAATCGTGGCCCGCCGCTCGGAGCTCCTGCTCTTCGAACCTCGGCTTACCAAACACCGCGTGGGTATGCGAATCGACGAAGCCGGGAGTGAGAACACCTCCTCGACAGTCCACCACTTCAGCGCTGTCGAACGCTGCTTGCAGGTCGCGGCGCGCGCCGATCGCAGCGATGCGCCCCTCTCTCACCGCGATCGCGGCCCCGGTGATTATTCCGGCGTCTCGCATCTCGCTTCCCTTTCGCGCGCGATCGGGTCCGGCGCAGGTCACGATCTGCGCCGCGTTCACGAACAGAAGATCAGTCAAAGCGAGGCGACGCCATCACATCGCGCACGCGCGAGAATCTCATTGGAGCCTGCGCCTCGCCACGACACGCGTAGTAGCACGCGTTGCAGGCGATCGGCTCGTACTTCCGAAACTCCGTCCAGTGAAAATCGGTTGGAAAATCGGGACATCTCTTAACGCGGCCCATCGGATCGACGTGGATCGTCCGCATCCCAGATTCGCACGGCTCCGTGATCTCGCCGCGCGCATATCGCGGGATTTGCTCCAGATAATAGTCCGAGTTTGTGATGACTCCACGCTTTCGTCTCTTGAATTCGAGAATCTCGTGAATGACCTCGGTGAGATGCTCCGTTTGTTCGCGCTCGATGGTTCCGTCAGCGTTGCCGTTCTTCGACGTGCTGTAGAAGCTGAAGTTGACGCCGCAGCCGAGCTCGCGCGCGCGTGTGATGATCGGGAGGAGCTGGTCGAGGTTGTCGCGCTTGATGACGGTGTTGAAGCGGATTCCTGTGATTCCGATCTCGCGCATCCTGGGAATGGTGCGCATGATCTTCGCGCTGAGGCCGGGAATGCCGCGGGCGTCGTCGTGGCGTGAATCGAGGTAGTCGAGTGAGATGTTGAACTGATTGATTCCCGCTTTCCAGATCGATCGCGCGCGCTCGGGGGTGAGCATTCCCCCGTGCGTTATGAGGGTCATGTACTTGAGACTTACCGCGTTGTTGACGGCCGAGACGATGTCCTCGAGATCGCGCCGGAGCGTGGGCTCTCCGCCGGTGAAGGTGATCACCATCGGGTTGAAGTATCGCGCGGCGTCAGCAAAACTCGTGAGCTCGGTTTTCTTCGCCGACGGGTCGGTTTTCCAGTAGTCGCAGAAAGCACAGTGCGCGTTGCAGCGCATCGTGACCTCGAAGTGGACGAGCACCGGACGCTTCGTGACCGTGAGGTACGCGTACTTCACGAGAAATACGGGTACGTGCCACGGCTTGAATTCACTCGTGAGCATCTCAGTCGATCATCGGGAGATGCAGATGGTGATCGCGAGCCGTCTTCACAGCTTCCTCGTAACCAGCGTCGGCGTGTCTCGCGACGCCCGTCCCCGGGTCGTTGGTGAGCACGCGGTCGAGACGCACGCGCATCTCCGGCGTCCCATCGGCGACGATCACCTGTCCGGCGTGCAAGGAATTTCCGATTCCCACACCGCCGCCGTGGTGAAAAGACACCCACGATGCGCCGCTCGCCACGTTTAGCATCGCGTTGAGCAACGGCCAGTCGGCAACGGCGTCGGAACCGTCGCGCATACCTTCGGTCTCACGGAAAGGAGATGCTACGCTGCCCGTATCGAGATGGTCTCGACCGATTGCGATAGGCGCCGAGATTTCGCCCGAAGCGACGAGATCGTTGATTGCCACACCGAACGTCGCGCGATCGGACTGGCCTAGCCAGCATATGCGCGCCGGCAGTCCCTGGAATTTTATTTTCTTTCGCGCGAGGGAGATCCAGCGGCGGAGGTGCTCGTCGTTCGGAAAGAGCTCGAGCGCCAGGTCGTCGGTCCGCTTGATGTCTTTCGGGTCTCCTGAGAGAGCAACCCAGCGGAACGGCCCTTTCCCCTTGGAGAAAAGGGGCCTGATGTACTCAGGCACGAACCCAGGGATGTCGAAGGCGTTCTCGAGTCCCGCGTCGTATGCGACGGTGCGGATGTTGTTGCCGTAGTCGAAGGTGACGGCGCCACGCTGTTGGAGCTGCAGCATCGCGGTGACGTGACGCACAGCTGATTCCGTCGCTCGTCGAACGTATTCATCGGGGTTCGACGCGCGCATCTGGAGCGCTGCCGCGAAGGACATGCCTGACGGGACATAGCCGTTGAGCATGTCGTGCGCGCTCGTCTGATCGGTCACGACGTCGGCAGTGATCCCGCGCTCGACGATCTCAGGAAGAATGTCAGCGGCATTGCCAAGGAGTCCTACGGAAACTGCCTCGCCTGACCGAGTCGCCTTCGATATCATGTCGAGCGCTTCGTCGAGATTGCGCGCCTGCCGATCGAGATATCCGGTTTCGAGGCGTTTCTGAATGCGCGATTCGTCGACCTCGACGATGAGCGCGGCGGCGCCTTGCATCGTGGCGGCCAGTGGCTGCGCGCCACCCATGCCTCCGAGTCCAGCAGTGAGGACGAAGCGTCCACGCAGCGTACCGCCAAAATGACGGCGCGCAACGGAGCCAAGCGTCTCGTAGGTGCCCTGCACTATTCCCTGCGACCCGATGTAGATCCACGACCCCGCGGTCATCTGTCCATACATGATCAGGCCGGCGCGATCAAGCTGATTGAAGTGCTCCCAATCGTTCCAGTGCCCCACCAGGTTGGAG
>JBOHTC010000074.1:0-4609 GCA_050733495.1 Gemmatimonadaceae bacterium | reverse complement strand
GCTCAGCGTAGGAGCGAGCGGATTGGCGATGTCCCAGATCTGCAGTCCGCTGAAATTCCCCTGATAGAGATAGTGCCCGCCGAACGCCATGTCGGAATTCGCGTATGTCAGGCCGCCCGGCTCGTTGGGATGAAATACATCCGGCTTGTTCCGGTGGGTCACCAGCTGGAGGCCTTTCGCGGCGACACCGGCGTCGTACAGTCCTGGCTTGAGACCAACACGAGGGTCGTTGGTGGTGGACTGGGCGTGGGCTGGTAAGGCGAGCGCGAGAAAGGCGACAGCGCAAATCAGCGCCTTCGGTGATATAGGCGTGCGACAGAGCGGGCGGTTGTATTTCATCTCGTTTGACTCGTGGTGGGTGTGTTCAACATTGCCTGCATGCGCGCTATCTCGGCGCGCTGCCCGGCATCGATATCGGTGGCGAAGGAAGAGATCTCGGGTTGCTGTCCAGCGCCTGGTGTGGCGAAAAGCTTGGCGACCATGTCGAGTGCGCCCTCGTGGTGCTTGATCATTCCCGTCAGGTAGAGGCTGTCGAAGGCAGATCCGCGAGCAGCATCGAGCTCGCGCATCTCCGCAGGCGTGAGCATACCGGTCATCATCATGGGGTGCGCGCCCATGTCCATGCCCGGCATGTTCATCGCGCTTTTGTCCTGCACTGTGCCGTCGACTCCATGCAGCATGTGAAGCGGGTCGGGAGCGCTCAGGTGATGTTCGAGCAGCCACTGCTGCATCATGGCGATCTCGTCCCGCTGGGAGAGGGCGATGCGTTTGCACAGGATCAGCAGGTTGGGTCGCGCACCGTGACTACCCGCCCAGTCCGACATCACGACGGCCTGCGCGTGATGGATGATCATCCCCTGCATGAAATCCACGTCGGCCTGGACGTAGCTGTGCGAAGCTGGCGTTGCCGATTGAGCAGGCAATCGCGCCGATGCGCCCGCAATCGCGGCGATCAGCGGAATGACGAGCAAAGACGCGCCTTTGCGTCGGTGTGGGGGTTCGGACTTCATGGGAGGGTGATGAAAGTTAACATCCTTGCCAGTTGGACCGTACCACCTTCTCCAAAATCCGCCCGTGGACGAAAGAGGAACTGAACGGGCGAGAGTCATCAGTGAGTGAACTGCAACTGAACGGGCGAGAGTTGCCAGATGCGTAGATGCCAGTTTTCAGTTCACTACGCCCGGACTTACCTCAGTGGCCGTAAGGCCACTGCCTGTGCTCCGAATGGCGCCCGTGGAGTCCCGACGTCGTAAACTGGCAACTGGGATCTTCGCTACTGACAACTCCCGCCCGTTCAGTTCCTCTCGATCCAGGTATTAGCGAACTGCAACTTAAAAACTACCGTCAGCCGCCTGCCGGTAGTTTTTAAGTTGCAGTTCGCCCCGTTTTGCCTGCGGTAGTTCTTAAGTTGCAGTTAAGAGCAATCATGGCCACAGAACCCCCGGCCCCGCGCGCGTAATGAGCATCTTCGACCTCTTCGCGGCCACCGGGAACCGCGACGCGTACGTTTCGGCCCATCGCCGCTTAAACCCCGCGGCGGAGGATTCCGCAACGAGCGCCCACACGCTGCCACCGAATCCCGCGCCGAACGCCGACGCCGCAACAGCGCCCAGCTCGCGCGCGCTCCGCGCAAGGAAACTCGTCTCCGGAATCTGGTTGCTCAGAAGCTCGTCGGCTGCGTGCTGCGACTGGTCGACGATCGTCCCGAGCCTTCCGAGGTCGCCTTGCGCCAGCGCATCAGCCGCCGCGGGAATGAGCTCGTTGCTCTCTAGCAGAAACTGTTCGAATCGTGCAAGCGTCGCAGCTGGACCGACGCCCAGCATTCGTTTGATCCGATGGGCTGCATCTGGCGATGCACTAATTGCGGCCGCAAGGGAAGGGTGTTGCTCTCCTGTCATCGACTGCCACCGGTCGAGGATCTCGCGGACCATCGTCGACAGGCGGTTGTAGCGGTCACGCACCGCTCCGGTCTTTTCGGCAGCGATACCACTCGTAGCGACCACGAGCACATGATCATTCGGGAAGGGAACGCTCCGCTCCAGACGAACGGGGCAGAACCGGTATTGCATCAGCGACCCGGCGCGCGCGCACAGGATTGCCGTGTGATCCTCACTCCCGCCGAACGTCCCAACGCCGCCCTCGCCCTCGAGCTCGCCGAAGCTCTGACCGTTCTCGATCGTGCCGAGATATTCCGCGAGCTGCTCACAGTTCTCGATCGCGCGTCTGTACTCAGCGCGCGACTCGATATCGTTCACATGCGCGAGCACGAGAAATATCGCGACGACCAGCGCGCTCGAGCTGCTCATTCCGGCGGCTTGCGGCAGATTGCTCGCAATGACGATGTCAGCTCCGGTAAGTGGAAGACCGAAGTTGCGCACCACCCGCGCGGCTACTGCGTGGACATAGGTGGACCAGCCACTCGGCGATGGTGCCGCTTCGAGCGAAGCGTGCTCGGCGAAACTGCACTCGATTGCATCCCCAGCCATCGCGTCGTGAACGCGCAGAACATCGTCCCGTCGCGGCGCTGCTGCGACGCAAATCCCGCGTTCCGCTGCGCAGAGGAGACTCCGCCCACCTGCGTAATCGGTGTGCTTGCCGAGAAACTCTATGCGCCCCGGGACCCACACGCGCAACACAGCGTCGCCACTAACCGGTGAAAGTCCCACTAGTACGTCGACCGCCCTTCCGAACAGAGCTTCTTTCCGCTCCGCCTCGTATTCACTCATGCCGGCCGCGAGAAAAGCTGCTTTCACCCTCGCCGTTTTCACAGCTTCAGCGTCACCCCTCTGAGACGTTCGGTCACGATCGGGATGTCGGCGCGACGCGACAGATCCAGAACCGGCGCATCAACGTGGATCACCCGGATGCGCATGCCGAGCACGTCGATCGCATACTGCACGGCTCCTGGGAGCTCGAGCTCGCCTCGCGGCGACGGGGGCACGTCGCGACACGCCCGAAAACACTCCGACGTCATTCGCCAGCAATTCATGCTCACCTCGGCATTCGATCCGAAAGAAGCAAGTACGGATGGGTCGGGCTTCTCAACGATTCGGTGAAGATATCCGTCCGTTCCAACGTCGAGCATCGCGTACGCCGCGATTCGCTCGGCGGCGATGTCGCCTCGCCGGAGCAGGCCCTCCCGCGAGAATCCGACGCCCGCCGGCTCGGCAGCGATACGGAGCGATGCGAGAACATCGGGCGGATAATAGTTGTCGGAGTTCATCACCACGAACGGCTCACCCGCAGTGAATTCCTCGGCCGCAAGGAGAGCGTCCGCAGATCCCGCCGCTTGCAGCTGTGTTGCAAACCGCACGCGAAGGCGCGTCGGAATCGCGGAGCGCGTGTATCGATCGCGAATCGCTCGATCGCCAGGCGCGATTACGATGCAGACATCCGTGAATCCCGCGTCGGCGAGCCCGCTCAACGAGTAGTCGAGGAAAGTGCGCGAGAGCGCGGTCGTGTCGGAAGTTTCAACGTTCATTGGCATCAGCGCCTTGATTCCGGCATCGGCAGCCGCGATCTGCTCTGGCGTGAGCGCGATGTCTTTATTCGCCGCCTGCATCCGCGTTCCACGGCCCGCAGCGAGAACTACTGCCTTGGTGCACGGACGGCGTGCGGCAATCGCCGACGTTTCACTGCCGGCAAGTTCCGGCTCGCCCGCCCAAACTCGCATGACGACGCGCATCAGCACGAAGCCGCTGACCACGAAGGCAACACCCCAAAGAATGCTCTGCGAAATTCGGCCGTAGATCAGGCTCCCCGTACCGAACAGGCCGGCGTAGACGAACATCACGCCGGCAGTCCAGCCGAGCAGCATCTGCGGCAGACTGTCGGGAGAAGGAGGAAGCGAGGATTCCGCGCGGAACGCTGCCCACCCGCGTCCGGCAGGGCGAGTCAGCTCGTAGAAGCGGAGAAGTGTCCCGTGGTCCACGGGCGCCGTCATCAGCGTCACTGTAATCCAGACCACCGTCGTGACGCCGACGGTCGCGAGGAGTGGCACTGGATCGGGAATGTCCGCGCCGAGCTTCTTCGCGACGAAGAACCCCAGTGAGATCAGAAACGACGAAATCATCGCCGAGATCTCGCTCCAGGCGTTGATGCGCCACCAGAACCAGCGGAGGAGATAGATGAGGCCAGTGCCAGCTCCCACCGAGAGGAGTAGCTGGAACGCCTGACTCGCAGTCGACAGAAACATCGTGAACACGCCGCATAGGATCATCAGCACCGCGGTGAGAGCACGAGAGACCCACAGGTAGTGGCGCTGCGTTTTTCCCGGCGCCAGAAACCGTTGGTAGAAGTCGATGACGAGATACGACGAGCCCCAGTTGAGATGGGTCTCGATGGTCGAGCGGTATGCCGCGAACAGAGACGCGACGATCAGCCCTTTCATGCCGACGGGCAGCAGGGTCAGCATCGCCGGGTACGCGAGATCGTTCGCGATCAGCGCAGGGTTCACCTGCGGCAGCGCGCGCTGTAGATCGGCGAGTGTCGGAAAGACGAGCATCGAGCACAGAGCGACGATGATCCACGGCCACGGGCGCAGCGCATAGTGCGCGACGTTGAACCAGAGCGTGGCACCGAGCGCGTGTCTTTCGTTCTTCGATGCGAG
>JBOHTC010000073.1:0-9421 GCA_050733495.1 Gemmatimonadaceae bacterium | reverse complement strand
GCACGTCATGCGGCGCGGGGTGAACATGACCTACATCCTGGAGAACAACGGGGTGTACGGGTTGACCAAGGGCCAGTTCTCGGCAACTGCGGACAAGGGCTCCAAGGCGAAGAAGGGCATGGTGAATGCCGATGCGCCGGTGGATACCGTCTCCCTTGCCCTTCTGATGGGCGCGACCTTCGTCGCGCGTTCCTTCTCGGGCGACAAGCACCAGCTCACGCCGCTGATCGAGGCGGCGATCGCGCATGAGGGGGCGGCGTTCATCGACGTCATTTCCCCTTGCGTCGCGTTCAACAACCATCCTGGGTCGACCAAGAGCTACGACTACGTGCGGGAGCACAACGAGGCGGTCAATAGTCTGGACTTCTGGCCTTCGCGCGAGGCGATCACCGTGGACTACGCCGCGGGCGGCGTGATCGAGGTGCCGCAGCATGATGGGTCGATCCTCAAGCTGCGGAAGCTGCATGCGGATTACGACCCCAGCGACAAGATCAATGCGCAGTCGATGATTGCGAGTGCGGCGGAGAAGGGGGAGGTGCTGACGGGGTTGCTTTACCTCGCGGCGGATGCGGAGGATTTGCATGCGCATCTCGGTACGGTTGAGGTGGCGTTTAACCGGCTTGGGGAGAAGGAGTTGTGTCCTGGGTCGGCGATGCTGGACAAGATCAACGCCGCGATGCGGTAGGGTTGCAGCCCCCACACAGCTGGGGCCACTGGTTTAATCCCAGTACGACCCACCACTACTTCTCGAGCAGTCGCAACTTTCCGCGGATTGACCTCAGTGGCGCTGAGGAATACCGCGTGAGACCAATTGCACGACAGTGCATCGTGGCGCTTTCGTTCACGGGCGCCAGATGCTCGTGACTGCGCAGTTAATCGCAATCTATGCTATGTCACAGGACGGCTCTTCATGCTGCCGTAGGGGATCGTGCAGACTCAATTGTTCCGTGCCGTGGGCGCCTACCGCACCTGGGATGCTCCGCGGGACTCATAGTTGTGGAACTTACAATGCTCGATATTGCGCAAGAAGTGATAGTTACCCGTAGCCGGAGTCGGGTACTTCTCCACGGACAATCTATGAAATTAGCCACGAATTGTTCTCGGAGCCCGAAAAGCAAATCCAATAATTACGCCAGCTCTTAATATGCCCTCGGATACAAAGCCACACTTTCGCGTTTCCCCAAGCGTACTGGCTCCGCTTGGAGCCGAGCAGCTTCAGGACCCTGCGCTTGCTATCTTGGAACTTGTAAAGAATGCATGGGATGCAGATGCCACCAGAGTCGTCATAAACGTAGACCAGCGTTCCAACCGCGGCAACATTGCCGTGCTTGACAACGGGCACGGTATGACCCAGATCGAATTTGTTGATAGATGGTTGATCATCGGCGCTTCCTACAAGAGGGAAAGAGTAACGAGTGAATCAGGTAGGCCATTGATTGGGGAAAAGGGATTGGGCCGGCTTTCTTCTTTCGCTTTAGGAAGGGCACTTACACTCACATCGGGCCGTACGGGTAGCCCAGCCTTCATTGCAAGCGTTGATTGGGAGGCCTTGGCCGCGGCCAAGAGCCTCGAGGATTACACCGTCGGCATCTCTTCTGCGAGACGCACCCACGGCACCCGAATTGAATTAACCAAACTGCGCACCGAGTGGAAGGCGATCCACACGGAATTCTTGATTACGCATGCCGAGTTCCTTTCCTCGGTGCCGGGGCAAAGACTATCCGTTGCGCTTCGTGTAAATGGGAAGCGACACTTTGTTCAAGACCCTCTCTCCACCGTATCTCGCCTGGCGGAAGCTTCGTTGGATGTGCAAGTCTCGCAAGTTGGAGTTCCGAAGATAACTGCATGCAAGGTCAATGGAACCGACGAAGGCAAAATAGTATTTCGCGACATGTCGAAAGAGGAGATTGATACCCGCATGGCCGGAATTCGGGTGAGCCTCAAGTTTTTCCGACGCGGTGAAGCGACAAGGCGACTTAGCAACGTCCTAGAACGAAACGAAATTAGAGAAGTACTTGAACGCTACCAAGGCGTGAGGATTTATCGGGATGGCATAAATGTCCCACCGTATGGCTTGAATCGAGATGACTGGGCGGGCTTGGAAAAGCAAAGGACCTCGACCGGCGGACCAACGCTTGTGCCCGGTAACTCGCAGCTAGTTGGTGAAGTACATCTATCACGTAAGGGTCAACCCCACTTCGTTATAACCGCTGGCCGATCTGGCTTCACAGACCAGGCCGCCGTCGCCTCCATGGCCAACTACGTTCGGTGGGCCGTACGACAACTAGGTACTGCCCGCAGAGCTGAACAACTTGGCATTAAGAACCCTGGCGAATCAATTCCGGCTCGCGTTGCCGAGCGAGAGGCAAAACGAGACACCCCGGAACAAGCCGCGCGTGCCGCTCTAGAGCGTGTCTCGCGAGCTCGATCTGTACGCACTGACCCTGAATTGCGAGAGAGCGTCTTACACGCATCAACTGCCGTTCAAACCGCGCTCGATCGTGCAGAAGAGTCCCTTCGCCTATACGCCCAGTTGGCTTCCACAGGCATAGCGGCAACAAGCTTTGCCCATGAGCTACGAACAGAGTTCGACGTCGTGTCCGACGCTATTGACGAAATGACTCATAGCCGAGGACGACCGGAGAAGGAACTCCTTAATCTCCTCAATTCGTCTTGGAGAAGAATCAGCGCCTTTGCGGCGCTATTCAAAGTGGTTCCGGTCAAACTCAGGCGTCAACGTAAGACATTGTCCTCCCCCGAAATACGGAGCTCCATCAAAACAATTGTGGGTCTGGCCCCTCCAGACAAAGTGCAGATAGAGATTTCAGTGCCACAACTCACGCTGTCAATCGTCCCCGCCGATCTGGACTCACTGATCGTCAACCTCGTTTCTAATGCAGTAAAGGCGATAGCTGAGAGCACCAATCGAGAGCGAGGACGCATACGTGTTGCTCTCGAAGCTCAAGCGCTGGACCTACACATAAAGGTCGCAGACAATGGCTGTGGCATCTCGCCTAAAGTGGCAGCAGTCATGTTTGAGCCATTGGAGGGCCGGTTTTCTGAGGGCACGGGCATGGGTCTTCCAATTGCCAAGTTCATCGCGGAGCGTTACGCCGGAAACATCTTCGTGTCTCCTGCCCCACCTGAAAACTACGTCACGGATATGGTGGTTCAGCTAAAGAAAGTTGTGCAATAAGAGAACTATGAGACAGTCCATAAAGAAAGAATTCGGTCCGAGGCGGCCTCGTGCGATTGTGCTCGACGACCACGCCGGGGCTAGGCACACGACGGCTCGTCGACTCAAAAGCAGGGGCTTTCACGTAGTCGAGTGCTCAAATGCTAAGGACTTCTTGCGCAATTGGAAGCCAGGGACGGTGGACGTCGTGGTTGCCGACTGGCAACTCTCCCACGATCCTAAGGACCAGGGAGACCGCGTCTTAGAGGAGGTCCGAAAGCGCGATTGGGATGTTCCATTCGTCCTCGTTTCTGGGAAGTTGGACGACGGATCGGAAAAGGCGGAAGTCCTACAACGCCTCCTAGAGAGTGGCTCAGCCCGCTTTGTTAGGCGTGGCAACGACGGCATACGTCAGGCGTGCGACGACGCAGAGGATCTGATCGAGCGTAGAGATCTCATGCTGCTAAAGGTCATCCTCTCACTGCGTGATGCAGCACTTACCGAGGCAGAAATTGTCACATCCTCCGGCAAACAGTCCGTATCAAACCTACTTGAGTCAATCGTTTCCAAACCGAAGACCTCGCACGATGCCGAGCGGCCTATAGTTAGCAGGCGGTCGCGTGCGCCGCGCTAGGCAAAGAGCGATCTGGTATTTGGTTTCTGGTGACGCCGACATCCGTCCATCGGATGAGAACATTCGCCGCTCCGGTAGAAGGGTTCGATACGACAGCGATGTTGATCCTGAAGCACGGCGTGAATTGCGCGCCGGACACCGCTTCGTAGTAGTAGCGCACGGACGCGCTGACGGTTCGGTTCTCTGGTCAAGCTCCGCGAATGGCGCGCGACAGCGCTGGCTATGGGCGGATATGGCCAATCCACCAGCTGGCGCTCGAGTCTATGTCTATGCCTGTAGCGCGGGCCCGCGAGTTTTGAGTGCTCTGCGCCAGTGCGAGGCATTCGCACATATCGATTCAGTGCCGATGCCTGTAAGTCACGCGCGAAATATCGTCCTAAAATATTTCAATGAAATAGATCGGCTGCTAGCTGATCTCCACAATACATCGGCGGATTGGCATGCTCATCTCGCTCAGTACGTGAATGACGCATACGCGGATGAAGTAGAACGTCCGTCGAGTATGCTGGGGTCAAGCGTGCTCTATATGCTCAGGCGTTCACTTGGCAATGTCGATACATAACGCGCCGAACAGCCACTTCTTCGCGGATTGGAATCCGCATTTCACGCCGCAGTGGCTAAGCGAGCGATTGGTTATGCATATTTCGCCGACATTCGGCGGCTCAGTTGTTGACCCAGCTTGCGGTTCCGGAAACCTGCTAGCCGCGGCAGCGCTTAGAACTCGAGCGGCCACGAGACGCGAAGAAGTGGAGTTTCTCGGGACAGACACGTCTTTGAAAGCGGTCCGCGCTTGCCGCGCCAATCTCGCTCATATTCTTCCACCTCGTAGTTTCCGTATCCGGCGAGTCGATTTCTTGCGGACGCCGCTTAGGCCGGGCGGGTGCCGTGAAACAAATATTGTGATGAACCCACCATATAGGGGTTATGGCGGACTGGGTACACACCTGCGCCAGCGCATCGCTCGAGACTTCGAAATGCGGGGTCGCTTTAACCTTGCGTATGTATTTGTCCGTCAAGCCCTTCAGTTCTATCGACCAACGAGACTCGTATCCCTGTTGCCGTCAAATTGGATTCATTCGCGTAGCGGCGCGTTCCGTAGAGAACTGGACGATCTCAACGGTAGTTGGGATTGGGAAGACGTAGGCGGAGATGCATTCGAAGGCGTTGATACGCACATAGGTATTCTGATTTGGCGTCCGCGAAAGCGCCCTGCCATCTCGAGTTCCAGCAATCCCAATTTATCTTGTCTCGATGTTGCTGGTCTCGAAGTTAAGCAGGGTGTTGCAACCGGTAAGGATGATGCGTTTTGTCAAATATGCAAACTCTCCATGCCGTTCGGATCAACGCTTAATGCAGTAAGAGGACGCGACGTAGGCAGAGATACGACAACACCGGTATGGGTACCGCCCGACAGGCCGAAACGAAAATATGACAAGTTATTTAATAGAGCTGTCCCGGCCCAAATTCGGAAGCAGCTTAGGGCGAGAGTGTGCATCGACAGCCGCCGCCGGCGAATATTTGAGTTTCACGAGCGAGTAACACATTGGTTTGAAGGGGAGCCAAAGCTGCTAATCCCGGAGATTGCGACTAAGAGGATTCGCGTTGAGTTGGACGCCCTGGGAAAGAAGCTTCCCCTTCACTCCGTTATTGCCGTGCGTTTGCCGAGTGTCACTTTGGGAAAGCGACTGCGCGCGCATATCAATTTACCTCGTGTGCAACGGAAACTGCTCTCGCAGGGCCCGCATTTGTCGGGTGGCGCAGTTCGCTTGCAAACGTCAGCAATCAAGGAAGTGTTGGCGCGCTGGCTAAAGCGCCAGCGCTTGGTGCGGGCGAAATAACCTCTGCACGGCCGGTTTCGGAAGTCGGAGCTCCCGCCGCCGGCCTGCTCGCGCCCGGGCTTGAAGCCGAGCTTTCCTTCGTAGAACGCGCGGGCGCGGCGGAACTAGAACCGCCCCCGAAACGCATCCCCCCCGCGCGGATAGTTCCGGTTCGAAATCTCGGTATTGCGGTTGACCAGCGGCCGAGCATAGAGCGGATGCTTCATGCTGCGCACCTCATGCTCCAGCCTGAAAAGCGGCTTGCCGCTGTCGAGGTCGACGATGTCCTGGAAGCGCCACTCGTGCGCGTCGGTCTCCATGCTGATCAGGCCGTGGTCCATCAGGCGCCGGTAGGGGCCGGAGAAATCGGCGAGGTAGATCTGGACGTGGTGGCCGTCGTACTCAGGGATTTTCGCGTTGGTCTCTACGTAGAGCAGCCGCTGGTCGCGGCCGGCGCTCACGGTCGCCGCCGGCGCGCCGCCGATCTTCGTGACGTCGGCACTCGCGGCCATGATGTCGCGGTAGAAGCGCGCGATGCCCGGCGCCGTACCTGAAGGCACGTCGAGCGCCACCCAGCACATGCCGAGCTGGGTGTCGCCGAACTCGGGCGCCGGCGCGTGGCAGCGGAAGCGGTTGCCCCAGGGGCACACCGCGAGCACGGTGCCGCCGGGCTCCTCGTGCCACTCGAAGGCCGTGCCCTCCAGGCGCGGCGCGACCTTCGCCAGGCGCCGTTTCAGCAGCTCGAGGTCCGGCAGGACGAGGCCGATGGTGCCGCGCAGGCGCTGCGGCTCGCGCGTCGGCAGGTGCATCTGGCTCCGGCCGATGTTGATCCACATGTTGTCCAGCTCGACCATCAGGTAGGGGTCGCGCGTGAGGCCGAGGCCGGAGACGTAGAAGAGGATCGCCCGCGGCTGGTCGGGCTGGGTAAGGTTGACGTGCTCGAGGTGGACGATGTTGCTGACGTCCTCGAGGGCGCGGTTCCAGGGGGCGGCAGCCATGGCGCTAGTTTAGGGCGATCCCAAAAGGCAGGACATCGCTTCGGGAGATACAATCCTTCGATAGCAGGCAGCAGGATACCGCGACGTCGAAGCGCGCGGTCCTGTGCCTGCCGAACTTGAAGGGAGCGCCATGAACAAGAATCTTGCCGTCGTCCTCTTCCTCGTGCTCGCGGCCGGCTGCACGACCACTTCGCGGGACAGGGCCTACGCGCCGCCGGTAAAAGGGGGAAGCATGGTGAGCGAGCAGGACTGCACCCGGCCCCTCATCGACGACGGCGGCAACCTGTACTGCCGGCAGATCAGCGAGGAGGAGCAACGCGCCAGGGCCGCGGAAGAACAGCGGCAGGCCACGGCCAAGAGGGAAGCCGAGGAGCGTGCCGAACGCGAGCGCATCGAGCGCGAGCGCGCCGAGCAGCTCGCCCGCGAAGAGGCCGCCCGCAAGCAGCGGATTGCCGAGGAGGAGGCGGCCGCCGCCGCGGTCGCGCTCAAGGCCCGGCAAGAGCGCGAAGCTCGGGAGAAGGCGGAGGCGGAAGTCCTAGCCCGCCAGCGCGCCGAGCAGGAAGCGCGTGAAGCCGCCGCGCGCGAGTGCCGGCGCCTGGAGCAGGCACGGAACGACGGCCGGATGGTGCTCGAGAACTTCGTCACCAGCTACGGCACGGTCGACGAATTCAAGGGGATTGCCGGGCAGATCAGCGCGTTCCTCGCCAAACCCCGCAAGGAGAAGCTCTGCCCGCCGGCTTGATTATGCCCTGTGCGCGTTCGGCACCTCGCGGATGGGCCGGATAGGGCGCACCTCGACCGAGCCCACCGCAGCCGGCGGAATCTTCGACGCAATCTGGATGGCCTCATCCAGGTCCTTCGCCTCGATCATGTAGAACCCCGCCAGGCACTCCTTGGTTTCGGCGAAGGGGCCGTCGGTGACGGTGGCCTTGCCGTCGCGCACGCGGATGGTGGTGGCGGTGGCGACGGGCTGAAGGGCCTCGGAGGCGGTGCAGTGGCCGCTCTGCCGGACGGACTTGTCGAATGCCAGGCAGTGGAGGTCGTCGACGCTCTGGATTTTCTCTTCCTCGCCGTAGACGAGGCACAGGTATTTCATGCGGGTGCGCCTCAGTCGGGATGCTTCATGCCGGCGATGACCATCCAGGACAGGCCGAATTTGTCGGTGAGCATGCCGAAGGCCTTGGCGAAGAAGGTCTCGGACAAGGGCGCGGTGACTTTGCCGCCCGCGGAGAGGGCGTCGAAGCGCTTCTTCGCGTCGGCCTCGTCCTTCGCCTCGAAGGAGAGGGAGAAGCCGGCGAAGTTGGGCTTGCCGCTGCAAAAGCCGTCGGAGGCCATGACCTGGGTGCCGCCGATCAACGCGTTCGCGTGCATGACCTTGTCGCCCGGCGGGGTGCTGCCGTCGGGGCACTTGGCGTTGCCGCCGGGGGCCTCCTTGTAGCGCATCATCATCCGGGTCTGCGCGCCAAGCGTCTTGGCGTAGAAGTCGAGGGCTTCCTCGGTCCTGCCTTCGAAGAACAGGTACGGTTGGGTGGCCATGGCTCTAGTCCTTTTTCCAGGTGTCTTTCATGCGCTCGACCGCGGCGCTCTTGCCGAAGTCTTCCAGCTCGAAGTACTGCCGAACCTCGATCTCGGCCTCGCCGGCGTCGAGCGACGGGTTGGGGAAGCGCTTGGTCCACGCGAGGGCCTCCTCGCGCGACTTCACGTTGATTATGGTGTAGCCGGCAACGAGTTCCTTGGTCTCGGTGAACGGGCCGTCGACGACGGTCCGCTTGCGGTCCTTGCCGTACTTGATGCGCCAGGCGGTGGCGGTGGGCTTCAGGCCGTTGCCGTCGACCAGGATCCCGGCCTTCGCCATCTCCTCGTGGAACCCGCCCATTTCGGCGAGCAGGGACTCGGGCGGTATCTTGCCGGCCTCGGAATCCCGCGTCGCCTTGACCAGGATGATGAATTTCATGGTTTTTCTCCTGAAGAGTTCAATGTCCCGCACCCTCTGGTCGAACGGCGCGGCGCCGTTTCGACAACCGGGCGCCGGTCGTATGATGAGGGAACGATGAGCCGGATCTTCGACAAACTCAAGGACGCCGAGCGCGGCGCGCTGCAACAGGAGACCGACGAGCTGCGCGAGCGCATCGAGTCCGAGCGCGCCACGGGCGAGACGGTGCTGGCCAAAATGGCCGAGGACAAGCGCGCGATCGACCTCGCGCGCGAGCGCCAGCAGGCCGAAGCCGAGCTGCGCCGCATCGCGCACGCGCGCGCCGAGGCCGAAGGCAAGGCCGCGCGCGTGGTGGCCGACCGCGAACGGGCGGAAGCACATGCGCTGCAGGAGTCGAAGGCGCGAGAGCAGGCCGAGCGCAGGGCAGACGAGCTCACCGAGGCGCGGCGGCGCCAGGAGGAGGACGCCGCGCGCCACGCGTGCGAGCGCGCGGAGGCCGAAGCCGCGGCCGCGCAGCTGATGCGCGAGCGCCTGTCGGCGGAAGAGCAGGCCCGGCGCAGCCTCGCCCAGCGTACCGACGCCGAGCGCCGCGCCCTGGAGTCCGCGCGCGAGCGCGACGCGGCGGAGAAAAAGCTCAAGCGCCAGCTCGAGGCGCGCATCGTCGCTGAAGCCGACAGCGTGCGGCTCGCCGAGGAGCGCACGGCGACCGAGCGTTCGGCCGAGGAGCAGGCGCGCTCGAACGCCGAGTCCGAGCGCCGCGCGGCGGAGCTCGCCGAGGAGCGTACGCGCAAGGAGGCCGAAGCCGAGAAGGCGGCGGCCGTCCGTGCGGAGGCCGCGGAAAGCGCGCGCGCCGCGGCGCAGGAG
>JBOHTC010000072.1:0-29267 GCA_050733495.1 Gemmatimonadaceae bacterium | reverse complement strand
GAATAAAATTCGCCTTTGGAATTGTCGCCGAGCAAAACGCAACTCGGATATTTCCACGTGATGGCCGAGCCGGTTTCAACTTGCGTCCAGCAGATTTTTGAATTTTTGCCTTTGCACAATCCGCGCTTGGTCACGAAATTGTAAATGCCGCCCTTGCCGTTCTCGTCGCCCGGATACCAATTTTGCACGGTCGAATATTTGATTTGCGCGTCGTCCAGCGCGACGAGTTCGACGACCGCCGCGTGCAATTGATTTTCGTCGCGCATCGGCGCGGTGCATCCTTCGAGATAACTCACGCTCGCGCCTTCGTCGGCGATGATGAGGGTGCGCTCGAACTGTCCGGTGTTGCGGCTATTGATGCGGAAGTACGTCGAGAGCTCCATCGGGCATTTGACGCCCTTCGGAACGTAGGCGAAAGATCCGTCGCTGAAGACAGCGGCGTTCAGAGCAGCGAAGAAGTTGTCGCTGTGCGGGACGACGGTGCCCAGATATTTCTCGACGAGCTCCGGATGATTCTGGACCGCTTCACCGAAGGAGCAGAAGATGATTCCGTGCTTCGAGAGCTCTTCTTTCATGGTCGTGCCGACTGAAACGCTGTCGAAGATCGCGTCGACTGCTACGCCGGAGAGGAATTTCTGCTCGGTCAGTGAAATGCCAAGCTTGTCGTAGGTGCGAAGCAGCTCGGGGTCGACTTCGTCGAGGCTTTGCAGCGGCTTGACGCTTTTTGGCGCGGAATAATAGACGAGGGAGTCGTAATCGATCGGCGGATATTTGACGTTGCCCCAGTGCGGCTCTTTCATCGTGAGCCAGCGGCGATACGCCTTGAGCCGCCATTCGAGCATGAAGGCCGGCTCATTTTTCTTGGAGGAAATGAGGCGGATTATGCCCTCATTGAGTCCGGGCGGGACGGTGTCCGTCTCGATGTCGGTGACGAACCCGTAGGCGTACTCGCGATTGACCAGCGCCTCGATTCCCGAGCTCATTGCACTCCTTGGCGTTTCCGTACATCCCTTCGTAGATTCAATCTAAAGCAATTCTGTCGGGATAGTCAAGCGAACACCTGTCTCCCTATCCCGTTGTCTCGTCAGCACTTAGGCGGGTTAGCAAATGAGCGCTGCACCCCAGCTTGCACACATTGGAGGAACCGGATGAGCGGTGCTTCCAGAGCTGTCTTCGAGTCGACCGGGGGAAATTCCGAGTTCGAGGTCGTCGCCTCGGTGGGCGAACTGGCGGAGGGAACCGTTCTGCAGTGTGTGCGTTCGACGGGTGACGCCGTCTGCCTGATTCGCCATGACGACCAGATCTCCGCGGTGAGCGATGTATGCACTCACCAGCATTTTTCAATGTCGCTGGGAGACCTCCTTCCCGATGGGACGTTGCAGTGCGCGTGGCACGGCGCGCGGTACGATTGCCAGACGGGCGAAGTAAAGCAGGTACCGGCGACTAGTCCGCTTCCAGTATTTCAGGTTCGCCTCGAGGGAGACGCGATTCTCGTCGGGCCGCGCTGCAAGCGAATAGACGGCAAATACGAGACGTCCGCGGTGCGCGTGCCATGAATGTGCGCGGCGACTTTCCGATCTTCGTAAACAATCCCGGTCTCCATTATCTCGATTCCGCCGCGACATCTCAGAAACCGACAGCGGTTCTCGACGCAATTCGCGATTTCTATGAGACCAGCAACGCAAACCCGCATCGCGGAGCGTACTCGTTGTCGGTGCGGGCGACGGAATGCTACCACCAGGCGCGTGCGCGCGTCGCGCAGTTCCTGGGGGTTCGCGATCCGGATTGCCTCATTTTCACCCGAGGCACCACTGAAGCGCTGAATCTGGTAGCCGGATCCTGGGGATACGCCAACGTCACCAGTGGCGACGAGATCGTCGTGACGGCACTCGATCACCACGCGAACTTCGTCCCGTGGCAGGTCCTCGCCATGAGAAAGGGAGCCAAGTTCCGGGTCTGCGAGCTGACGCCGGACGGGAAAATCGATCTGGATTTCCTGAGCGGGCTGCTCAGCGAGCGAACCAAGATCGTGGCCTTTAGTCATGTGTCAAATGCGATTGGTACGATCAATCCGGTCGCTGAGATCGTGCGGTTGGTGCGCGAGAAAACGGACGCGATTCTGGTTTGCGACGGCGCGCAGAGCGCGCCGCACTTTCCGGTCTCCTTCGATTCACTCGGTGTCGACTTCTACGCGTTCAGCGGGCACAAGATGCTCGGCCCGATGGGAATCGGCGGATTGATCGGCAAACGAGGACTGCTCGAGAAGATGCCGCCCTATCAGACCGGCGGTGACATGATCGAGTTCGTGCACGATGACTGCACGACCTGGAACGTGCTGCCGCACAAGTTCGAGGCGGGTACGCCGAACGCCGCGAACGCAGTCGGTCTGGCCGCGGCCGTGGACTACCTCGACGAGATCGGAATGGACCGTGTGATCACTCACGAGCGCTCGCTGATGTCGCTGGCGCAGCAGCGCCTGGCGGCCATCGATGATCTGCAGATTTATGGACCGGCGCCGGCAGAGCGTAGCGGAGTGATCAGCTTCACGATGAGCGATGTGCACCCGCACGACCTGGCGACGATACTCGATGGCGAAGGTGTCTGTATTCGGGCCGGGCATCACTGTGCGCAGCCGCTGATGCGGCGGCTCGATGTCCCGGCGACGGCGCGGGCGTCATTCTACGTCTACAATGATGAGGGCGACATCGATGCGTTGCTCGCCGGAATCATCAAGGCGCGCGAGATCTTCGCATATGTCGAGACCTGAGACATCCGCCGAGCTGTCGGCGCTTTACCAGGAATTGATTCTGGATCATTATCGGAGGCCGCGGAATAAGGGAACCCTCGAGAACGCGGACGCCAGCGTGGAAATGAAGAATCCGCTCTGTGGAGATGAGATCGGATTGCAGGTGGAGTTCGATGGTGACGCGGTGCGCGACCTCAGGTTTTCCGGACGTGGCTGCTCTATCTCACAGGCGTCGGCATCGATGATGACCCAGCTGGTCAAAGGAAAAAGCAGACAGGAAATCGGAATGATCTGGAAGCAGTTCCGCGATCTGATGCTCGGCGATGCGTCCGCCGCCGAGGATCCGCGGCTCGGATCACTGCGCGCGCTTGCGGGAGTAGCACGTTTCCCCGCGCGCGTGAAGTGTGCGTTGCTCGCGTGGAACGCGTTGGAGAGCGCCCTGAACGGCTGATACTCACTTCTTTCACATTTCCTGGAGCTACGATCATGCGCCGGTACTACCCGTTCGCTCTCACGTGCGCCTTCCTCATGGTTGCGACCAACGCAGAGGGACAGACAGCTGTCTCCGCGTCGACTGTGCGGTCTGCGAATGATTCGATTCGAACATTGGTAAGCCGGCTCGATCTCGAGCGGTACAAGGCGACGTTGAGGGGACTCCAGCGGTTCGGCGACAGACGTCAGGGCACTTCGCGCAACAGAGCAGCGATCGACTGGATCGAAGCGCAGTTAAAGAGCTACGGCTGCACCAATACGGAGCGTATCACTTACCAATTCCTGGGACGGCAGGTTCAAAACGATTCCACGCGCAGATTCGACAGTCTCGCCCGCGCGGCCCAGGGTCTCCCTCCGTTGCCGCCGCGCCGTCCGTTTGTAGCCGCCGCGGCAACGGCAAACGGTGGCATTCGCTACGACCGGTTCGGCAACATCATCAAGGGCAACGTTGCTCCGACCGGCGTCAACATGAACCCGCTTCTGCAGCCCGATACAGCACTCCGCAGAATCGACGCAGAGCCAGATACGCCGGGTGAACGCCAGGAAGTATTCTGCACGAAGATCGGCAGCGGACACCCGAACGAGATGTACATCGTCGGGGGGCACATGGACGGACATGGGTACGGCGCCGCGCTCAACGATGATGGGTCGGGCACCGCGCTCGTGATGGAACTGGCGAGGGTTTTCAATTCCCCCGACATCGCGACGGACAGATCGATTCGATTCATTCTCTGGAACAACGAAGAGACGGGCCTCAACGGATCGAGGGCTTACGTCGCGCAGCGCCAGTCGTTGCAAGGGATCGAGAATCCACAGGGCTCAGGGAAATATCCAGAGCCCAAGTGGGTTGGAATGATCCAGCACGACATGATGATGTGGGACCACGGTATGCCCGGCCCCGATGGAAAGGTGAGCAGCGATCAGCGTCGCGAAGCGGACGTCAACATCGAGTTCGCAGGTGCGTCAAAGGTTGCCGATGAATCACAGAAAATGGCGTGGATCTTTCGGCGAGCGAATGAGCGCTACGCGACGGATTATCCAGCCGCAGTCGGAAACAGGATGAGCAACACCGATTCGGATCCATTCAAGGATTTGTGCCCGACGATCAGCCTGCGTGAGAATGAGCGGCTCGCGCAGACGGGTACCGGTTGGAATCCGACGTGGCATCAACCTATAGACGTGTACTCGACTTTCTCGGACAAGGATTTTCGGCTGGGGCTCAACGCGGCGCAGACGACGCTGGCGGCGGTCGCCGAGTTAGCGGGCGCGCGGGTGAAATGAAGGGAGGATACAGCGGTACTTCGCTCGCAAGTCTTGCGACGCCGGATATTATCAACGATCGATCGCAACCTCGTTCGGAGACCACAACGCGCTAAAACGTGTGCGAGAGGATCGTCTTTAGAATGAGTTTGTCCGATGCGTCGGTAAGGCCGAAACCGATTCCCGCTTCCACGTCCAGGAATTTGGCGGAGTGATCGCCGACGGCGAAGACCGTGCGATCTTCTTCGGCAAAATCTCGAAGCTCGCCGAAGTCACCGTAATACTCGACGGCTGCGGCCCACGACGGACTAGTGTTGTAGGCAAGCCTGGCTGAAGGCGCGAAGTCGAGCCGGTCAAGGCCGTCGAATGACGTGTCGAGTATGGGATTGGCGATCAAATCCCAGTGACCGGACCGGGCGCCGATTATCGGCCTGATTTCGCCACCGTAGCGCGAGCGATCCCACGCGCGCGAGTTGCGGCTGAACTCGAAATTGATGCCGTAGAAAAAGCGACGTGACTCAGCGTGTGGCACGGCGAAGAGCGCCCGGAGCTTGGCGCCGTCCCATAGAAATTTTCCATCGCGAGTGATCGTGTACACCGGAAGATAGAGTCCACCCTCGAACCAATTCGTGATCCCGTAGGCCCACTCGAAGGCTCCATTGAGCGAATGTTGGGAGACCACTCCGCCTGGAAAGTCCGCCACGGTACGTCCCTTCGGCGTGTAATTCGAATGGACGGTGAGGTTGAATTCCCCGGGTGCCGCGAGCTCACCGGTGTAGACCTGGATCTCGTCTGTCTGAGCACCAGCCGATCGCAAACACGGAAGGCTCACAGAGGCGAGAAGCAGACACGATGCGGCGCGAGAGATTCCCACTGAGTTCATTGGTGCGAAATATCGCCCCCGCGCACGGTCGCAAATAGACCCGCGAGCTCGAGGCATCGTCGCGGAACCTTGCGGGCGTAACGCGCCGGTTGTCTCCTCCAGAAGCGTCGCCTACACTCTGGCACAGAAACCGCTTCTGATCTTGTCCTCTACTTCCAACATACCGACATGACGAATCCCACTTCGCCCGCTTCCGTCGTAGCGCCAGATCCGGCCGACCGTCTGCCTCACGATGTGTTTCGAACGGTCGTTGCACTGGCAATCATTCTCCTTACCGTGGGCGGCTGGGCTTACGCCCTGGCGGTGCCAGTCGATCGGTTCGCGTTGGCAGCGCAGACACGCCTCTGGTGGATCGAGCAGGTCGTGGGGTTCGCTCTCGCCATCGTCTGCATCGGCATCGCACTCCGGAAGAGATCCTTTCTCACCGTTGCCTTCTGGCTGACCATCTACTCGCTGCTCTTCGACGTGATGCGGTGGATCTTCGAGTTCAAGGATGGTCAGCCGACGATTCCGATCGCGTTGATCCTCTACGCGCTCTTCATCTGGCGTCTGCAGCTCGCGCGGAGGGGTGTGACCGCGGAGGCGGGGACGGCAGCGGCCTAGCCAGTCGCGAGTTAGAAGTAGCCGAGCTTTGCCAGGTGAGGGAGGAGTAGCGGAGCTTTGCGCGATGCATGAGTATTTACATGGGCAACGATGTTGCTGATGGCAATCCTGGTCAGTGTGCTGTCATACGTCAAAACTCTCATCGCCTGATACAGCGCGCGGTCTGAGCTCGCGCCGCGTTCCGCGCATCGCCTCCTCGGCGATAGCGCCCATATTGCTTGCGACTCTCTTGTCTGGAAATGCGCTTGCCCAGACAAAGCTTCAGCAGACGTCACTCCAGAACGGTCAGGCGCTGATCGATTCGGCAGAGATCTCGCATCGAGCGCGTGACCTGCAGGCCGAGTTCGAGAGACGTCGCCGGCAGATGCTGCCGCGATTTTCCGTAGGAACGGCGGATCACTGCCTGATCGTGGGACGGTTCTGCGAATGGCACCCGAACTTTGAGGAGTACGACGTACCAGACGAAGGAAAGGGTATCCGGCGAGCGCGCGCGGAGCTGCTGCGCGATCTCGAGAAAGCCGGCGCCTCAGTGCCCGGTGACGACTGGATCGTCGGACAGCGCGTCCGGTATCTCCTCGAAGTGCACGACACGACTGCGATCGGCGTGGCCCGCTCGTGCAAGGCGAGCCGGTGGTGGTGTGATGCGCTGCTAGGTCTCGCGCTCCACGTGAACGGCAGTTATGCATTGGCCGACAGTGCTTTCTCCGCATCGCTGGACGAAATGCCATCGTCAATGCGTTGCTACTGGACAAACCTGTCCCCGCTTCTCGACGACGACATTCGCGGCGCCTATCACAAGATGACTTGCGCCCAACGCGAGGCGGCCGACGCGCGAATCTGGTGGGTGTCCGATCCGCTTTACATGGTTCCGGGAAATGAGCGTCGCACCGAGCATTTCTCGCGAGTAGTTCACACCGCTGTCGAGAAAGATGCGGTGAATACTTACGGGTCGACCTGGGGCGGCGACCTTGCCGAGCTCATTCTGCGCTTCGGGTGGGCGGAGAAATGGACGCAGGAGCCGCCAAGCATGTACAGCGACGCAAAGCCCGCCATCACCGGGCACGAGCGCGAGCCGGGCTTCCATTTCTTTCTGACGGAGCGACCACCCGACAGCCTCGCCGAGATTGTCGACTCGCTCTTTGACATCCACCAGTTCCCACCGCGCGAGCAGTACGCTCCCGTGTACGCGAAAGCGTTCGAGCATCTCGATGCGCAGGTCGCGCGATTTCGCCGCGGTGACTCGACAACTGTGGTCGCGGCCTACGATGTCAGCCAGGACACGATTTTTTCGCGGCACAGGTTCGACGCCGCGTTGGTGGCGATGCGGGACGAAGCCACGACTCCTTCGATGGATCGCGTCGCGCAAGCACCAGTCAAAGGTGTGATTAGTGTGTCAACGCCCTGGAGGTCGCAGTTGATCGGTGTGGAGCTGTTGGCCGACGACAGCGCCGGCGCTGCACGGTGGAGATCAGGGTTCGCGGCGATTCCGCTGGACCCCGGGCATATCAGCGTTTCGGATCTGCTCTTCGTGGACGGCGGTCCTTCACTACCAGCAAGTCTCGAGGAGGCGATTCCGCGCGCTCACGGTGGAACCAGCTTCGCGCGCAACAAGCCGATCGGGCTGTTCTGGGAGCTTTACGGGATGAGCCCAACCGACAGCACCGTACCGGTTTCTCTGACAATCACTCCGATAGACGAGGGGTTTCTGCGACGCGCATTCAGAGCTTTGCGCATCGCGCCCAAGGTTACGCCGCTGAACATTCGGTGGCAGGAAAACGGCGCAGCCGGAGTTCTATCCCCCCGTTCAGTGCTGCTGGACCTCTCGCTTGTGCCGTCGGGCAAATACGCCGTGAAGCTCGAGATAGGAAGCGACTCAACCGCTTCCACGTCGCGCATCATCGAGGTTAGGTAGTTTTCAAGCTTACAATCGCCAAAGGAAGACAATGCGTACATATCTCGCCGGCGCGATGATGGGAATCGGTGGAATCTTCGTCTCGTTCGCCACGGTGGTGTTCGTCATCGAGATCTATGGAAGCCGAAGTGATACGAAGGAGACGGTTGCCGCGATGACTTCGCTCGGCCTCGAGACGCTCGTGGGCGGAGCGATTCTGTTCGTCCTCGGCTGGCTGCTCAACCGAATGGGGCGACGCCCGACAACAGGGGAGCGCCCAGTGGCGGAAGCGCGCTGGATTTGAGCGGGGTGATTCCCGCAATTCCGCGCAAGCGCTGACGCTCGTCGAGGCGGCAGTAGAGACAATCGAGGCCGCGCAGGCCTCCGAGCGCACGGGCGCCGACAGAATCGAGCTTTGCGTTGGATTGGACGAGGGCGGCACGACACCAGGGGTCGAGCTGCTCAAGGATGTCATCGGGAGCGTCAACACTCCTGTCTTCGTCCTGATCCGACCGCGACCCGGTAATTTCGTCTACGCGCCGAGGGAGATTGACACAATGCGCCGGCACATCGACGCAGCGAACAGTTCCGGTGCCCTTGGAGTTGTAACCGGAGCGCTTACTGCCGACGGTCATATCGAAGTCGACCAGATGCGGAGACTGATTGAATCCGCTGGCGCGTTGCCGCTGACTTTTCACCGGGCATTCGATCTTACGGCCGATGCACCAGGTGCGCTCGAGCAGCTCGTCGACCTCGGCGTGGATCGAATCCTCACGTCGGGTGGCGCACCGACCGCACTCGAGGGCGCTGAGAACCTCGCTCGGCTCGTCGAGCAGAGCGATGGACGGCTCGTGGTCGTGGCTGGCGGCGGGATTCGCGAGCACAACGTGCGCGACGTTGTCGGTCGCACCCACGTTGGTGAGGTACATACCCGGTTCACGGACGAAGCGCGGTTGCGGCGATTGATCAAACAAGCGCGGGGTAGCGACGGTTAGTCTGAGCGAATCGTGTCCAGCTCGGCGATTCGTCGTGCGATGAAGTCGCGCTCGAGCTCCTGAGTCGCGAGCTCTAAGGTGCGCTCGTAGGCTGCTCTCGCATCGCTAATCTGTCCCAACCTGCGATAGAGATCGCCACGCGAGGCATGTGCCAGGTAGTAATCAGTGAGCTCGCCGCGGGCAAAAATGGAATCGATTAGCTCCAGCCCCGCCTCGGGTCCATCCCGCATCGCGACGGACACAGCGCGGTTCAGCTCTATGACGGGCGACTGCTCGATGCGGAGCAACGTGTCGTACAATCCGACTATCTCATTCCAATCAGTCGCGGTCGCATCCGGCGCCTCGGCGTGCACGGCTGAAATCGCTGCCTGCAGCGTGTACGGTCCGATTCGTCTGGATGAAAGTGCGCTGTTCAGCAAAGCAACTCCTTCGGCGATCTGCTCGCGATTCCACACTGATCGGTCCTGTTCCTCGAGCAGAACCAACCCGCCGGATTCCGACGTTCGAGCGGGGCGTCTGGATTCGTGCAAAAGCATTAGCGCCAGGAGTCCAATCGCCTCAGGCTCGGGCAGCAAGTCAACCAACAGATGACCCAGCCGAATGGCTTCGCCGGACAGATCGCTACGCGTGAGTGAGCTCCCGCGCGATGCGAGGTATCCCTCGTTGAATACGAGATAGATCACGTGCAGGACCGCATCGAGTCGCGATGGCAAATCGGCCAGCGACGGAACCTCGTAGGGAATTCCCGCGTCGCGGATCTTGGACTTGGCGCGAACGATTCGCTGCGCAAGGGTTGGGGCTGGCGTGAGGAAAGCGCGCGCGACTTCCTCCGTCGTCAGTCCACACACCTCACGCAGCGTAAGCGCTATCTGGGCATCCGGGCTGAGCGCAGGGTGGCAGCATGTGAAGATGAGTCGGAGGCGATCGTCCTCGACCCCTTCGTCGTCCATTTCCGGGGTTTCGGTCCGGGCAAGCCGGTCAAGGGCGCTCGGGTCCGCTGAATCGAATTTCTCCGTTCTGCGAAGCCGGTCTATTGCCTTGAAGCGACCGGTGGAAATCAGCCATGCGCGCGGATTCTTCGGCAGTCCGCCTCGCGGCCATTGCTCGACGGCGGCGGCAAAGGCGTCGTGCATTGCTTCCTCCGCGAGATCGAAATCGCCGAGCAGGCGGATCAGGGTGGCGAGCACCTGACGCGAGTCGGATCGGTAGATCGCGTCTACGCTATCGTGCAGATCCGGCGTCAGGTTCTCGGGCATCGCACTCCGCGAGTAACAGCGGTTATTTCCTGAACTCCATTATCGGCCGCACCTCGATCGACCCGAAGCGGGCCGATGGAATCCGGCCGGCGACCTGAATTGCGTCGTTCAGATCTTTCCCTTCGATGAGGTAATAACCGCCGAGCTGTTCCTTCGTTTCGGCGAAGGGACCGTCTGTGGTGGACACCTTTCCACCACGCGAGCGAACCGTCGTCGCGGTGTGGGTAGGCTGGAGGGCGTTCCCGCCAAGGTAGTGACCGCTTTTCTGAATGCCTTCAGTGAAGGCGATGTAGTCGGGGGACATTGCGCTCGCTTCCCCACTTCTCTTCAGCATCTGCTGCTCATCCTCATAGATCAGGCAAAGGTATTTCATCGGTGTCTCCGAATGGGTTGAATGAATCCGTTGCAAATAGTCGTTCGGGGTTGGACGAAATCGACAACCCGGGTTCGGGACGGCGCCAGCCTCAAGAGCCGGTGCTGCAAATCAGGCTTATAAGCCTAGTCGGACTACTAAGTCGCCCGGGAAGGGGTTCTACGTCATTTGACGCATGGTTGCCGATCGGCTGCCGCGCGATTGTGGAGGCACGCAACAAAGCCTCTCCACAATGCCGGAGTCCCAATGAATCTCGACCAGCGAAGTCACCCCTCGTTTTCCGAGCGAATCGCATTTGCCATCCAGACGCCGTGCGACTGGATACTCAAGGCATCGTGCGTGAAGTACTCCACTTTTCTCAGCGTGTTCAGGCTGCTGCCGCCGTCATACCTGTCGTGGGCGTCCAGGGTCAAGGCACGAAAAGCGTATTACCGCGCTCTGCGAAACGTGCCCGCGTATCGACGGTTCTCGTATCGACAGACGGCCGCGCAGATCCCCGAGACCGACAAAGAGAATTACATCAAGGCGTACCCGACAGAGGCTCGCTGCGTAGGAGGACGCTTCCTTCACGGGCGAACCACGATCGATGAGTCCTCAGGATCGACTGGCACTCCGTACAACTGGGTACGCAGCGAGCGGGAGCGACACGAGAGCCACATCTTCGTCAGCTATTTCGCCACCTACTGCTATGGTCGCGAGCCGTGGATCACGATCAATGGCTTCAGCATGGGAGCGTGGGCGACGGGCATCAACATGGGACTGTCGCTCCAGAAGAATGGAATCGTGAAGAACACCGGGCCCGACATCGCGAAAATCCTGCACACGCTGCGGTTCTTCGGTCCGGAATACAAGTACCTGATCACCGGCTATCCGCCATTTCTAAAGCATCTCATCGACGTGGCGGAGGAAGAAGGGTTTCCATTCGAGAAGTACACGCTGTACGGCCTGGCGGGCGGCGAAGGAATGTCCGAGGGCCTTCGTGATTATCTGCTGCGCCGGTTCGACAAAGTGTACAGCGGCTACGGTGCGACGGATCTCGAGATTGGAATTGCGGGAGAGACGCCGGTGTCGATTGCGATACGCCGCCTGGCGCGTGACCGGGACGATGTAAAGCGCGCGCTATTCGGTGCCGACTCGAGGCTCCCGATGGTTTTTCAGTACAACCCGTTGATGCACCATGTCGAGGTCAATGAGAATGACGAAGTGATATTTACGATCTCGCGAAGCTCGCTGCTGTCGCCGCGAGTTCGGTACAACGTTCACGACGTCGGCGGAGTGATGACGAGCGACGAAATGGCGCAGCGCCTCGCCGCCGTAGGCGTGGACATCCGGGACCTGCGCCTCGCGAGCGGGGATGGGAACGTCCTCCTTCCATTCCTGTGGATCTTCGGCCGGAAGGATCACACCATCAGCGTAATGGGCGCGAACATCTATCCGGAGGACATCGAACAGTGTCTCTATCAGGATACGAGCCTTGCCGAGCTGACGAACTCATTCTGTCTGTCGGTCGCGGAGAGTCCGAACGGTGACGTCCGTCCGCGCTTTCTTTTCGAGGTTTCGCGCGAGCCCGACGCGGCCCTCGCTCGGAGATTCGCGGAATCGATCGTCCCGAGTCTGGTGGCGCTCAACGCTGATTTCCGGGAAGCATGGCATGAGTACCCGGACACGCTAGTACCCGACATCCAGCTGCATCGACTGGGTGAGGGGCCGTTTGCCCGGGACGCGGGACGGATCAAGCAGTCGCGCTTTCTACCCGCAGCGTGAGGCGACGATGAAGGCACTCATTCAATTCGCGCTGCGTCGCCCGAAGTCAGTAATTCTCATCTGGGCAATGGTGGTGGCCGGCGCCGCGCCCTTCGCGTCGCGTCTAGCGGGAGTCTTGCGAGGAAGTACCGATACCGTGCCGGGCAGTCCATCGGAGCTGGCCGCACGCGATCTGGATCGTTCATTCGGGAAGGGCAGCGCCTACGTCTTCCCGGCCGTTCTTACGTCCAGTTTCCCGACATCCGATCCAAGATTCGCAGCGGGCGCGATGAATCTGGCTCGGGTTCTCGATTCGGCCGGAGTTACCGGCGCTCCCGCGCGTCACTACTGGAATACCGGCGACGCGAAATTGTTGGGGCGCGACGGTCATTCGGCGCTGGTGCTCATTACGCCACGAGCCGAGACTTTTTTCGAGGCGGAGTCCGCCGTCTCTCGAATTCGGTCTGCAGCAGCGGGAGCCACCGCAGGGTCTCGTTTCGAGGTGAAGGTGACTGGGACGGTCGCGCTATTCCACGATCTCGACGACAACGCTTCTGAAGATCTCATGAGGGCAGAGCGCGTTGGCATTCCTTTGACTTTGGTGGTGCTGCTTTTTGTATTCGGTGCGCCGATCGCAGCCGGATTGCCGCTGGTCGTCGCGTTGGGTACGATCGCGGTCACTCTCGCGGTCCTTTACTTCCTCTCGCGGGTGATGCCCGTGAGCGTCTTCGCGCAGAATGCCGTGACGATGGTGGGACTCGGCATCGGCGTCGACTACGCGCTTTTTCTTGTCAGCAGGTATCGAGAAGAGCTCGCGCGCGGTGCTCCGCTCAGAAGCGCGGTCGAGACTGCGTCGATTCAGGCAGGACACCTGGTGGTGGTGTCGGGCCTCGCCGTCGCAGCAGGGTTTCTTGCGCTGTTCATGGTCCATATCCGGTTTCTGCATACGCTCGCTCTCGGCGGCGTAGCTGTCGTGCTGACGTCGCTGCTGATCACTCTGACGCTGCTTCCGGCGCTGCTTTGTCTCATCGGAGAACGAGTGAATTGGCCGCGGCAAAAATCGCCGAGCTCGGGCAGGGCGCGCACGCTGTGGACTCGCTGGGCGCGCGAGACGATGCGGCATCCGTGGCGATATCTCCTGCCGACCCTGGTTGTGTTGGGGATTCTCGTGGCGCCGACGCTGCGGCTCAAGGCGTGGAACATGGGCGCGCGGGATCTCTCCAGCGACATGGAGGCGCGTCAGGGTTATGAGCTTCTCGAGCGCAACTTTGCGGCGGGTTGGATGGGACCGGTCGCGATCTTAGTCAAGGCGGAGGGCGATGGAGCCGTCCGGACCCCGGAAAGACAGAATGCAATCGCGGACATCTACTCGCGATTTGCACCGCTGCAGGCGGCTTCGATGGAGGTGCCAAGCCCCGACGGTCGCTCCGTGCTGCTGCTTCTGGTACCACACTCGGCGCCGGAGTCGGACGAAGTGATGAAGCTCGTTCGCGCACTACGGGCGGAGGCCTGGACCAACGCACGGCGCGCGGGACTCGGCGTTCAGGTTGGCGGATTCAGCGCCAGCATTCTCGATTTTGATAGTGAGCTCTTTGGAAGCCTGAAGCGTGTCATTCCTGTAGTGCTCGCGATAACGCTGATCGCACTCGTGTTCGCTTTCCGCTCGATCGTGGTTCCGGTCAAGGCGATAACGCTGAATCTGATCTCTGTGCTCGCGGCGTACGGATTTCTCGTTTACGTGTTTCAGGAGGGTGTCGGCGCCGGGATGATCGGGCTCGTGCCGCCGGGCGGACTGAACTCGTTCATCGTGCTGATGCTGTTCACGATTCTGTTCGGATTGTCGATGGATTACGAGGTCTTTCTGCTCGGTCGCATAAAGGAGGAGTACCAGCGCTCGGGGGACAACGCGACTTCGGTTGTGAACGGTCTTTCGCAAACGGGCGGCCTGATTACGAGCGCAGCTCTCATCATGGTGGTTCTGTTTGGCTCATTCGGATTCACGCGACTGACGGCGACGCGCGAATTCGGGCTCGGTCTGGCGTTTGCCGTGGCGCTCGATGCGACGCTGATCCGGGTCGTCCTTGTCCCGGTTCTGATGGGTTTGCTCGGGCGAGCGAACTGGTGGTTCCCTGCCGCGTTTCTACGGCGTGGTACTGCCGGGCGGCGGGGAGCCAGTGAGAATGCCGCGGCGTATCCTTAGCGCCTTGGCCGATGCATTCGGGATCGTGGTCACACGCGTACGAGGCCGTATGCTCAGCCGCACGGGGAGCTGAAGGGTGAGCGTCTCACTTCCGCGGCGAACTACGACTGGTAGTGTAGCCAACGCCGTGCCGGCGTAACGTGAGCGGAAGGATCCGAAAGAAGAGTCGGTTTTGATGGCCACCTCGCCGACGGACACGATGCGGTCGTTGGGCCGAATGCCGGCTACGGCGGCGGCGCTCGTTGAGCCGACTACCTCTGTAACTCGAACACCGAGACTGTCCGAAGCAGTCGCGATGCCGAGTCTCGGTTCTCGAACAGTATCGGTCTCAAACCGGAGTCCGGCGAGGGCGAGTACTGATTCGATAGGCAGAGGCTCGCGGCCGTCGACGTAGCGTCGCGCAAAATCCGCGAAAGATCTTCCACCAGCCGCGCGGCTCACTTCGTTCCACCAGTCGGCCGACGTGAATCCTCGACCGCGCTTGTATATGGTGGTGTAGAGCCGGCGCATGACGTCGTCGAGGGTGCCGCGGTTGTCGCTGGCATCGCGGATCATGATGTCGAGTAGGAATCCGGTCAGTCCGCCCTTCGGATAGTAGAGCCCGCCGCTGCCATCGGTTGGATTGATCCAACTATCGAGTGATGCGTCGCTCACCGCGGTTGGTGGCGCGCCAGCGACCGAAGAAATCTCGTTGGAGATAAAGTCGAAGAAGCCTGTACTGTCGCGCACTCCGCCTCGGGTGAGCGCGACCGCACTGTAGTAGTCCGTGACGCCTTCGCTCACCCACAGCCAGGTCGTCGGCTGCGCGTGGTCGTACCGGTAGGGAACCATATCCGCCGGGCGGAGGCGCTTGACGTTCCAGTTGTGAAAGAACTCGTGCGAGTAGAGACCCGGGAGATAATCCGCGTCGAGCTGCGACGACAGAACCTCGTCGACCTGGGAAGCCTGATGCTCAAGTCCCCCGCCGTTCACGAGCGTGTCGGAGCGCTGGAAGATCGTGTAGTTGCGGAACGGGGCTTCTCCAAAGACGGCGACTTCGGCGGGCACGAACTTCTGCAGCCAGCCGAAAGTGCGATCGCGTCGTGAGGCGGTGAGACTGGCAGCGGGATACCACGCAAGACGAATCCAGCGATTGGCAACGAGCGTAGAATCGAGCGCGAATCTCCCGACGTAGAACGGCATGTCCGTCAGATCGTGGTAGTTCGTCGCGCTGAAGGTATTCGCGCCTGATGCCGGATCCATTCCGGTCGCCACGCGCCATGCGGGCTCGGTATGGATCGCAACCCGCGCCGGCCAGGAAAATCCGCGTCCCACCGGATAGAGAAAAACGTTCGTGCCGTTGAAGAAAGCAAAATTTGGCGATGTCCAGGCGACAGCGCGGTCGACTGCGTTCGCCAGATACTGGAACGACACTCTTACTGTTCCGGCAGCACGCGGTCTGATCTCCCATGTCTGGTAATCGAGCTTCCGCCAATCGAGAGGAGCTCCCCCACCTTGAGCTGAGAAATCGGAAACGCGACGGGCAAACCAGAGCAGCGTGTAATGTCCGGGCGACCACGCCGGCAGCGCGAGAACTACCGGAGTGGCGCTGCCGACGTGGAAACTCATCGTCACCCCCAACTGTCTCTTGCCGACCGCGGCTGAATCCGCGGTGATCTCGTAGCTGATGTCGGTTATCGGCGCCGATTGTCTCGGTGCTTGCCCGACAGCGGGTTCGATGGCAGCGAGAGTGAGGGCAAGCGCGGCAATGCTGCGAGTCATGGTTTCTCCGAAGTGCATTGAAGCGTTAGACAATCAATGTTGTAAAGACGTTCTGAAGGAGCGCGTGAATCCAGCAGACCAATGCAGGGTAAGCATACGTTAGCTTTTGCCGGACATTCTCGATACTTGGATAGCTCGTGAAACTTCAAACAGCGACTGTACTCATATTTTCGTGCATCTCGAGCGGGGGGCTCTCCGCGCAAGCCACGCGTCTCGCCATTGCTCCCGCGCGCCCCGAGCCGGGCGCGGTGGTCAGACTCACGCTCACGGCTCCGGCGGCGGATCGTGTCGTGTCGATTCGAGGATCGATGGCCGGCGAGCCTCTCCACTTCATCGCGGCGAGTCAGGGCAACTGGCACGCGATCGGCGCGGTTCCTGTCGACACCGAGGGCACTCTGGTCGCGAGCGCCGAGATCAGACGAGCGTCGGGGAAAATGGAGACGGTTCGGGCGCGAGTGACGCTTCCGAAGCTGCCACCGCCCGTCGCGCAACCGCTCGCAGTGGACAGCAGCTTTACGCGCCCACTCGACGCAGCGACGACGGCGAGAATCGCGAGAGAAAACGCGCGCGCGCGGGCGATCGGCCGGCACGCGCATGACTCACCGCCCATGTGGACGGCATCCTTCATTCGGCCGCGCTCGTCTGTGATCACGAGCGAGTTCGGCTCCGGACGTCTCTTCAACGGGCGAATGACCAGCCGTCACCTGGGCGTCGATTTTCGCGGCGCGGTAGGAGAGCCGATACGGGCTGCGAATCGCGGCGTAGTTGCTCTTGTCGGCAATTTCTTTCTCGCCGGAAACGTGGTGTACGTCGACCACGGCGGCGGCGTGGTCACCGCCTATTTCCACATGAGCAAGCCGCTGGTATCGGCGGGCGATACCGTCGCGAGGGGTCAGATAATCGGCCTCATCGGCGCGACCGGCCGCGTGACAGGGCCGCACCTCCACTGGGCGGCGCGCTACGGCGCGATCACGGTGAACCCGCTCGATCTTCTCTCGATCGACAGAAACTGGTACGGCGCTTCGGTATCACGAGCGCGACGAGCACGGCTCGGCCATCAGCCGCCCGTTAGTCCCGGCGGAGGCAGCTGATCAGGCTCATCCCACGGCTTCTTCCGTCTCGAGCGTGAGAGCAATGCCGGCAGTCCACGATGCGACGATGTTGTAGAGCCAGCAGGCGATTGCCGAAATTGCGTAACCCAAGATGGCGTAGCAGCCGCGCGAGTCTGTATCGCAACGGGACCTCCTGTAAAGAGAACGCCTGAGTCGCTCGCTGGACGAGTAAATAATCTTCGTTCTAGCCGCCGAACACCAGCTTCGCACTTGCGAGGAGCAGGACGACTGAGAGTAGTTGTCGCAGCACCGGCGCTGGTGCGCGGCGACTCCCATAGCTCGCGCCGATCCAGCCGCCGAGCAAGACTGCCGCTCCCCAGATCGGAATGTTCGCCGGGACCTGTGCGACACTCGAGAAATGTCCGAGCAGGCCGGCGATCGAGTTCACAAGAATGAAAGGCGCGGCGACGCCAGATGTCGCGCGCGTCTCCGCCCAACCCATGTAGAGTAAGAGCGGACTCAGAAAGATTCCGCCGCCCACGCCTGTGAGTCCGGACAGAAATCCAAGCCCTGCTCCGGCCACGAGAGCGGCGACTAATGGCGGAGGGCGAACAGTTCTGGTGAGAGGCCGCAGCGATGAGCGGAACATCCAGAACGCGGCATAGAACAGTACGACGCCCACGACCACCTTGTACCAGTGCACGGGCAGCATCATCGCTCCACCCACGAACGCCGCCGGAATGGACAGGATGGCGAATGGCCAGAATAGCGACCACGAAAAAAGGCCGGCGCGATAAAACTTCACCGTTGCGAGCGCGGCGACGAGAATATTCAGCGCGAGCGCCGTCGGCTTCATCACGTCGGGTGCAAAACCGAACAATCCCATCACCGCCAGATAGGCGGAGGCGCCGGCATGGCCCACCGACGCGTACAGCGCAGCGGCAGCCAGGAACAGAACGGCGATGACGAAAGTTTCTGAAAGGGACATTCGCTTTTGCTATATTTTGTTCCCGCCAGATTCCTCGCCGCCCAAGCTACATGACTGAATACGCGATCGACATAGTCAACGCCACCAAGCGCTTCGCGGAGCACACGGCCGTGCGTGACTTGACGCTCCGCATTCCACGTGGAAGCGTGTACGGCCTGCTCGGTCCGAACGGCGCGGGTAAGACCACGACTATCCGGATGATCCTCAACATCATCGCACCGGATTCGGGTACGATTCACATCTTCGGCCGGCCGTCGAGCGACGCGAAGATAACCGAACGACTTGGCTATCTTCCCGAGGAGAGGGGCCTGTATCGCAAGATGCAGGTGCGACGCGTTCTCAAATTTCTCGCCGAGCTGAAGGGCGTAAGAGGACGAGATGCCGACGCCCGGATTGACGAGTGGCTCGAGCGACTCTCACTCAAGACGCCAGAAAAAGACTGGGGACTCTCGAAGATCGACGAGCTCTCGCGGGGCATGCAGCAGAAGGTTCAATTCATCGGCACCCTGCTGCACGATCCCGATCTCGTGATCCTCGATGAGCCGTTCAGCGGCCTCGACCCGATCAACGCGCAAGCTCTCAAGGACACAGTGGTGGAGCTCAAGAAGCGCGGCAAGACCATCATCTTCAGCACTCACCTGATGGACAACGCCGAGCGGTTGTGCGATTCCGTCTGCATCATCGCGCGCGGCGAGAAGGTGCTGGACGGAGCGGTGACAGACGTCAAGGAAGAGCACGGGCAGCGAAATATCGCGCTCGCTCTCGAAGGCGATGGGACTCAGGGAGTCGCGGCAATCCTTCGCGATCACTCACTCGTCAAGCGCGCGGACGATTCCAATCGCTTCTTCGAGATCGAGATGGCGCCGGGAGCGAATCCACAGACCTTGCTGAGGCGGATCGTCGAGTCCGGCGCGTCAGTGCAGCGGTTCGAGATGATCCAACCTTCGCTGCACCAGATTTTCCTCGAGAAAGTCGGTGCGAGCGGCATCGAAGAGGGCATGAGCGGCAATGGCTAAGCTCTGGGCAATCATCAAGCGCGAATACCTCGAGCGGGTGCGATCGAAATGGTTTCTGATCGCGACCTTCTTCGGCCCGATTTTCTTCAGTGCGATCATCATCGTGCCCGCGTGGCTCGCATCACGGAGCAAGGCGACGAGCGACATCTACAACACGACGATCCTGGATGCGACGGGCACGAACTTCGGGCACCGCCTCGCGATCAACATTGCGGGTGACAGCACCAACGCCACCCAAATGCCGACCGTCACTGTCGTCGCGCCGAGCGAGCTGACGAAAGCAGAAAGCGTCGCAGTGCATCAGGTGATGCAGAAGGACAAGACCGGTTACGTCGTGGTCGACCAGCAAACGATCGCTGGAGAGGCTGCCCGGTACGCGGGCCGCAACGCGACTTCCATAGCGGACATGGAGCGCATCAAGAGCGCTATTCGCGAGACCATCCTTGCATCGCGCCTCGAGAAAGTCGGTCTCGACAATGCCAAAATGAAAGAGATCACCTTCATCCCACTCGATTTCAGCGCCGAGCGAATCACCGAGAAGGGGCGCGCCGGCTCCGGCATGGCCAGCGTTATGTTTGGCTTCGCGATCGGGTTCCTTCTCTACATGTCGATCGTGATTTACGGGCAGACGATCATGAGCGGTGTGCTCGAGGAGAAGACGACGCGGGTCGCAGAGGTGGTGATGTCCAGTGTCCCCACCGATACCCTGCTCGCCGGCAAGGTCCTCGGCGTCGGCGCTGTGGGCCTCACACAGCAGATCATCTGGATCGTGACTACTTACATCCTGCTCAAGCTCCGGTCGCCCATCATGGCGCGGTTCGGCGCTCCAACGGTGAACTTCTCACTGCCCGATATCTCGCTTGGCGCCGGAGTCATCTTCCTCTTGTTCTTCCTGCTGGGATTCATCTTCTATTCGTCGCTGTACGCGGCGGTTGGGTCTTCGGTGAACAGCGAATCCGAGGCGAGGCAGGCAGCGAGCCCGTTGATGATCATGATCGTGAGCACCGCGGTGTTCATCCAGCCAGTGCTCCTGAATCCGACGGGAACGACGGCGAAGGTGCTGTCGATGGTGCCGGTGTCGTCACCGATCATCATGCCGATCAGGATGGCAGTGACGGGCGTGTCGCCTCTCGAGCTTGCGGCGAGTTTGGTTTTTCTGGCGATCGGGTGCCTGCTCGCGCTCTGGCTCGCGTCGAGGATTTACCGGGTTGGGCTACTGATGTACGGCAAACGGCCGACGATGGCCGAGATGGCTCGTTGGGTTTCATACTCTCGATAGGAGCCCCGTTCGCTCTATTATCTTTCCTTGGAACGCCCACCGCCCACCGCCAAACGAGAGGTAGTCGATGTACGACGAAAGATTCGTAACGCCAATGCGCCAGGAGCTCACTCAGCTCGGCGTTGAAGAGATGCGAACCCCGCAGGAAGTTGACGCCAAGCTGCGCCGAACGCAGGGCACGACGCTGGTGGTGGTCAATTCCGTATGCGGGTGCGCGGCGCGAAACGCGAGACCGGCGGTCGCGAAAGCGATTCAACACGACACCACGCCGGATACGCTGACGACGGTATTCGCCGGTCAGGATATCGACGCCGTGCAGAGAGCACGCAGCTACTTCACGGGTTACGCTCCAAGCTCTCCGCAGATCGCGCTGCTCAAGGATGGGCAGCTCGTGTTCATGCTGGAGCGCCACCAGATCGAAGGTCGCACCGCCGACGACATCGCGAAGGATCTGGTTGGGGCGTTTGACAAGTACTGCGAGGAGACCACCACCGCGTAGATACGGTTTGGACTAGAGCGTCCAGCAAACGCGGAGCGAGCGGGACTACAGTTCGTCCTTCTGTCTCCGCTCGATGAACGGCTGGCCATCGGGTAGCGTGCTCGGGTCGACTTCCCTCCCGGTGTCCTTGAGCACTCGCCCGCGGATGAATGACACTGTGCCGCCGAGAAGAAGCGCCCAAACGCTGACACCGAGTACACGCCAGAAGAGCACGCCGGTCGCCATAGGCTGCCAGTCCATGAATTCGGCGCGGGCGGTACCCCATGGCTCGCGGTGCAATGAGATGAGGGCGAGACTCACGAGCATCTCTCCGGCGGTCTCGAATATCGCGAATAAGGGCGCGCGCCACGGCCATTCTCTCACCGGGTATCGTCCGAGGTGCAGCGTCGCCATTCCCAGCAGAAACAGCGTCCCGAGTACGAGAGCTGCGCCGAGGTAGGAGCTCGTGGCGGAGCCGTGGGTGAGGATGACTGCGCGAAAGAGACGCATGAGGACACCCGTCAGGAGCGCGAGCTCCACGGGCGATCGCGCGATCCTCGCAAAGGCCGCGGGCTCCTCAAAATCCCATTCACTGGGCTTGAAGGGACGGCGGCGATGCTCCGCGGGCTTCTTCGTCACGCGCTTGAATGTAGCTCCCACACGGGTAGCGTCCATGGATTTTCGTGTCGCGTCAGAGGGGAACGGGACCGATCATTCGATTCGACGCTGGACGTGCGTCGAGGGTAACTAGCTCAGCAGCTACCTTATCCAGTGGCCGATTCTAGTCCACCGGATGTCGGTGAGCATTGGAATCGGTCGGTCGCTGTCGTCGGCGTTGTACGAGTAGTACACGAAGAGGGGCTTGCCGCGGACGTTTCCGCGGGGGACGAATCCCCAGTAGCGGCTGTCCTTCGAGTTGTAGCGGCTGTCGCCCATCATGAAAAGTCTGTTCGGCGGGACCACGATGGGGCCCCAGTTATCGTGCGTCGGCTGCGTCGGAGCGGCGCCAAAACGCGATGACTTGAGGCCTACTTTCTTTTGCCAGTTGAAAAGCGGATCCGCGGAGTTCGCGACGGCGGGGTCGACTTGCGGGTTGATTCCGTATCCCTGGCGCTGCGCGATGCCATTCAGATAGAGGAGCCCGGCGCGCATGTAGATGGTGTCCCCTGGAGTTCCAACAAGCCGCTTGACCAGTGTCGGAGTGGGATCGTTGCCGAGCGAATCTTCGTCTGCCTGGTAGGGAGAGATGAAGACGACGACGTCGCCGCGGTGCGGGTCTCTGAATGCGGGAAGGCTCAAGTCGGTAAATGGGACGTGAGCTCCGAAGATCGCCTTGTTGACGAAGAGCCAATCGCCGACGAGCAGAGTCGGGATCATGCTGCCCGATGGGATTCGGTAGGCTTCGACGATGAACGCGCGCAGCAGGAGGAAGATCGCCAGCGCGCCGAGGATCGATTTGAAATTCTCCCAGAGATTTGCCAGTCGGGACTGTTGCGAAACGGGGCGCGCCTTTTGAGCGCGCCCCGCTTTTGACGGAGTTGCCAATGAGCTTAAGGGTTTCTGAGGTGTTTGTTGACGAGCCGCGTCATCTCGAACATGGAGACCTGACCGCGACCGAAGATTGGACGGAGGTTCTCGTCTGCGTTGATCATACGGCGGTTCTTGGAATCCTGTAGACCTTTACGCTTGATGTAGCCCCACAGTTTCTTCGTTACTTCGGTGCGAGGCATTGGTGAGCTGCCCACCACCGCGGAAAGTTCGCCGCTGGGCTGCATCGGCTTCATGAAAGCCGCGTTCGGCGTGCGCTTTTTACCCGAGGATGATTTCCGGCGGCTGCTCTTCCGACCGCCTTTCCTCGCGGCTTTTTTTCTAGATGACTTTCTGGCCGAAGACTTCCGGGACGAGGACTTCTTCCTTCCTTTGCTCTTCTTTTTTGCTGCCATCTTGTCTCCTGGTTTGGTGATCGGATGCAGATTGCTACAGAGTGAAATGTCGCCCGTCAGCGGAGCAAACTATATCGCCGTAAGGCGAAAGCAATAGGGAAATCAAAGACTTCCCCTATGAGAAACGCGATTTTCCAGAGGGGAAATGCGACTTTTGCGCCTCATGAGAGGCCGATTGCTCTCAGGTCCGCGCCCATCCCTTGAGCAATTTCATCATCCTGACATCGTATGGATCCGGTGAGTCGTCGTCCTCGGCCACCTCGTAATTCTGCTGCGGAGTCTCGAGAATCAGAGGGATCCCGCTGCTGCGCCGGTCCTGCATCAACCACTCGAAAGCCTCGTTCCCAATGCGCCCTTCCCCTATGAGAACGTGTCGGTCCTTGTTCGACCCGAGCTCGTTCTCGCTGTCGTTCAGATGGAAAAACGAGGGCGGCTCTCCGATCGCGTCCTCGAATTCGTCGAGCACAGCGGTGAGAGCTGCTCGCGACGCGGTGATATCGTATCCGGAGGAAAAGAGGTGGCACGTGTCGAGCCCGTACCCCGTCCTCACCCTCAGAGGCTTCGGCACGGCGGAGAGAATCTGCGCGACCTCTTGCGCGGTCTTCCCCATGGTCTTTCCCGCGCCGGCGGTATTCTCGACGAGAAGGCGCGTCTCGGAATCAATGCTCTTGAGAGCGACGGTGATTGCCTTGGCGATTCTCTTCGCGGAGTCGCCGCGATCGCTCGCCCCTGCTGAGCCCGGATGAAAGCAGACGGAGCCGACACCAAGCGCGCTCGAGCGTTCGAGCTCCTTGGTGAGGCCGGCGCTAGCGCGCTCCCACTTTTCGTCTTCGGGCGTTGCGACGCTCAGAACATACGCCGCGTGGACAACGACATTCGCCGGCTTGATCTTTGTCTTTGCCAGCGCCGTCTTGAACCGCGTCACACGCTCTGGCTTGATCGTCGACTTGTCGCCATAGAAGCGGGGAATGGCGGTGAAAACCTGGAGCGCGGTCATGTCTGCTTTCCCAGCACGGAGGACGGCCATGTGGATGCCGCCGTTGTCGATCGTGTGGGCGCCGAGGTACCGTGTCATGCCGCGGGACTGTGCAAGTACTCTACCGTGGAAGGCTCGCGATCACTTCGAAACGCACCCGCCGCTGCGGCGTGCCGATCGCTTCGCAACACGGGTGCTGTTGCGGCCGCTCGTACTGAGTTTGATAATAGAAGGAGTACCTTTCGCTCGACTATGCGCAGCCTTCTGATTCCCACACTTGCTCTCTTCTGTCTGAGCCCGATCGCACTCGGCGCACAGCAGGGAAGCGACATCCTGACTGGACGGGTCACCGATCTCACGGGCCGGCCGGTAGCTGACGCGCAAATCGTTGCGATTTCCATCGCGAGCGGAGCGAGGCGCACACAGACGACGGACCTGAACGGCCGCTACATGATCTATTTCCAGGAAACGGCGCCGAAGTACATGCTGACGGTCAAGCGCATCGGTTTCAGTCCAGTCTCGCGCACGATCACGCGACGCACCGCCGGGGCGGAGAACATGACGATTGATCTTCAGTTCGGCGGGACTCCGCTTGCGCTTTCAGCCGTGGAGATCGCGGGTGGCTTCGATGCGCCTCCGCCGCGCGAGGTGGAGCGAGGACCGGTAATCGATACCACTGTTCCGAATCCACTGACGGAGATTCTCTCTCTAAGGGACACGCTTCATTTGAGCGCCGTACAGGTGGTTGCGCTCTCTGATCTCGCCGATAGCCTGCAGAATAGAAATACGCGCATCTACCGCGACATTCGCATGCTTCTCGCGAAATCGCAGGAAGCGGGTGATCCGACTCAGATGGCCGGCAGCGTCGCGATGATGCTCGAGGAAGCCTCGAACAATACGTCTCACGCCGTTATCGCGGCGGGCAAGATCCTTCGGCCCGAGCAGTGGACGATTCTTCCGCCGGAAATCAGAGATCGAGGCGGGGCCTCGCCGACCATAAGCGCGAATTGACTTTGGCGGGAAGCGGGAGGCGGGAGGCGGGAGGCGGGAAGCGGGAGGCGGGAAGCGGGAAGCGGGAAGCGGGAGGCGGGACTAACAGCGTGAGCGAAGGCCGCGCGCTATTTCCAGGTCCCGACTCGATACCCGACGCGATTTCCGGTTTTCCCTTGAGCGTCCGCGGCCTCTTTCCACCACAGCGTAATCCGTCGATGGTCAAGTGAGAGCCAAGGCGATGCCGCCGGCACATCCTCGGGCGTAGCTTCGCCTCGCGCCTCGAAGATGTGCCCGGTGGTGCTGGACAGCACGATCCCCAGCATTGGCGCTGTCGCATTCGGATCCTCGAAAACTACGACGACGCTGTCCCCGTTCGCGGCAACGCTCGCTGCTGACGGACGCTTTCCGTACACGACTGGCACAGGTGAATGGAACATCGCGCCGTTGTCCATCGAGTGGGCAAAGAAGATCCCTGCGCCATCGCTGGCTTCGATGAAATAAACGACGTGGAGATATCCCCGCGCAGCGTCGTAGAAAACGCCAGCGGGTGGCCGCTTGCAGCCGCGGCTTCCGCGGTCGCGCGCGTCGACCTCGAGCGGCGGCCGCCACGTGGCACCATCGTCGCTCGAATGCTGCATGGAGAGAATGACGCTGCTGTCGCTTCGCGAGGCCCACCACACCCGGAACGCTTCTGATCCTCCCGCGGCAGTACTGACCGATTCGCGGCAGTTGCCGATAGTGCCCGCGACATCCGGCAAAGTTGCATCGAGCGCCGCACTCCGAGTGCCGGGATCGCCGACTGCGGTGTCACGGTACGAGACATCGCTCCAGTCTACGGGCCCGCCCGCACAGGCACTGACGCCGAGTGATGCGATGAAACAGAGCAGTAAGCGCGCGTGATGTGTCACTGAGCGAGACAGGCGAGAGAACGCATTCTCGCACGTTACTCTGTAGTGCGAGCGGGTGGGAGCCTCTCCGTTTTTATCGCCGGCGCGGTATCTTTCGAGCGTAGCTCCGCTCGCAGCCCGAGGATCAACGCATGTCCGCCCCCGCCGTCAGTCCCGCACGTTCTGCTTCGTCCGACTCCCAAGCTTCGCCGTCTTCCGACACTGGGCGCAAGCCAGGCGCGGAGAGCATTTCTCCGGAAACATCAGCGCGTGCGCTCGCCGGTTTCAATGGGAACCGACGGGTCCCACCCCCGGTCAACGAGCCCGTCAAGAGTTACGCACCTGGCTCGCCGGAGCGAGCAGAGCTCAAGGCAAGACTCAAGTCGATGTCCAGCGAGCACGCCGACATCCCGCTCATCATCGGCGGATCCGAGATCCATACGGGACAACTCGCCCAGACCGTCATGCCGCACAATCACCGTCACGTTCTTGCGGACTGGCATCGCGCCAGTGAGGAGCACGTCGACCTGGCGATGAAGGCGGCGAAGAAGGCATCGCGCGACTGGGCCAACTGGGCGTGGGAGGATCGCGCCGCGGTTTTTCTCAAGGCTGCGGAGCTGCTCGCAACGAAATGGAGGGCAACGCTCAACGCCGCGACGATGCTAGGCCAATCGAAGACTGCGTTTCAGGCGGAGATCGACGCCGCGTGCGAGCTGATCGATTTCTGGCGGTACAACGTGTCCTACGCCCGGCAGCTGCTGTCCGAGCAGCCGGAGTCCTCGCCGGGCCAGTGGAACCGTCTTGAGTACCGTCCCCTCGAAGGCTTCGTGCTGGCGATCACCCCGTTCAACTTCACGTCGATCGCCGGGAACCTGCCGACCGCGCCCGCGCTGCTCGGGAACACTGTGGTCTGGAAGCCGTCACCCACGCAGCAGCTGGCGGCTTTCTACCTCATGCGGCTACTGGAGGCGGCGGGTCTCCCGCCCGGCGTGATCAACATGGTGACGGGGGACGGGACGGCGGTGTCCTCGGTGGCACTGTCTCACCCGGACCTGGCGGGAATCCACTTCACTGGGTCGACGGCCACGTTCCAGCACTTGTGGCGAACCGTCGGCGCCAACATCTCGACTTTTCGGGATTACCCCCGTCTTGTGGGGGAAACCGGCGGTAAGGACTTCGTGATCGTCCACCCGTCGGCCGATCCTTCGTCCATCGTCACGACGCTGGTGCGCGGCGCCTTCGAGTACCAAGGGCAGAAGTGCTCGGCCGCCTCGCGTGCCTACATCCCGCGTTCGCTGTGGGAGTCGTCGGTGCGGGACGAACTCGTCTCGGTGACTTCCTCGCTGTCGTTCGGCGACGTTTCGGAGGACCTGTCGCTATTCGGCGGCGCCGTCATCGATGTGCGGGCAGTGGCCAAGCACAGGGGCGCCTTCGACCGGGCGCGGACGCGGCCTTCGGTGCGGTTCCTGTGCGGCGGCACGATCTCCGACGGTGAGGGGTACTTTGTCGCGCCGACCGTGCTGGAGTGCTCCGATCCCGGCGACGAGGTGTTCACCACGGAGTACTTCGGCCCGATCCTCGCGGTGCATGTGTACGAGGACTCGGCGTTCTCCGACATCGTGGCGCAGGCGGCGGACATCGCGCAGTACGCGCTGACCGGCGCCATCCTGGCGACCGACCGGGAAGCGATCGCCTTCGCGGCGGAGCGGCTGCGGTACTCGGCGGGCAACTTCTACGTCAACGACAAGCCGACCGGCGCGGTTGTCGGGCAGCAGCCGTTCGGCGGCGCCCGGGCCTCCGGCACCGACGACAAGGCCGGCTCGGTCTTCAACCTGATCCGCTGGGTCTCTGCCCGCGCGATCAAGGAGACCTTCGTGCCGCCGACGGACCACCGCTACCCGCACATGGGCTGATTCCCCAGCCGATCCGTATGGGTGGTTGGCGCCGTTGCCCCGGCTAGAGCGGGCCGGCGGCGTCAACGACCCGGCTTCTTACGCTCGCCGAGTCGCCCTGAACTACGCTCTAACGCGAAGGTCGTCCCGGAATGGGCGGCGACACATGAGCGGCGGAGGCGTGCGATTCACTGTCTGGTGCTGTGGAACATCGACCTGACCCTGGTCGACGTGGCGAAGGTGATCCGGCCCGCGTACGCGGAGGCGTTCCGCAAGGTCACCGGTCGCCCACTGGTGCAACTGCCGCAGATGCCCGGCCGGACCGAACCGGAGATATTCTTCGACGCACTCGCCCGCAACGGGATCAACCTGCACGACGGCGGCGAGGTCGAGCGCATGGTCGCGCCCTTCGGGGCCGAACTGGCCACGGCGATCGCGGCCCGTCGTGACCTGATCGCGCAAGAGGGCTACCTGCTGCCTGGCGCCGCTGAGTCACTGGCGGCCCTCGCCAAGACGGACGGCATCGTCCAGTCCGTCCTTACCGGATCCAGCCGGCCGAACGCGGCGGTCAAGCTGCGTGCCTTCCGCCTTGACCGGTACGTGGATTTCGCCATCGGCGCGTTCGGAGGCTCCGACCCGTACCCCAAGGCGGGTTTGCTCGAGGTCGCGCGCCAGCGCGCGGAGGAAAAGTACCAGGTGCGTTTCGCCGGTAATGCCACCATCTACATAGCCGACTCTGCGCGGGACGTGGAAGCGGCGAAGATCGCCGGAGTGCGGTCGATAGCGGTCGCCAGCGGTCGCGCGAGCACGGCCGAGCTTCGTGCATCGGGCGCCGAGGCGGTTTTGCCCGATTTGACGGACACCGCCGTGCTGATCAAGGCGATCGAAACCCTCGGATAACCCGCGGGGCAAGGCGGTCGGCGAGCATCGACGGTAGCCGACCGCCTTGAAAAATACTAGGCTGGGGTATAGTCGGCAGTGTATGGGGAGTGTGTTTTTACTGATCACGGGTCTAAAGGGGTGGTTCGGCCCCCAGGTTGACCCGTGATCATGAGATTGATTGGGTTTGGTCGGCCGAGGTGGGCGGCATCCGGTCAGGACCGCTGCGATGTAGCAGGATATATCGCAATAAATAGTGATATGCGTCACGTGGGCCACTGCGAAGGTCGCATTGCGCAGGCCGATGACTGGAACGATGCTGGTGACATGGCAGGCAACGACGCTGAGGCCGTACTCGCGGCGCAGGGATATGGCACGACCCTCTGGACGCCGAGCGAGAAATCGATCGCTACCGCCCGCATCACGCACTACGCCCGCTGGCTGGCCGACCACGGAGTGATAACAGCAACAAATGAGGATGGGACTGGGGGAAGAGGACCGGGGGCGGGGAAGCCAGAGGAACAGTACGCGGCGCTGTGGCAGTGGTCGGTGGAGCGGCCCGGGGAGTTCTGGGACTCTGTGTGGCGCTACTTTGACGTGCTGGGGGACCGGGGAGACGGGGCGGCGCTGGCCAGCGCCGTCATGCCGGGCGCCGAGTGGTTTCCCGGCGTCACGCTGAAC
>JBOHTC010000071.1:0-5026 GCA_050733495.1 Gemmatimonadaceae bacterium | reverse complement strand
AAACTCGACGGCCGCAGCAAAGGCCGACTAACGAGAGAGGACCGGGCGTGCGGCTTTCATCTGGGCCAGAGCACTCGAATGCTCGCAAACAGGCCGGTTATAGTGACGCAGTCCTTCCTTCGTTCATCTCCACCGCAGCCGTTGCAACTACGGGGAAGTCCTTATAGTTCCGTTCAGGCGCGCGCGGTTTCATGCGCGTCGCCTGCAACCGGCGGTTAGGTCGCGTTCGACCACCCCACGGCTTGGATGTGCATGTGCAATTCCAATCATGAAGCCCGGGCTCTCGGCTTGACGCGGGTCAGAAGTTTTTTCATTGCTTCCAAGGCGACCGAGCAATGTCCTGTACGCCAGATCAGTTGCGTCCGGGCCTTCGCAATGTCCCTCGGAAGCGGCGTGATGCGTATCTCTCGTCCGCCCGCGGCCGTTTCGATGACGGAACGAGGAACGATGGCGATACCGGATCCCGCAGCGACGCAAGCGATGATCGCGTGGTAGGACTGAAACTCCAGCACGCGGTCGGGCAGGGCGTTTCCGCTCCCCAGCCAGCGCTCGAGACGCCCGCGGTACGAGCATCCCGTCGCAAACGCGATCACGGTCCTGTTCCCGATGTCCCTGGGCGAGCGGATCCGGCCGAAGGTTTTCGGTGAGATGAGGGCGAGTTCCTCCACGAACACCTGCTGACTTTCGAGGCCCTGGGCGTTGAACGGTTCGGCCACGAACGCGCCCTCGATGTCCTGCTTGTGGACGTGCGAAACCAACGCACCCGAGGTCCCGGTCACGAGCTCGATCTGAACGTCCGGATAGATCTGGTGGTAACGGGAAAGGACCGGCGGCAGCCGGGTGGCAGAGGTGCTCTCGAGCGCTCCGATGCGCAGCGTTCCGCGTGGTTTCCCGTTTCGTAATGCCGTTTCCGCCTCCAGGGAAAGCCGCAGCAACTGGTCGGCGTAGGTCAGCAGCAGCTTGCCGTCCGCGGACAGCACGAGCCGGCGCCCGTCGCGCACGAACAGTTTGGTTCCGAGCTGCTCTTCGAGCCGGCGCACTCGCGTGGTGATGTTGGACGGCACGCGATGCAGCTTCGCCGCCGCCCGATTGACGCCTCCCTGCTCGACGACGGCCTTGAAGATCCGCAATGCGGCGAGGTCCATGTTCTCCGAAAGAGAATGATGTGTTCTTTATTATTCAGTTTAATGCGACAAGCCGTCAACCTACACTTCCGCGGTGTCGCCATTACCCGCGGGTGGAAGAACGAACGCGTACCCGGCCTGGGTCGTCGCTTCGGCCGGGCTCGCCGCGCTTGCCGTGGCGATGGGCATCGGGCGGTTTGCTTTTACGCCGATCCTGCCGATGATGCAGGACGACAGCGGCGTGTCGGTTTCGGAGGGAGGCTGGCTCGCTTCCGCGAACTATGCCGGTTACCTCGCCGGCGCTCTTTCCGCGATTGTCATGCGGATCCGGCCTGCCTTAGCCATTCGGCTTTCCCTTCTGCTGATCGGCATGTCCACGCTCGCCATGGGCATGGAACATCGATTCGCGGGCTGGATCGTGCTGCGCGCGGTCGCCGGTGTCGCCAGCGCCTGGGTATTGGTCTTCGTTTCCACCTGGGCTCTGGAGCAGCTCACGATGCTCGGCCGGTTGGATATGGGTGGCACGGTGTATGCCGGCGTCGGCGCCGGCATCGTGGCCGCTGGCGGCGCTTGTCTCCTGCTCATGGGCATGGGCGGTAGCTCGGCGGACGCCTGGCTTGTCCTGGGCATTGCTTCGCTCGCCGTCACCGCGGCGGTGTGGCCTTTCACCCGGGCGAGTCCGCCTTCCAGGCCGGTCGAGACGACGGCGGGGACGCGGTCAACTCTCCCGAGGGTGGAGTTCTGGCGCCTCGTGCTGTGCTATGGCGCCTTCGGATTCGGCTACATCATCCCTGCCACGTTCTTGCCGGTCATGGCCCGGGGGGTCGTTTCCGATCCGCGTCTTTTCGGATGGGCATGGCCAGTCTTCGGCGCCGCGGCCGTCGTTTCGACGCTTCTCGCCGCCCGCATGGGCCGGTTCATGACGCACCGCGGAACCTGGATCGCCGGCAATCTGGCGATGGCGCTTGGCGTGGTGCTTCCCACGGTAGTACAGGGCTTGTCGGGAATCATGATCGCCGCCCTGTTCGTCGGGGGCACGTTCATGGTGATCACCATGGCCGGAATGCAGGAAGCCCGCAGGGTGGCCGGGACGCGGGCGCGAGGCCTGATGGCGGCGATGACTTCAGCGTTCGCCGTGGGCCAGATCATCGGTCCGGTCGGCGTCAGCTATCTGACCGGCGCGGCAAGCGGTTTTGCCCCGGCGTTGATCGTTGCGGCAACCCTGCTCGTGTTGAGCGCTTGCCTTCTGCTCCGCCGCAGGGACGAGCCATCGCTTGGCAGTCGCAGCCTGCCTGTCGATCAGAGCGACGTAGCGTAAAGGGATAGAACATGACCGGAGAGAAATGGGTCGCGGGTGAGGTGGCCTTCCAGGATCGCTTGCCGCCGCTCGCTGCGGACAAAATGAGCGAAGCGCAGCGCAAAGCCGCGGCGGAATTGACTGCCGGTCCCCGGAAAGGCGTGACGGGGCCGTTTGTTCCGCTCATTCGAAGTCCGGAGCTCATGGACCGGCTCCAGAAGGTCGGGGAATACCTCCGCTTCCTAAGCCCGCTCGAGCAGCGGATCAGCGAGTTCATCATGCTGATCGTCTCGCGGGAATGGACGCAGCAGTTCGAGTGGGCCGTGCACGTTCCGCTCGGCCGCAAAGCGGGCTTAAAGAACGAGATCATCGACGCGATCGCGGAGCGTAGGCGTCCTTCCGGCATGCCAGCCGACGAGGAAGTTATCTACGACTTCTGCGACGAGCTGCTGCGGACCAAAGGCGTGTCCGACACGACGTACCGGCGCGCCGTGAAGACGTTCGGGGAGAACGGCGTCGTCGACATCATCGGGGTCGCAGGCTACTTCACGACTGTTTCGATGGTCATGAACGTGGCGCATACGCCGCCCGCCCCCGACGGCAGCGTCGGCGCGCTATCGCCTTTTCCGTTCTGAATGCGAGCACACCGGCCGGATTCCGCCATGTCCGACTTCATCCTTCACTGCTTCGCCGAATCCGGCAATGCGTACAAAGTTGCCCTGCTGATGGAAGTGTCGGGCCTGACGTGGACACCCGTTGATGTCGACTTTTTCGCCGACCGGACTCGCGCCGCGGAGTGGCGGGAAAGCACCAACGAGATGGGAGAGGTCCCGGTCCTCTACCACTGCGGCCTGCGGCTCACGCAGTCCGGGGTGATCCTGCATTGCCTGTCGGACATCGTCGGGAGGTACGGCGGTTGTGACGAGGCCGAGAAACGGGAAATCTGGCGCTGGATACTCTTTGACAATCACAAGTTCACCAGCTATTTCGTGACACACAGGTGGATGCGGTACTTCGCCAGCCCGAAGGGACACCCAGAGGTGCTTTCCTTCCTTCGAAGCCGAGTCGATGCCGCCCTGGCGATTGTCGATAAACACCTGAGCATGCAGCCCTTCATCGTTGGCGAGTCAATGACGATCGCCGACTTCTCGCTCATCGGGTATCTGTATTTCCCGAGCGAGGAAACGGGCTACGACCTCAGCAAGTCCCACCCGAGCATCTGGAGGTGGATGCAGCGCATCCGGGAACTGCGGGGATGGAAGCACCCATACGAGCTTCTGCCGAAGACCCGTTTCCGTAAATTCGAACCCTAGACTGTCGGTCCGGTGCTCGAGACGATCAGGGGGCTCGGCTTAGACAGGCGGGCGCCGTTATAGGACCCTCCGGAACTGCATCAGGAAAGACGCGCGCGGAGGAACCTGCTTTCGACTTTGTAACCTCGCGTATCCCTCATGTCCTACAGGGCTCAGCCGGGCGCACGGTCTGTAAGCGCGCGACCTAACGTCCCCAGCCACCGGCGCGCGCTGGTGGCATCGGTCGATGAAGCGCGGCGCTTGCGCGCGCGTCCGCGTGGGCTGGGTTGTTAGCCGTCATCGTGCCGCAATGACTGCTCGCAGTACCACTTTGTAGATGTCCACCCACGTCAGCCAACCCATGTTTTGTGCTATTGAAGCGATGTTCGCACCGGGAACGTCTTTGAAGACCTCGCTCAATGAGCTCGTACTGCCTCGCGCGCTCTTGTAGCGGGAATACCAATAGGCGGTCAGCCATTTGCTCGGAAAACCACCGCGTGACTTTCTTTTCGCGTCGTCGAGGCTCGCCCCCGGCCTGAGACTCCGGAGAAGTTCCATCGGCGCGAGGTCTAGCAAGATGAAGAAGAACTCCCTTCCCGATTTCAGCGCTTCCTTTGCGCCGACGCGTAGCTTTCGAGCAATTTGGTCGTGCGGCTTGCGATTGGCCTCGTCGGCAAGGCTCATCGGCGAGTAGAGCTTTGCCTCAATGAACACTAGAACACCCTCTCCCTCGATGCTCGCATCGACTTCGGTTTCTTCCCCCTTTTCGCCGTACTTCTTTCCAACGATAACCTGGCCTTCAAGCACACCCGATGGGGGTGTCGAATGTTGGTATGCGCACGCCCAGATCTCGGTGAGCGCCTCGGCTTTCCGAGTCGGCGAAAGGGAGTTCAGTGCATCAAAGCATGACCAAGTGAGGGCGTCTTCGCTGTTTGAGCTTCTGGTATGTCGGAGCTTGTGCCGTTGGCCACCATAGGTCTGGTTTACAAATTCATCAACGGCAGCTTCTCTCCCCGGCCAAATGACGAAGTTGCGTCTGTAATCTTCATAGACCCGAGCTCCCGACGTGCCGGACCGCAACGCGCTTGGCCTTTCGGCCTTGGTGTCCATTTGTGCCATTGCGGTCTCCGTGACGGCTAACGTGAAGTAGTTGACTGTAAGGACGACTTTTTTAGGCTTACAGACATTGATCCTGGCGCATTTGTTTTTGGTGGGCGTGTCATCTTTTCTTGTCCTCAGTACGTTACGCCTCCTCGTGGGTCGCTGCAATTCGGCCATCTGTGCGGGGGAGTTATGGGAGGGGAGGACACTAA
>JBOHTC010000070.1:0-5173 GCA_050733495.1 Gemmatimonadaceae bacterium | reverse complement strand
AGGGAGGACTCGAACTGATACTCCGAACTGCTGACTGACTGCGGATTGGGGTACTCACTCCGAAGTCCGAACTAGAAGCTGCGAACTGCGGATTACGGAACGAGCAACAACATGCGCATCGGAGGGTTCGCTTTCATTCCGGGTTTCTCAGCGGCTGCCCGCTGGTAGTGACCAGCCTTTCGCTTGTGGCTATATCGAACTTTGTTCTCACCACAGGGAGTTTCCGCAGTTCGCAGTATCAGTGTGTCCGCAGTCCGTAGTTCGAAGCTTCTAGTTCGGACTTCGGAGTGAGTACCCCAATCCGCAGTCAGTCAGCAGTTCGGAGTATCAGTTAGTCCGCACTCCTAGATTAGTCCGCGATCAATGCCGTTGGCCCTCCCTCCGCAGTCGCCTACAGATTGGCCCCATGGCATTTCTTGAATTTCTTCCCTGACCCACACGGGCACGGATCATTTCGTCCGACATTACTCCAGTCTTTTCCATTCGCGCCCGGAATCGATCCACCGGCCATCGCCGCTGACAACGACGAGCTCTTTCCGCCGACGTGTACAGTCGGCTCCGGCTTTACTGACGTTCCCTTCCCCGGCGTCTCCGTCGGACCGATGTCCAGCGTCGCGTCCGTACCTTCCTCGGGAACGACGTCCTCGAGAACACCTAACGCATTGAACCGGCGCGTCGGCGGCGCGGGGGCACCGCGCGGACCGCGACCGTCCGGACCGCGACCGTTTCCGCCGCCGGGCCCGCTTTCGCCTCCATCGCTGGTAGGCGGCAGGAACCGAGGCTGCTCGAAGCTTATCTGCGCTCGGAGAAAACGTTCGGTGAACGTGTTGTGGATGTCGCCCATCAGGTCCACGAACATGTTGTACGCCTCGTGCTTGTACTCGATGAGCGGGTCCTTCTGTCCCCACGACCGGTATCCGATCGCGTTTCGCAGCTGGTCCAGATCGTAAAGATGGTCCTTCCACTTCTCGTCGAGAACGTGCAGCATCACCAGCGAAAGAAGCTGGTCGGCGTACTCGCCGAGGCTCACCAGCTTGTCCGCGAAGGCCTTTCTGCCGGCTTCGGTCGCGCGTCGCTCGGCGTCCTCCTCGTTCGTCGGAAGAACACCGTCCTCGAACCCGGGGACGACGAGCATGTAGTGCATCAGAAGATCCTGACGCACCAGCGCGAAATCCCACTCCTCCACCGAATCGAAGGTCGCGATCATGTTCTCTACGCGCTTCGAGACGCCCTTCTCGATCATCTTCTCAGCTTCGGCTTTGAGCTCCTCGCCGCCGTCGAGCGCGAACGAGCGCAGCGAGTAGATCACCTCGCGCTGCTGGTTCATCACGTCGTCGTACTCGAGGAGCCGCTTGCGCGACTGGAAATTCTGGAGCTCCACCCGCTTCTGCGCCTGCTCGATCGAGCGCGTGATCAGCGAGTGCGTGAGCATCTCGCCTTCTTCCGCTCCCATGCGATCCATGAGCTTCGCGATCCGCTCGGAGCCGAAGAGACGCATCAAGTCGTCTTCGAGGGAGAGGAAGAACTCTGACGCACCAGGATCGCCCTGCCGTCCGGCGCGCCCGCGAAGCTGGCGATCGATGCGCCTCGACTCGTGTCGCTCCGAACCGATGATGTGCAACCCGCCGCACTCGATCACATCGACGATCTGATTTTCGGAATCCCGGCGCTGTGACGGCTTGGACTCGGTGACGCCTGGACCGAGTTTGATGTCCGTTCCGCGGCCGGCCATGTTGGTTGCAATCGTTACCGCTCCGGGCTGTCCGGCACCAGCAACGATCTCGGCCTCGCGCTGGTGGTACTTGGCGTTCAGAACGTTGTGCGGAATTCCCGCGCGCTTGAACATGCGCGACAGAGTCTCCGATACCTCGACGTTCACTGTACCAACCAGCACGGGGAACTGCAGCTCGTGCAAACGCTGCGTTTCCTCGAGGATTGCATTGTACTTCTCGCGACGGGTCTTGTAGACGAGATCCTGCCGGTCGTCGCGGATCACGGGCCGGTTCGTCGGGATCACCGACACGCCAAGCTTGTAGATCTCGTGAAACTCGGTCTCCTCGGTCTCGGCGGTGCCGGTCATTCCGGAGAGCTTGTCGTAGAGACGGAAATAATTCTGGATCGTGATCGTCGCGAGCGTCTGCGTCTCGCCCTTCACCTGCACGCCTTCCTTGGCTTCGACAGCCTGGTGCAGTCCCTCCGACCAGCGGCGCCCGTGCATCGTGCGCCCCGTGAACTCGTCTACGATCAGGACCTGGCCTTCCTGCACCACGTAGTTGACGTCGCGCTCGTACAACGCGTGCGCGCGCAGAAGCTGGTGCACGATATTGAGGCGCTCGCTTTTGGCAGCGTAGTTCACGTTCAGCTTGTTCCGCGCCTCGAGCTTTTCCGCCGGACTCATGTCCGGATCGTGATCGATCACGTGAACTTCCTGCGAGATGTCCGGCAGGATGAATTCGTCGTGCGCGTCGGGCGACATGAAGTCGACGCCGGCGTCGGTGAGATGGACCTGGTGTCCCTTCTCGTCGAGAACGTAGAGAAGGTCCTCCTCGATGTCGCGGTACTCCTGTTTGTTCCCGGGAAGCCTGCGATCCGCGATGTGACGCAGCTCCATCTTCTGGACTAGCTGCTTCGCACCCGTCTCCTGCATGATCTTGAGAAGGCGCTTATTCTTCGGGCCGCCGAGCTGCGCTTTGTAGAGATAGAGCGCCGCGGTGTCGCTGTCTTCCGCTTCGAACGCCTTTTCCCCAGCCGCAACGAGAGCATTGACGAGATCAGTCTGCTTGCGCACCAGCCTCGCGACCGAGGCGTTGTGCACGCCGTACTCGGCGTCAGTCTCGTTCCCGACAGGGCCCGAGATGATCAGCGGAGTCCGCGCCTCGTCGATCAGCACCGAGTCGACTTCGTCGACTATCGCGTAAACATGAGCGCGCTGTACGCGGTGCTCGAGCGACTGCACCATGTTGTCGCGGAGATAGTCGAAGCCGTATTCGTTGTTGGTACCGTACGTGATGTCGCACTCGTAGGCGGCGCGACGCTCGTGCGTCCCCGGCTCGGTATCGTCGATGCACCCGACGGTGAGTCCGAGGTACGTGTAGACGTGACCCATCCACTCCGAGTCGCGGCGGGCGAGGTACGAATTAACTGTGATCAAATGCGCGCCCTTCCCCGGCAGCGCGTTCAGATAAAGCGGCAGCGTCGCCACGAGGGTCTTTCCCTCACCAGTCGCCATCTCGGCGATGCGGCCGCTATGGAGCTGGATGCCGCCCATAAGCTGGACGTCATACGGCACCATGTTCCATTCCATTTCCTGTCCGGTCACCGTGACTTTCGTGCCGAGCAAACGACGCGCTGCCTCCCGCGCAGTTGCGAAGGCTTCGGGAAGAAGCTCGTCCAGCACATCGGCGATCGCTTTTCGGAGCTCAGCCTCTTTCCCACCGCGGCCGTCCACACCGCTCAAATCGTTGTCGATTGCCTCGCGCTCCGCCGGATCCGTCGCGCCGCGCTTCCGATCGCGCAGCTCGGCGATGCCGGCCTCGAGCGCGCTCGTGACCTCCGCTATCCGCGCGCGAAACTTCGCGGTCTGCGCGCGCAGCTCCTCCTCGGAGATGGTCTGGAGCCGGGCGTAGTGCTCGTTGATCTCGTCGACGATGGGCTGAACGCGCTTGCGCTCCCGATCGTGACGGCTTCCGAACACTCCGCTCAACAGGTCAGTCAGCATTTACGATAGTTCCCCAGGCGGACGCCGCCGCCTCAACGATACAGCCCGCGAGTCTCGATGAACCGCTCGACACCCTCGGGCACGAATCCCTTGATTGATTTTCCAGCACGCAGGCGCTGCCTGATCTCGGTGGCAGATACATCTACCCTGCGAGTCGACACGCTGACGACCTCCCCAGCACCCGGTACAGGGGACGCTTCCGCCCACGACCGCTCCATCACCGCGAGGGTGGCCAGCTCGCGAATCCTCTCCGGATTTCGCCATTTTGGAAATCCAGCCAATGCGTCCCGCCCCAGCAAAAGAAAGAGCTCGGCGCCCGTGTGACGCCCGGCCAAATGCTCCAGTGTGTCAACCGTGTAAGATAACCCCCTACGGTTGATTTCTGCGTCGTCGACTGTGTAATGAGCGTCGTCCGCGACGGCGAGCCTGACCATCTCCAGCCTGTCATTCGGGGACGCGATGGGCGGCGTCTCGATCTTCAGAGGTTGCGCACCCGCGGGGACAAAAATCAGCCGGTCGAGACCAAGCGCGTCGCGCGCATCGGCAGCCAACAGGAGATGACCGACGTGGGGTGGATCGAACGTTCCGCCGAAGACCCCAATGCGCACGGGCTAGGGGTTGGCCGGCGTGGACGACGCCGCTGCTGGTACGGCTGGCGCCGGACCGCAATCGTGGCGAACATCACCGTCAGTGGGGTACGCCTTGCGCATAGCATCGCATAGATCGCGCGCGTCCTCAGTGTACTTGATCGCGCGATACGCCTCTAACAGGCGAAGATATGCCAGCCTGGTGGTCGGCGCATTAGGGTGCAGCCGAATCACGTCTTTGAAGTACAGGATCGCGGAGTCGAACGCTTTACGCTTGAGGTAGAGGTAGCCGGTCGTGTAGTCTTTTTTCGCGAGCCACTCATCGAGAGTCGCGAGCTCCTTCTTTGACGGGCTCGCAAAGGGCGAGTCGGGATAGCTCGCCAACAGCGACTCATACGCCGTGACCGCGTCCCGTCCATACGTCGCGTCGAGCTCCGGATGTCTCCACTCCTTCTGATAGGCGCGCCCCGACAGGTAGAGCGCGTCGTCGACCAGCGTGTCCTGCGGAAAAGCGTCGATCATCCGGTTGTAGGTCGCGGCCGCAAGCAGGTTCTCGCCCTGCCTCGCCTGAGACTGCGCGAGATAATAAAACGACAGCGGCAACCTTGGATCGCGAGCGGCAAGGTCGAGCGTGAGCTGCTCAAAGGCCTTCGCCGCGTTGTCGTACCGACGCGCCCGATACTCCGTCATAGCCACGTTGAACAGCTTGTCGGGTGTAGGGTAGAGCTTCGGATTGAAAGGGGGCTTGCACGCCAGCGGTGCTGCGAGCAGCAGAGCCAGCAACAGGGGTCTTAATCTCGACATCCGTATGATATTACCCTTTGCCGTCGAGCGTGTTCATACGGAGGGCCTGCCAATTGAATGGTAT
>JBOHTC010000069.1:0-12273 GCA_050733495.1 Gemmatimonadaceae bacterium | reverse complement strand
GGTATCCGGTGGAACGATCAACACTTTCAATACATTCAGTGGCAAGCAAGCAGCCGATTCCAGAATCTACGGATCGGTCGGAGTTCGATTCGGATTCTGACCACACGCGCGACGCGGAATACATGCGTCGCGCGTTGGCCCTCGCCCAGCAAGGCTGGGGACAAACAGCGCCGAACCCAATGGTCGGCGCTGTTGTCGTTAACGACGGCGCCATCGTCGGAGAGGGATTTCACGCGCGCTTCGGCGAGACGCACGCCGAGTCTGTCGCGCTGAAGGCGGCGGCAGAGCGCGCTCGCGGCTCGACGATGTACGTCACCCTCGAGCCTTGCAATCACTTCGGAAAGACTCCGCCGTGCACGGAGGCAATTCTGGAGTCACGTGTCAAACGCGTCGTCATTGCCACACCCGATCCGACCGCTCTCGCCGGCGGTGGAGCGCGGCACCTCTCGGACTACGGCGTAGAGGTTGAATTCGGCGTCGAACAAGCTGCAGCGACCGAGCTCAACGCTCCCTTTGTCTTCGCCGCTACGAACAGCACGCGGCCATGGGTCACACTCAAGCTGGCGATCTCCGCGGACGGATTCATGAACGATCCATCCGGCCAGCGACGGTGGCTCACCAATGAAAGCTCGCGCGCGGAAGTTCAGCGCATTCGGGCCAACGTGGACGCGATTGCGGTCGGATTGGGAACTGTACTGGCCGACGATCCGCAGCTCACCGCGCGCGGCACGATCCGACCACGGGTTGCACCAATGCGCGTCATCTTGGACCGCGATGCTGCAACGCCGCTCGAGTCAACGCTGGTGAGATCCGCACGAGAGACACCGACTGTAATTTTTTCGCATCACCCGGCTGTCGCGCGACTCGCGGCGCTCCATAACGCCGGCGTGGACGTATTCGAGGCGGAAGATCTCGGCGCGGCACTGGCTGCTCTGCGCGGCTTCGGCGTGGAGCACCTCCTCGTCGAGGGAGGTGCGCGGGTAGCGCAGGAGTTCCTTCGCCAGGGGGTGGTGGACAGAATGGTTATCTTTCAGTCTCCAGTCACACTCGGTACGGACGGCCTCAGGCCGTTCGCTGGTTTGGCCGAACCGCTCGCGCAGAAGATCAAGAACGCGCGCATTGTACGACGCGCCGAATTTGCCGACGATGTGATGACGGTCTACGCGCTCCGCGAGGTTTGATGTTCACCGGTCTGATCGAGCAAGTAGGTGAAGTGGATCGGGTCCGGCAGTCGGACGCCGGCCGCGAGCTTCGCATTCGCGCGACCTTTGGAGATCTCATGGCAGGCGAGAGCATCGCCGTAAATGGAGCGTGCCTCACGGTCCGCGAGTTCGGCGCCGGATGGTTCGATGCTGCCGCGGTGGCGACCACTCTCGAGCGAACTACTATCGGAGAGTGGAAGAGCGGCACACGCGTCAACCTCGAGAGGTCCCTAAAGGCGAGCGATCGGCTTGGCGGACACATTGTTCAGGGACACGTCGATTGTGTCGCCAGGGTCTCCGCCGTCGAACGATCGGGCGACGCGCTTCTCATCGATGTCGCGGTCCCGGCGGCAGTCGAGCCGCTCCTCGTGCTGCACGGATCGATTGCAGTTGACGGAGTAAGCCTCACCGTCAGCGATCTGAAACTGGCCGGATTGCAGCTCTCCATCATAGAGTACACTCTGCGTCACACCAACCTGGGCGAGTTGAGACCTGGAAGCCGCGTGCATTTGGAGGCGGACATGATAGCGAAACATGTGCGCCGCCTGCTTGAGCCCTACCTGCGCGAGCCATCGGCGGTAAATTCAGGGCTGAACGACTTCTCGCTGGAGCACTAGAGGATTATGGAGTTCGGAACCGTCGAGCAGGCAATAGCCGACATCAAGGCTGGTAAGCTGATTATCGTCGCGGACGATGAAGATCGCGAGAATGAAGGCGATCTCATTTGCGCCGCCGAGCTCGTCACGCCGGAAATGATCAACTTCATGATCCGGAAAGCGGGAGGGTGGATTTGTCTTGCTCTGACGGGCGAGCGGGCTGACCACCTCGATCTCGCGCAGCAGAGCGAAGTCAACAACGACGAATACCGGACCGCGTTCACGATTAGCATCGATGCGGACGAGCGATTTGGCGTTACAACGGGAGTAAGCGCGCAGGATCGCGCCAAAACCATTCGTGTCGCTGTCGATCCCAAGACCGTACCGTCCGATCTCCGCCGCCCCGGACACGTCCCGCCGTTGCGCGCACGCGATGGCGGAGTTCTCCAGCGCGTCGGTCACACCGAAGCCGCCGTCGATCTTGCTCGTCTGGCCGGGCTCGCTCCCGCCGGTGTCGTCTGCGAGATCCTGAGCGAGGACGGTTCGAGTGCGCGTCGCCCCGAGCTCGAGCGCTTCGCGGCGCGGGAAAATCTGACGTTCATCACGGTCGCCCAGGTCGTCGCATATCGTCTTCAAACGGAGCGGCTGGTGCACCGCGTTGCGGAGGCGCGGCTCCCGACCGAGACCGGTGTCTGGCGCGTAGTCGGATACCGGAACGACGTCGATCGCCATGAGCATATCGCGTTGGTCCTTGGACATGTTGATCCCGAATCCAGCGTCCTCGTCCGCATGCACTCGAAGTGCCTCACGGGAGACGTCTTTCACTCACTTCGGTGCGATTGCGGCTGGCAGCTCGACACGGCAATGAAGATGATCGCCAAGGAAGGGAAGGGCGTGATCGTTTACCTCGATCAGGAAGGACGCGGAATCGGGCTCCTCAACAAGCTCAAGGCGTACGAGCTCCAGGATCAGGGGATCGACACTGTCGAAGCCAACGAGCGTCTCGGATTCAAGCCCGATCTCCGCAACTACGGAATCGGCGCTCAGATTCTTCTCGATCTCGGACTGCGAAAGATTCGTCCGATCACCAACAATCCGCGCAAGCTTGTCGGTCTGGAGGGCTACGGCCTCACGATCGACGAGCGTGTTCCCATCATCTCCATCGCGCACGAGGAGAACTCCAGCTACCTCGAGGCGAAGCGGGCCAAGCTCGGACACCTGTTCGCTTCCTGAATGCCCGAATTCGCGGGATTGCCCAGCGGTACAGGGCGACGCATGGCCGTGATCGCTGGCCGCTTCAATGAGCCCATCGTAAAAAAATTGGTAGACGGCGCGCTCGAAGCCTTGGTGAAGTACGGCGTTGCATTCGACGATATCGACGTGGTATGGGTTCCAGGTGCCTGGGAACTTCCAGTCGCTGCGCGTTGGCTCGTGGCGAGCGAACGATACGACGGAATCGTGGCGGTCGGCGCGGTGATTCGAGGTGAGACCGCGCACTTCGACTACATCGCTGGCGAAACATCGCGCGGGCTCGCCGCTGTGAGCGCCGAGTCCGATACGCCCATTGGCTTTGGTGTCCTCACCTGCGAGAACGACGAGCAGGCGGAGGCGCGCGCCGGCGGCGCGCACGGCAACAAGGGCTGGGACGCTGCCGTGGCCGCGCTCGAGATGGTCGACCTGTTCAATCGTCTCGAACCTGACGATGCGGATTGAGTCCCGCGCTCGTGCGCGCGCGCTACAGGCGCTCTACGCGTGCGACATGCGGGGCGGCAGGAATCTGGATCGGGTCGCGACGCAGGTGTGGGATGATCTCGCTGTTTCGCCGGAAGAGCGACGCCTGGCGGGACTTCTCGTGCGCGAAGTGGTGAGCGCCGGGCCTGACCTGGATAATCGGTTGGCTGATCTCACCACCAACTGGCGCCTCGATCGACTTGGCGCGATCGAACGGTCGGTCCTTCGGCTTGGCGCCGCCGAGCTGATGAAGGGCGAGACTCCCCCCCGCGTTGCGATCCAGGAAGCGGTGAGGCTCGCAGAGCGTTTCGGCACGTCCGCAAGCGCAAAGTTCGTCAACGGAGTCCTGGATGCCTTTGCCCGACAGGCCGGCATGATCTAGTGAGGATACTCGTTCTCAACTGGCAGGACCAAAAAAATCCGCAGGCCGGAGGAGCCGAGCTCCATTTGACGGAAGTGTTCGGACGAATTGCGGCGGATGGGCATCAAGTCGATCTCCTGTGCAGCTCCTGGGAAGGCGCCGCGGAGCGCGAAAAAGTAGGCGGAATCGATATCCACAGAGCCGGGACTCGCAGCACGTACCCTTTTGTCGCGCACAGGTATTTCGCCAGGAATCTCCAGGTAAATCGATACGACGTTCTTGTCGAGGACCTGAACAAGATTCCGTTGTTCGTTCCGTTGTGGGGCGAGCGAAAAGTGGTGGCGCTTGTCCACCATCTTTTCGGCGGGACAGTCTTCCGAGAAGCTTCGCCGCCCCTCGCCGCCGCCGTCTGGTTGTCTGAGCGACCGCTTGGGCTCATATATCGCAAGGTTCCGTTCGAGGCCGTCAGCGTGAGCACCGCGAACGATCTCGCGGACCGAGGAATTCCGCGCAGTTCGATACGCGTTATTTACAACGGAGTCGACTCAGCACGACTTACGCCCGATCCGGTCGAACGATCTCCGATTCCGCTGTTCGTCTACCTGGGCAGACTCAAGAAGTACAAGCGCGTCGACAACGTCATCCGGGCATTCGCGGCGCTCAACATTTCGGAGGCTTCTCTCGAGATCGCGGGCACGGGCGACTATCGCGCTTCGCTCGAGCGGCTGGTAAACTCTCTCGGACTGGCAGAGCGGGTGAGATTTCTCGGCTTCGTGCCGGAAGAAGACAAGGTTCACCTTCTTCGACGAGCGTGGGCATCGATGTTGGCATCTCCGAAGGAAGGCTGGGGAATCAGCAATCTCGAGGCGGCAGCGTGTGGAACGCCGGTCATCGCGGCCGACGCGCCTGGTATCCGCGAGTCGGTAATAGATGGCGAGACGGGGTTTCTTGTTCCTCCGAGCGATGTGCACGCGATGGCCGCGGCGATGCGACGTATCGTTGTCTCGAGGGATCTCGTCGACGTCCTCGGCGCGGCCGCGCGCCGCTTCGCGGAGACTTTTACGTGGGACCGAGCTGCGCGCGAGACGCTGTCTCACCTCGAGGAAGTCGTCGAGCGATGATTGCCCCTGACAGAACAACTCGCGATGGCTAGCTCGAAGGTCACCGTCGGGCTACTGCTCGATCGTCTGCGCGGTACGCTCCAGTTGGAGGAGATCGAGCCGGGCACAGGGCTGGATCGCGTCGTGGGCAACCCGGAGGTGTCGAGCCCAGGACTCGTGCTCGCTGGATACGTCAGACGATTCTCCGCTCAGCGCCTCCAGGTCCTCGGTGAGACCGAGATCACATACCTCTCGTCGCGAAGTGTCCCCGAGCGACGGAAGATACTGGAGCTCTTTTTTTCTTTCCCGATTCCTGCCGTGTTTGTCACCAAAGGCCAGCGACTGCCCGTCGGTCTGAGGGAAGCGGCTGCCGCGTCGGGCATCCCGATCATTCGAACGAAGCTCAAGACGGCTGAATTCTACAGGCGTATCAAGCCGGTGCTCGAAATGGAGTTCGCGCCGACCGCCTCGCTGCACGGGTCGTTGGCGGACGTATTCGGCGTCGGATTGTTTTTCACCGGCATGAGTGGAATCGGCAAATCCGAGTGCGTTCTCGATCTCGTTGAGCGCGGACATCGCCTCGTCGCCGACGATCTCGTCATCGCCAGCAAACGGGGCAACGACGTTTTGATCGGACGCGGCCACGAAATGCAGCGCCACTACATGGAGATTCGCGGCGTCGGATTGATCGACATTCCAGCGATCTTCGGAATCCGCGCCGTCAGGCAGCAGAAGCGCATCGAGGTCGTCGTCCAGCTCGAGCAGTGGAATCAGGATGCAGCCGTCGAGCGCACAGGACTTGATGTCGAGACGACCACTATTCTCGACGTCGAGCTTCCGAAGATCACGGTCTATCTGAATCCCGGCAAAAACATCACGGTCATCGGCGAAGTCATTGCCTTGAACCATCTCCTCCGGTACTCCGGCGTAGATGCTGCCCAGACGTTCAACGATCGCCTCGTCCGTCGTATGAAGAACGCTGCGGCGACGAACGTGCGCGAGTACTTACAGGAAGATCATGAGTAACGGTGGAAAAGAGGCAAATACCCCTCGGGGAATCGTCATCGGACACGGAGATTTTTCCGCCGGACTCGTGTCGGCGGTAGATCAGATCTGCGGGATGGCGGGAAAGCTGGTGGGTCTTTCGATGATGGGTCTCACGCCAGCAGACATCGAGACGGCCATTCGCGCCGAGCTGGCGCGAACGGGAGCACATGTAATCTTCACGGATCTTCCCGCCGGCAGCGCGACCATCGCTGCTCGGCGCATAGTGAAGGCGGATCCCGGCATCATGCTGGTGAGCGGAGTCAACCTCGCGACGCTGCTGGATTTTGTCTTCAATTCCGATGCTTCGCCCATCGATGCTGCCAGGTCCGCGGCCGAGCGCGGAAAAGCGTCGCTCATCGTGGTTGAGCGGGGCTGATGGGCATCGATCTCTACCGAATCGATGACCGATTGATCCATGGACAGGTGGTCGTTGGGTGGGGACAGCCTCTCAATGCGCGGGTTCTCGTGCTTGTGGACGACCTCGTGGCATCGAGCGACTGGGAGAAGGAGCTTTATCGAATGGCGGTTCCCCCAGAGATGGATATTTACTTCGCGGATGTCGCGACCGCGATACGTGAACATCCGCGCTTTGCCGGCGATCCGCGTCCTGGGATTCTCATCGCCGGCGACATTGACAGCATGTATCGTCTCGCTTCGGGAGTGAAGGCCGTCGGAAGCGTAAATCTTGGCGGCATCCATTACCGGGCGGGTCGAACGGAGAAGCTGCGCTACATTTTCCTGACACCAGCGGAAGAGCGTCGGCTCCGCGATCTTGAAGCCGTTGGCGTCGAAGTCACGGCTCAGGATGTACCGTCCGCGCGCCCCGTGCCACTTTCAGAAGTGCTTGAAGGAGAATCGAAATGAACCTCCTTCAGGCGCTGCCGCTCGGGATGCTGGGCGCCGTTCTCGGACTCGATGTTGTGAGTTTTCCGCAGGCGATGATAGCGCGACCGATCGTGTCGTCCACTCTGGCGGGAGCATTTATCGGGCACAGCGAGTCGGGGCTTCTTATTGGCGTCGTGCTCGAGCTCATCGCACTCGATACGCTGCCATTCGGCGCGTCGAGGTATCCAGAATGGGGATCAGCCGGCGTGGTGGGCGGAGCTCTGTTCGCGGCGCAAGCTCGAGGAATGCCCGGCGCACTGCCCGCCTCCGTGCTTGCCGCGCTACTGACGGCGAGCATCAGTGGCTGGAGTATGGTGGTGCTGCGCCGTGCAATTGCGTTCCGTCTCGAGCGCACGCGCGAGGAGATCGAGCAAGGATCGCGAACCGCGCTGGTCTCGCTGCATCTGTCGGGGATGACGCTGGATCTTTTGCGGGGCGCACTCGTCACGACGCTCGCGATGCTCGTCTTCAGTCCGATTGTGCGCGCAATCGTCGCGATATGGGGCAGCGAATCCATCTACTCGCGGGCGGTTCTCGTGGTCGTAGCGGCGATGGTCGCTGGTGGCGCGCTCTGGAAGGTGTTTCACTCCGTCCGCCACGTCATTTGGTTTTTCCTGGGTGGTTTGGCTGTGTATGCGCTCCTCATGGTATTCGCATGAGTGCACCGAGCGCTTCCCAGTTCGCGATTCCTTTTCGGATCAAGCTCGCAATGTTCGTCAGATTGCTCGCCGTTCAGGGATCGTGGAATTACGAGACCTTGCTCGGAACCGGGATAGGATTTGCAATGGAGCCGGCGTTGCGGTGCTTGCCGGAGGGGACGCGCGGGCAGCAATACCGCGCCGCTTTGGCTCGCGAGTCGCGCTACTTCAACGCGCATCCCTACCTCACGGGCATCGCTGTTGGAGCGCTCACGCGCGCGGAGCTCGAGGGAGTTGATCCGGCGCGCATCGAGCGCTTTCGAAGCGCACTCGCAAGCCCGCTCGGGAGCGTTGGTGACAGACTCGTCTGGGCGAGCTGGCTGCCGTTCTGCTCGGTGGTCGCCCTCTGCGTCTACGGTGCGGGGGGATCGGCACTGGCGGTGGTCGGTACATTTCTGTTGCTGTATAACGCCGGGCATTTCCTTCTCAGAGCATGGGGACTCCACATCGGCCTCTCTCGCGGACTCAACGTTGCGCCGGCGCTTGCGAATCCGGTTTTCAGGCGAGGTCCCCAGTACATCGGGAGCGTTGCGGCGCTGGTCGCCGGCGTCGCCCTGCCAAGTGCTCTTCACCGCGTTGTTGAGCCGAGCAAACAGCTTACCGGCGAGATCATCGCGGCAGCGCTGCTCGGAATTCTTGTTCTCGCCGGACTGCGGGAGCGGGCCGAGGGCTGGCGCATCGCGCTCGGAGTTCTCGCGATATTCGTTCTTTACTCGGTGCTTACCTGATGCCTGAGCGTGAAGTGAGAATCGTCAACAAGCTGGGAATCCACGCCCGCCCGGCCGCCGAGATCGTCAAGACGGCGGGAAAATTCCGTAGCAGCATCACTATCCTGAGGGATGACCTCGAGGTGAACGCGAAGAGCATCATGGGTGTCATGATGCTCGCCGCGGAATTCGGTTCGACGATTACCCTCCGTGCAACCGGTGAAGACGCCGAAGCAGCACTGGATGCTCTTGCCGCGGTGATCGCCAACAAGTTCGGGGAGAGCTGATGGCGAGCGGTCTCGCCGGCATGCCGGCCTCACCGGGAATCGTCGATGGGCCCGTCCATCTGCTCCGGTGGGAAGTTCCCGACGTTCGGCACCGCATCATCCCCGACGAATCCGTTCACGAGGAGATCAGACGGTTTCATCTTGCGCTCACACATGCGCGCGAGCGAGTGCGCCAGGTGAGAGCTCGCGCGGAAAAACATGCCGGCCCCGAGGAGGCTGCCATTTTCGACGTGCAGCTGTCCATTCTCGAGGATGCCGAGTTGATTCGCCAGGTGGAGGAGCTGGTCCACCAGAATCTTGGCGCCGAGAAGGCTTTTGACCTGGTGCTGTTCGAGTGGCGGCAACAATTCGCCGGTCACGTGAGACCGCTCGTGCGCGAGAGAGTCGGCGATCTCATCGACGTACACATTCGCGTGTTGTCGATCCTGCTGGGACTTCCGGATCACGATCCGGTGGACTTGCCGAAGGGCTCCAACAAGATCCTGGTCACCCACGACCTGACGCCGAGTCTCACGGTGCAGCTCGATCGCGAAGCGATCGTCGGCATAGCGACGGATGCGGGCACACGCACCTCGCACGTGGCGATTCTCGCGCGATCGCTGGGGTTACCAGCCGTGGTTGGCTTGCGGGAGGCGACGAAGCGTCTCATCGGCAACGAGCACGTGATCCTCGATGGGACGCAGGGAGTGCTCGTCATCGACCCGACGCCGACACAGCTGGCTGCGTACCGCGATCGTCGCGCGCGCGAAACCGCAGAGGGTGCGGAGCTCCAGGCGATGGCAAGTTCCGACTCCGTGACGCTCGATGGGCACTGGGTCACGCTGCGGGCCAACGTCGATCTCCCGGAAGAGGCCGAGTTCGCGGCGCGGAGCGGCGCGGAGGGAGTGGGTCTCATGCGAACCGAGTTTCTGGTGGTCGGCCGCGCTACGATGCCGGATGAAGAGGAGCAATATCGCGCCTACAAACACGTAGTCGAGGCTTTTGGCGGTCGGCCGGTCGTCATCCGTACATTCGACGTCGGGGGCGACAAGCTGCCCGTGGGCGGATATCCGAGCGACCCCAATCCCTTCCTCGGGTGGCGCGCGATCAGGATGTGCCTGGACGAGCCCGAGCTATTCAAGACACAGCTCAGAGCTTTGCTCAGAGCCGCGATGCACGGGGACGTTCGCATCATGTTTCCCCTGGTCATCACGCTGGACGAGGTGAGACAGGCGCGGAATCTTCTCAACGAAGCCGCGTCCGAGCTTGATGCCCGCGGAGTGCAGTACAGGCACGAGCTTCCGCTGGGCGTAATGGTCGAGACTCCCGCAGCCGCACTCTCGATTCACACGCTCGTAGAGGATGTCTCCTTTTTCAGCATCGGCACCAACGACCTCGTCCAATACACACTCGCCGTGGACCGCGGGAGCGCTGCGATGGCGTCCCGCTTCACTCCACTTCACCCCGCGGTGCTGATGCTGATAAAACGAATCGTCGACGTGGCCACCGCGCACCACATTGAAGTTGCGGTATGCGGGGAGATGGCTTCGCAGCCACTTATGGCTTTTGCCCTGATTGGCCTCGGCGTTCGATCCCTCAGCGTCGCCGGGCGCGCGGTTCCATTGGTGAAGCGAGTGGTGAGAGGCGTCAGCGTCGCGGTTGCAGCTGAAGCTGCCAACGCAGCTCTCGAATCGAAGACGGCCCGCGAGGCGGAAGGCGAGTTGCGGAGCAGGCTCCTCGCTGCCTTCGGCGACGCTCCATTTTTGCGCGACGGGTTGCCCGCATTCAGTGATGGAAATATCTTCTGAAGCTCCGGTGGGCTGACGCTTTCCTCGGCGCACGAATAGTACGGCGTGCGACCGTTGCCACCGATCATCCTCATATTCCTCCAGAGGAATTCGTGCTCGATCGACATCTCTTTACTTCCGAATCCGTGACCGAGGGTCATCCCGATAAGGTCGCGGACGCGATCTCGGACGCCATCCTCGACGCAATTCTCACCGACGATCCTCAGGCTCGTGTCGCCTGCGAGACTCTCGTAACCACAGGCCTCGCCTGCGTCGCCGGCGAGATCACCACCAAGACTTACGTCAACGTTCCCGAGATCGTGCGCTCCACGATCGACAGGATCGGGTACAACGATGCCGGCTTCGGATTCGACTCGAAGACCTGCGCGGTCATAAGTACGATCGACAAGCAGTCCCCAGACATCGCCCAGGGCGTAGACACCGGCGGTGCTGGTGATCAGGGCATGATGTTCGGCTACGCCACCGACGAGACCGAAGAGCTGATGCCAATGCCGATTCAGCTCGCTCACCGACTCACCGAGAGGTTGGCCGAGTTCCGTCGCTCGAAGGATGGAGGGTGGGTCCGTCCCGACGGGAAGTCGCAGGTAACCGTCTGCTACGAGGACTCACTTCCGATCGGCGTTGAGACGGTCGTCATCTCGACGCAGCACTCGGAAGAAATCTCGACGAAGAAGCTGCGCGAGGCCATCGTCTCGGAAGTCATCGAGCCCGTGATCCCGAAGGAGCTTCGCGACAAGGAAATCAAATTCCACATCAACCCCACCGGTCGCTTCGTAATCGGCGGACCCCAGGGCGACGCAGGCCTCACGGGAAGGAAAATCATCGTCGATACCTACGGCGGAATGGGCAGACACGGCGGCGGTGCGTTCAGCGGTAAGGATCCCTCTAAGGTCGATCGCTCCGCCTGCTACGCTGCGCGTTGGGTCGCAAAGAACATCGTCGGAGCCAAGCTGGCGCGTCGCGTCGAGGTTCAGCTCGCGTATGCGATTGGCGTCGCTGAACCGGTTTCGGTAAACGTGGACACCTTCGGAACGAACACCGTTCCGGAGACGACGATCATGCGAGCGGTTCAGGAAGTGTTCGACCTCACCCCGAAGGGAATTATCAACGCCCTCGATCTGCGAAAGCCCATCTACAGTCCGACGTCGTCTTACGGCCACTTCGGCCGGACCCCCAAAAAGAACGGCAAGGGCACACTCTTCACGTGGGAGCGGCTGGATCGCGTCGCAGATCTCAAGAAAGCGGTCGCCGAACGCTAGGCCGCGACCGACTGCCCGTACCGGAAAAGCTGACTGCCCGCGGCGGTCAGCTTTTCTACTTTCTGTTCCCGACGTTAATTTGATTTCATGCAGCTCGTCGAAGTCGAGGTGATGCGCCTCGGTCTGGATAGATCCACAAACTCCTACGTCGTCATTCTGCAGGAGAAGGGCGGGGCGCGCCTTCTACCGATCTGGATCGGGCAGCCCGAAGCCGAGTCGATCGTGATAGAGATGAACAAGTTGAAGCGCGAGCGTCCGCTCACCCACGATCTCTGCAAGAACCTGATCATCGGTCTTGGCGGAACACTCAGGCGCGTGCACATCACGAAGGTGGAAAACCGCACGTTCTACGCGGAGCTCCATATCGCGAGGAGCTCGGGGGCCGTGCACATCGACGCCAGACCGTCCGACAGCATCGCGATCGCGCTGAGATTCGAGGCGCCGATTTTCGCGCAGGAAAATCTGCTGACGGCATTGCTACTCGAAGAGGCGCAATCTGCGCCTGAAACGTTGGCTGAGGCTTCCGACGAGATGTCCGCCGATCAGTTGAAGGAGTATCTGGAGAACCTGCGGCCCGAAGATTTTGGGAAGTTCAATATGTAAGTTGGCGGTC
>JBOHTC010000068.1:0-1615 GCA_050733495.1 Gemmatimonadaceae bacterium | reverse complement strand
TTAGATTGAACTCAGACACTTCAATCTTGGCACCTCGATGCCGTCGCCGTGCAGGGGAAGTCCCTTTCATTCGTTAGCCGACCATGCCGAAGCTATCGATATCTCCTAAGGCAATCGTATTTGACCTTTGGTACACGTTGATCTGCCCTGAGCATCACCGCCCACATGGCCAAGGCTCGATCACTGCTATTCCCGCTGCCTTGGGGCTGGACCCAAAACCGTTTGCCAATTATTGGGAATCTCAACTCCCGGCAATGTATCGTCATCCGCGCCTAATGCGAGACTACGTCGCGGACTACCTATCTACGTTTGGCCGAACACTCACGGAAGCGGAGCGTGTCGCCTTCGACAACGTCTGGTCAGCGCATGACAGCGCGCTTGCGCTGCCTCGCCCGCAAGTTCAAGTACATCTCACCAACATTGTCGAAGGCGCAATCCGGCTCGGCCTACTATCCAACGCACACGAGCGAGAAATTCGTCACTGGTCCGCGTCTCCGTTATCCGCGCACTTCAGCGCGGCGAGGTTCTCGTGCAACATTGGGTGTGCTAAGCCAGAGCGTGCCGCGTATTGCCATGTGCTCGATGCGCTGGGCGTCGCGGCCGAAGATGCAATGTTTGTTGGCGATGGCGCATCAAATGAACTTCAGGGCGCCCGCGACGCGGGTTTTGGGGCAGTAGTATTTATGCGCGGACTCCTGAAAGAGCTCCGAATGCGGGAATCCGAGTTCTCGAATCTTGCCAGTATCTCGGACGCGGTCGTGGATGACATCGCAGAGATTCCTGCACTTTTCTCGATAGACGGCGGCACCAAGTCGGTTGGTCGGCTAACTACCGGCCGCAGCCGACGCGCCAAGACGCGCGGCTGAGCCGAACGTTAGCGAGCACGATAGTGGCGGCAAGGGGCGAGCGTACAATCATGGTTGAGGGGTGGCGGAGACAGACATGAGCCAGGACTACGCGGAAATTGAGAAGAGCGCTCGATTGCTGAGCCCGGACGAGCGGGCTCGCCTAGCCGAGGCCATGACCGAATCCCTTCGGGAAGCGATGCCCGCGGAAATTGAAGCCGCGTGGGAAACGGAGATTCGGCGTCGCGTAGACGCCTACGAGCGCGGCGAGGCCACTCTCATTCCTGCAGAAGACGTCTTTGCGAAGGCAAGAAAGATATCCGGCGAGTGAGCAGGGTTCGCTTCCTCGCAGAAGCGGAAGCGGAATTCCTGCACGAGGTTGCGTACTACGCACAAAGGCAACCAAACGGTGCAGCTCGGTTTCGGGCGACGGTGGAGGCCGCAACCGCCCGCGCTTTGGCTTTCCCTAAGGCCGGACCGCTCTACCTCGTGAGAACCCGTCGTGTGTTCGTGCGGGGCTACCCGTTTTTCCTGGTCTACCGTGAGGAACCTGAGGGCATAGCCGTGTTCGCGCTCGTACACGAGTCGCGCAGACCGGGATACTGGTCGTCACGTGCCCGCTAACAACGCAGCGCAGGGCGACGCCTTTCGCTCGGCGCTCTTCGCGCCTCCGCCCAGCGCGCCTGGCTGCGGACGTTAGCGAGCAAACTGCGGCGGGTACTTTCCAAACCTTCGGAGGGCACAATGCTGGGAACGTTGGGGGTTGGCGT
>JBOHTC010000067.1:0-2052 GCA_050733495.1 Gemmatimonadaceae bacterium | reverse complement strand
TTGCGCCGCTCGATCCCGAGCAATTGCTCAAGACGCTGCAACGGCATAAGGTAGACTTCGTCCTGATCGGTGCGCTGGCGGCGCGTCTGTACGGATTTCCACGACTCACGGCGGACGCGGACATTACTCCGGCACGAGACACGCCTAACCTGGAGCGCTTGGCTGCTGCTCTCAACGATCTTCACGCCAAGGTCTATACGGAGTCAGTTCCGGAAGGGCTGTCCTTCGACTGCTCGGCTAAAACGCTCGCACGTGCGCGGAGGTGGAACCTGGTTACAAAGGCTGGTCGTGTCGACATTGCATTCGAACCTGCCGGCGTCAATGCGTATGCGGGCCTGAAGAAGGACGCAGAGCGTTTCGAAGCATTCGGCGTCCGTTTTCTCGTCGCTTCGCTCGAGGATATTATCCGGTCCAAGGAAGCCGCGGGTAGACCGAAAGACGTCGACGACGTCGTGCTACTCCGCGCGCTGAAGCAAACGAGAAAGTGATCTCAGCCGATCGCGGCCTGCTTACGCACTCCGCAACCGAGCTTGCTCTCCTCGCACGGCTCGCTGGTCACGGTCTCGTTGAACTGCTTGACGACCGCCGGCTCGCTGGAGCACGAGCAGAAAATGATGCGCTCGCCGGGGTACGGCAGTCGCGTCTCCTGTTTGAAATGCTTGTGGGTCAGTTTGTCGTTCATCGTCTTTTATAGTTGAGGGCGTGTGCCCGGTGATCGTCGATTAGTGTCGCGTACTCGATTGGCGCGAGAGTGATTTTCTTGCTCACTAATTAGACGACCTGCGCCATACTTCAGGGCGATGAACGCGTCGATATTACGTCAAGAGTTGGTCACGAATTGGCCGTCTGCGAATAGCTCGCTTTAAGCAAGCTCGACGCAGCACCGCGAGTGGTCGACGCCTCGCTGCGGTGAAAGCCTTGTCCTATGCCACTTCTGATATATGTCAGTATTGACATACACTGTAATCGCTGTTAATTTCGTAAGACGGTTGCCCAACAGGCACTACATTGAGAAAACGTTCTCTTGACCAACGAAGACAAGCTTCTTGTCTGGCTGCGTAATGAAGTCAAAAGCCCACCCTTCTCGTCGGTAGCTCGCAGAGAGGCCGGTTTATTACTGCGGCGGTTGCAGAGGGGTGAAACTCTGACCATGCCGCATTCGCGCCCAATGCCAACGATTGCTCGTGGTTGTCACGAGCTTCGTATTCCGGATGAGGATAAGACCTGGCGGATTATTTATCGGACCGATGATGACGCCGTTATCATCTGGGACATTTTTGCCAAGAAAGGTCGGAAAACGGCAAAGTGTAATCGAACGTTGCAAGAAACGAATAAAGCACTACGACGCACTGTAGGAGTCGCGAATTAACGGGAGTTGGGTATGGATGCCGCTAAGAAGAAGCGCTTGAAGGAGCACGGTTGGACAACCGGTTCTGTCGCCGAATTTCTCGAGCTGACACCCGAGGAGTCCGCATTGGTCGAGATCAAGCTGCGTTTGGCTGAGCTCGTTCGGAAAGCCCGCGTCCGTCGCCACTTGAGCCAGATCGTGTTGGCGAAACGGCTTGGCTCCAGTCAATCCAGAGTTGCGAAAATTGAGGCGGGCGATCCAAGCGTCTCGCTCGATCTTCTGGTCCGGGCGAGCTTCGCATCGGGAGCTACGCGAAAGGAGCTGGCGCGCGCAATCGCGTAGCGCAGAGAGACGCCGAGCGCTTTGAGGCGTTCGGCGTCCGGTTGTTTTTTGTCGCGCCCCTCGACGACAGCATCCGGTCAAAGGGGCAGCGGATGATCCGAAAGATCCGGGTGACGTTGCGATGTTGCGCGCGATGGAGCGTACTCAGTTGGAGTAGCTATACGTTCCATCCCAGGCAAAGTAGCCTTCTGGGTGTCCTGCGGGCGCGCTCGAACACGTACTCTCGGTGCATGGCGTGACGTCAACCCTCGCCCGAAGGCGCTTGAACTGCCCGGTTCCTCCCTTGAGTTCGCACACACCAATCCCGGTCACGAGGTTGACCTTGCAATGGCCGAACGCGACGTTGTTGCCGCGGCCCGGCG
>JBOHTC010000066.1:0-23872 GCA_050733495.1 Gemmatimonadaceae bacterium | reverse complement strand
GAAAGAGCCGCGATGGCGAACGCGGCAAACAACGCGTAGGATGCGAGCCGCCGGAGGCGGTCAGAGCCGTTCATGCGAGGGGAATCCTGTTCTCGTCGTATTGGAAGCGTCTCACCTTCGCCGGGTGAAACACGCTGCGAAACTGCCAGGCTGAAGCTGGTTGAAACTAACCCTCACAGGCGCGGAGTGGGAGGGCAGAAAAACCCGAGCGTTTGCTCCGCGTTCCGCGCACGCGCAGCGCACTCTTCATTCCGAACGCCTCGGCGATGTCATTGCGGCGGGATTCAGCACACGGTCGAGCTGTTCGCGTGTCATCAATCCCCGCTCGCGCACAAGGTCATAGACGCCGCGGCCAGTCTCCAGTGCTTCCTTCGCGATTTCGGATGTGGTCTCGTAACCAAGAATTGGCACGAGAGCTGTGATCAGTCCGACCGACTGCTCAACGAAGATCTGCATCCGCTCGCGATTAGCCGTGATGCCTTCCACGCAGCGATCCTGAAGGCTCTTACACGCTCGCGTCAGCGTCATCATTCCGCTCAGGAGTCTGAAGGCAATGATCGGCTCGAACACGTTGAGCTGAAGCTGGCCAGCCTCCGCGGCCATCGTCACCGTGACGTCGCCGCCGATGATGTCGAAGCAAACCTGGTTCACCATCTCGGGAATCACCGGATTCACCTTGCCTGGCATGATCGACGATCCGGGCTGCATTGCTGGAAGATTTATCTCGCCGAAGCCCGCGCGCGGACCCGAGCTGAGGAGCCGAAGATCGTTGCAAATCTTCGAGAGTTTCACTGCGCAGCGCTTGAGCACGCCGGAGAGCTGCACGAATGCCCCGGTATCTGCGGTTGCTTCGACGAGATCGGGCGACGTGATCAACGGAAGCCCCGTGATGTGCTCGAGATGCCTCCGCACGCTTTCAGCGTATCCGGGTGGAGCGTTGATTCCCGTTCCGATCGCAGTTGCGCCCATGTTGATCTCGCGTATCAACGCCTGCGCTTCGCCGAGCCTGTCGACATCCTCCAGCATTGTATGAGCGAAGGCGTTGAACTCCTGGCCGAGCGTCATCGGCACGGCGTCCTGAAGCTGGGTGCGGCCCATCTTGATGTAGTCGCTGAACTCTTCGCCCTTGTGGAGGAATGCGGCCGCGAGTGAGATCATCGCCAGCTGTAGATCGCCGATGGTCGTATGGAGGGCGAGCTTGACCGCGGTTGGATAGACGTCGTTGGTGGACTGACTGAGGTTGACGTGATTGTTCGGGTGAACAACGTCGTAGTCGCCGCGCTCTTTGCCGAGAATCTCGAGCGCGCGGTTGGCGATGACCTCATTGGCGTTCATGTTGGTCGAGGTGCCGGCGCCGCCCTGGATCATGTCGACCCTGAAGTGTTCGTGGTGTAGTCCTTCCCTTATCTCCGCGGCCGCCTGCGAGATGGCGTCGACGATCTCCCGGTCGAGAAGCTTCATGTCGAGATTCGCGAGCGCCGCCGCCTCCTTCACGGTGGCGAGGGCTCCAACAAGGCTGGGGAATTCTCCGAGCTCGATTCCCGACATGCAGAAGTTCTCGATCGCGCGGAGCGTCTGGATTCCATACAGCGCCGACGTGGGGACATCGCGCTCACCGAGAAGGTCGTGCTCGCGGCGGCTTGGTCCTTCGAGATCCACGCGCGGAGCGTCTGCCGCTTCGAGACGCAGCTTCCTGAGTCTGGATGGGTGAGAGGACTTCATGCGTAGCGGGAAGCTACACTTGCCGCATACCTTATTGAAGTCATGCGTCCCGGGCGACGGCGAGATCATCGTGAAGGTCTACAAGGAATCACCGTGAAGATCTACAAGGACTGAGGCCAGCATGAAGATCTCAAGACGCGAATTCCTAGGCGCTGGGGCGGCGGCAGCGGCCTCATTCACATTCGACAGCGGCGCACAAGGCGAAATTCCGCGCGCAATAAGTGAATCGCTCGAGCAGGCGCCGCGACCGGTGGTGGTTGCGTCGGAGAACGGTATACGCGGAGTCGCGAAAGCCTACGACATGATCGCGAACAGAAACGCCGACACGCTCGACGCCATAATCGCCGGGGTCAACATCGAAGAGCTGGATCCTGAGGATCAGTTCGTGGGATTGGGCGGACTACCCAACGAGGAAGGGATCGTCCAATTGGATGCTTCGTGCATGCATGGACCGACCAAGCGTGCGGGCGCCGTCGGCGCGATCGAGGATATCTCGACGCCCTCGCTCGTCGCGAAAGCGGTGATGGACTACACCGATCACATCATGCTCGTCGGGCCTGGCGCAAAAAAATTCGCTCTGGAAATGGGATTCAAGGAGCAGAATCTTCTGACCGACAAGAGCAGACGCGACTACCTGCGGTGGAAGGCGTGCCTCAACGCCGCGGATAGCTGGCTCGACGAGCGAAGCGACAGCGTACTACCACCGCGAACCGCAAGCGTGCCCTTCGACCACCCGCTGTACGTAAAGTTCACGACGGGGACCATCAACATGAACGCGGTCAACGCGGCTGGCGATCTTTCTTCGGTCACTACTACCAGCGGCCAGTCGTGGAAACTACCCGGCAGGGTCGGGGATTCTCCCATCATCGGCGCCGGTCAGTACTGCGACAATACCGTGGGCGCCGCGGGCTCGACGGGTCGCGGCGAGGCGAACATCAAGACTTGTGGCGCTTTCCTGATCGTCGAATTCATGCGGCAAGGGATGTCGCCCGACGAAGCGTGCATGAAGACGATAGATCGGGTCATCGCGATGACCGAACGGCGCCTCCTCGATTCGCGGGGGAGGCCGTTGTTCGACCTGCAGTACTACGCCCTCGCCAAAGATGGGCGGTTCGGATCGGCCAGCGCCTACGAAGGCGGCAAGTTTGCGGTCGCCGATGCCAGTGGTGCGAGGGTCCTCCCGATGCGGTTCAAGTTCAGCCGCGCCGAACGCCCGGAGATGCCCGCGGTTAGCTGTCGCCGAGCCTGAAGGTGCTAACCAGCTGAGAGATCCGCCCCGAAATCTCCGTCAGCGTGGCGGAGGTTGTGGCGATCTCTCCGATGTTCCGACTTTGATCTTCGCTCGCCGACGCGACGTGGTCGATGGCGCGCGAGAACGCGGTCGTTCCCTGCGCCAGACTGGAGAGGCGTTGCGTCATCCCGCCGATCAGCTCGCCGGATTCGCGCACCGCTGTCGCGATTCGCCCGCTAAGATCTTCGCCTTCCACGGTCCCTTCTTCCACGCGAGCGAGCGATGCCCGGGCCGCAATGGTCGACTGTAGAACCTGTTCGACCGTCGCGACCGTCTGCGATGTCGATTCACGGGAGTGCTTGATACTGTCGAGCATTTCCTGAACGAGAGACGTCGTGCGCTGCGCTGCTTCGGCGGAGCTCGTCGCGAGTCGTCTCACCTCGGTTGCGACAACCGCGAAGCCCTGGCCTTGTTCGCCGGCGCGCGCCGCTTCCATCGCGGCGTTGAGCGCGAGGAGCTTCGACTGGCGGGAGATTTTCTGCACGAGAACGAGAAACGCTCTTACCTCGTCGGCCGCTGCCGACAGCGCGTCGATTCCCTCGGCGCTCTCTAGCGCGTCAGAGGCAAGCGACTGGAGCGACGTAGCGGTACGCTCGAGTCGCACCCGGTTCTCGTGCGCGAGTTGTCGGAGCGCCTTGTCGCGGCGCAAGCCTTCCTGTGCCGCTTCGCTCATGCTCGCAGTGATCTGCACGAGCCTGCTTGCCTCGGCGGTTAGCTCGCGGATTGCGCGCGACCGTGCAGCCGCGTCCTGACTAAGCACGTTCGACGTTGCAGCGCCTTCGCGGGCTGTTGCAGCGGCGGCTTCGGTCGCGTGCGCGATCTGCGAGGCAACCTCTTCATTTTCCTGCGCCGAAGTGCGCATGCGTCCCGTGACGCCACGAAGCTCCGTGAGCATTGTCATGGTGGATTTCGTGAGGCGGTCGACTGCCGCATTCGACGCGGCGGGCCGATAGACGCTCGAAAGATCTCCGCGGGCGATGGCTTCGTGTGTTCGAGCCAGCTCGGCGGCCGGTCCGGTCACATGCTGCCTCACGAAAATGAGCGCGGCCGCGGCAGTGGCGGCGAGTGCAACCGTGATCCAGAGGAACGCGATGGTAAGTGCGAGATCAACTCCGTCGACGGCGAAAAGATCGTGCAGGATCTCGGCGGGGATGAGGCGGTAGATCTGCCAGCAGATCGCAGCGAGACCGACGAGAAACACCGTTCCGAAGCCAATGCTCGTCCTGAGAGCTCTACGCTGGAGCGCGGAGAATACAGGCTTCAGAAAGCCTGATGCCGAGCGTGGAGCGGCGGAAAGGGGCGTTGCGGTCATCTTCTATAGGGATTGTGAGACGACTCTTTCACCTGGTGCGACAGATGAAACTCCGTCGCTGAGCCGCTATTTTGTAACGAATGGACAAATCAGCAACACGGGACGATCCTTTTTCCCCTTCCGTCGCCACCTACGACGCGCAGGCGATCGAGCGGAAGTGGCAGCGCATCTGGCAGGAACGTGGAACGAACAACACGGATCTGCAGCGCGCCCAAAGGCCGTTCTATGCACTGATGATGTTCCCCTATCCGTCCGCAGAAGGACTCCACGTCGGGAATCTTTTTGCGTTCACGGGGAACGACGTTTATGGACGATTCCAGCGGCTCATGGGACACAACGTGTTCGAGCCGTTGGGATATGATGCGTTCGGGATTCATTCGGAGAATTACGCCCTCAAAGTCGGGCAGCATCCGATGGACCTCATCCCGAAGAACATCGCAAACTTTCGGAGGCAGCTCGAGAGCGCCGGATTGATGGTCGATTGGCGGTACACGCTTTCGACTACGGAGCCCAATTATTACAAGTGGACGCAGTGGCTTTTCCTGCAGCTCTTCAAGCAGGGCCTCGCGTACAAGAAGCAGGCAGCGGTCAACTGGTGTCCCGACTGCAAGACCGTGCTCGCGAACGAGCAGGTCGTAGCGGGGCTCTGCGAGCGCAGCAAGACGCCGGTGGAGCAGCGGCTGCTCGAGCAGTGGTTCTTTCGAATCAGCGACTACGCTCCGCGTCTGCTGGCGAATCTCGATCACATCGATTGGTCGGAGACGACGAAGACCGCGCAGCGGAACTGGATCGGTCGGTCCGAAGGCGCTGAGATCGGTTTCGAGGCGGAGAACAGCATTGGAGAGCAGTGCCACATTCGCGTCTTCACCACGCGACCCGACACGATTTACGGAGCGACGTACCTCGTGCTCGCTCCCGAGCATCCGTTTGTGGACACGCTCACGAAATCGAGCGAGCGAAAAAAGGTGAGCGCGTACCGCGAGAAGACCAAGAAGCAGGACATCATCACGCGGAAGACGAGCACCGAGAAGACCGGGGTGTTCACGGGTTCGTACGCGATAAACCCGGCGACAGAGCAGACGATTCCTATCTGGGTGTCGGACTACGTTTTGATGGAATACGGCACCGGCGCGATCATGGGCGTTCCCGGTCACGACGCGCGCGACTTCGAGTTTGCGAAGAAGTTCGATCTTCCTATCGTGCGCGTCGTCTGTGGCGAGCGAGAGGATGCAAACACACCTCTCGCTTCGGCCTTTACGGAGTGCGAGTCGGGAACACTCGTTAACTCCGGCGTCTTCGACGGCTATCGGGTGGAAGCAGCAAAGAGCGCGATTGTCGAATTCCTTTCAAAATCGGGTGCGGCCAAGCCGATCGTGAACTACCGCCTGCACGACTGGTGCATTTCGCGGCAGCGGTATTGGGGTCCGCCGATCCCGATCATTTACTGCGACTCGTGTGGAACTGTGCCTGTTCCGGAGAAAGACCTTCCCGTAGTTCTCCCGTTCGTCGAGGATTTCAAGCCCGACGATTCCGGAATCTCACCACTCGCGCGGCACGAGGAGTGGTACCGCGTCGCGTGTCCCAGGTGCGGCAAGACGGGCCGGCGCGAGACCGACGTATCCGACACTTTTCTGGACAGCGCGTGGTATTTCCTGCGCTATCCGAGCGTCGGAAACGACGAAGTTCCATTCGAGAAGAAAATCACGAAGAAGTGGCTGCCGGTGAATTCCTACATCGGCGGCAACGAGCACGCTGTGCTGCATCTTCTTTATTCGCGCTTCATAACGATGGTGCTGCACGACGCGGGGCTGCTGGAGTTCGAGGAGCCGTTCACGCGATTCCGCGCGCACGGTCACATCATTCGCGAAGGCGCGAAGATGTCGAAGACTCAGGGCAACATCGTCAACCCCGACGAGTACATCGAGGAATGGGGCGCGGACTCGTTTCGCTCCTACCTCATGTTCCTCGGCCCGTACGAACAGGGCGGTGACTTCAGGGACCAGAGCATCTCCGGAACGCGCCGGTTCCTCGACCGACTCTTCGCGTCGGTCCAAACAATGTCGACTGATGGCCAAGCCGATGCAGCGGTCATGCGCAAGCTGCACCAGACAATCAGAAAGGTGGGCGAGGATGTCGCGCGTCTGAGCTACAACACCGCGGTCGCGGCGATGATGGAATACATGAACGTTCTGCGCAAAGGCGAGCGCACTCCGCACCGTGACGAAGTGCTTCCGCTCATCACGCTCGTATCACCATTTGCCCCACATATCGCTGAGGAGCTCTGGGAGCAGTGCGGGGGAACCAAAAGCGTTTTCGATTCGGCGTGGCCGACGTTCGATCCTGGGCTCGCCGCTGAAGATTCGATCGAGCTCGTCGTTCAGGTGAACGGGAAAGTTCGATCCAGGATCCTGGTGCCCCGGGACATCACGGAAGAAGCAGCAGTTGTCGCAGCGCTCGCGGACCCGACGGTCGGCAAGTTTGTCGCCGGTTCTCCGAAGAAGATCGTCTTCGTCCCGGGACGGTTGCTCAATATCGTCGCCTAGAGCGCGTTACTCGTACATGTCCCCCGGATCCGCGCTTGCGAGATCCACCAGGAATCCGCCGATCCGGTCGGACGCCGCTTCAAGAAACTTCGCTCCTTTCTCCGCTGACGACGCTCGTGGGTTGCCGGTGCCTGTGTCGTTGGTGACTTTCGTCCACTTCCGCGGCGCCCACGCCCACCCTTCGCGCAATCCTGTGACGCGAAATTTCTTCGCGTCGCCGGCTCCCGCCTCGGACAGCGGAAGCAACAGCTCGGGCTCGATCGCCATCATGAGACTGGTCTCCAACTCTCCGGCGTGGTCACCCGGCTCCTCGAAATAATCCTGGGCGCGGATGCACGTCCACCAGTTGATGACGCAGATGAAGAGATCGAGCCGAGGCTGCAGCTCGCGAATCATCTGCTTGAAATCGTTGCCACCGTGGCCGTTCAGGATGACGAGCTTTCTCAGGCCCTGACCCGAGATTGCGGCGGCGATGTCACCGAGCACGATTGCCTGCGTGCTGGGGTTCATGTTGATCGCCAGTCTTAGGTCAAGCTGCCCGGTGTTGACTCCAAACGGGACCGTCGGTAGAACGACGACTTTCGCGCCCTTGTTCCACGCGATCTCAGCCGCGTGCTCCGCCATCGCAGTCGTTTCGTAGTTGTCCGTTGCGTACGGGAGGTGGTAGTTGTGCGGCTCCGTCGCGCCCCACGGTAGTATCGCGACATCGAATCGGGTGTCCTTGACGGTCTTCCAGTTTGTCTCTGCCAGAACGAACGGCCGTGCCGGCACTCTACAGCATCCTCCCGACCCACCCGCCGAAGAAATACCCGACAAACGCGACACCCACGCCAACCACGAACATGTCGAGCCCGGACCGGAACGCTCCGCGGCCGGTGAACACAGATCGCGCGGCTCCAACGAGAAAGTGTGAAAGCATCGCAATAGTGAACGAGACCGCGATAGCTGTCGCCCCGTGCCACACCAGAAATGGGAAAACCGGAATCGCCGCGCCGAAAGCGGTCGCGAGGCCCGTCAGCCAACCTTCCCTCAGCGGCGACATGCTCAGCTCGCCGATCTTGAGCTCCTCCTGCACCTGCTCCTTCAGCATCAGTTGCGGGTCAGCCATGATCTGCGTCGCGAGTCGGTGGGCCGAGTCGCGATCCATTCCCTTTGCCTCGTAGATGATAGCCAGCTCGTCGCGCTCGATCTCCGGCATGAGCTCGACCTCGGTCTTTTCCATCGAGATCTCGTAGTCGTAGACCTCGCGCTCGCTCTTGCTGGCGAGATAGCCGCTCGAGCCCATCGAGAGCGCATCGGCGATGAGGCCGGCCACTCCCGCGACTAACACTGCCTGATGCTGATTGACCGTCGCCGCGCCGATCACGCCGGCGACCAGTCCGAAATTCGCGGTCAAACCGTCGTTGAATCCATAGACCACGTTGCGCAGGAATCCGCCGGACGACGTCCTGTGCCATGGCTCGGCACCCTTGCCGGCGATCTCGCCAAGCGTGCTCGCGTGCTCGGCCGATTCCCGTGCGAGAGTTAGAGCTTCAGTTCCCCCCGGCGCGCCGCTCGGGGTTCCGCGATGCATGTCCAGATACGCTTTTACTTCGCGCCCTTCTTCCTCGAGCAGCATAGGAAGGAGAAATCCGGGACCGAACCATTTGCCAAGCGTCGCCAGCAGACGCGCCCGAGTGCTCGGCCGAAACCGCGGAGGCGTGTGTCCGTGCTTCGCAAGCAAATCCGCCCAGATCACGACATGACGGTCTTCGACATCCGCCAGGCGTCTATAGATGTCGCTTTTTTTCTTGTCTGAATCGGCCGCCGCGAGAATGCGGTATAGATACGCCGCGTCCGCCTCGTCCTGCCAATGGTGCTCGAAGGCGTGAACGTCGATCTCTTTTGTCTCCGACCGAGAGCTCGGCGGCGGTTCGAGCGTTGTCGACATGCCTCAATATCGCGCGGGCAGTCCGGTTTTGCACCGGCAACCCTTGAGCGGGCTCTTATGTCGAATGACACAGAACCATCAAGGAGACACGATGAAGGGATTCCTTACTCTCTCAGCCGTCGCAGCCGCATTGACGGCGACGACTCTTCAGGCACAGACCGCGAGGACGAGGCCGGACTCGACGTGCACGAAATACTCGGACGGACGAACCGAGTGTCGCGCGTACCGCGTCCGGCTGCTCGGCGATTCTGCGTGGCGTAATACGATGTTCATGCGCATGGACTCGGTAATGGCCAAGCGCGCCGCTCTTGGACTGGAGCTCCGGACGACGGGAACCCGCCGCGACACACTCGGTGTTTTCGTTGAAGCCGTGACGCCCAAAGGGCCCGCGGATGCGGCTGGAATCATCGAGGGAGATCGCATCGCAGCGATCAACGGCGTGGACCTGAGGACACCTTCCGCGGATACCGACGATGCCTACTCGAATGGGCTTGCGTCGCACCGACTCTCGCGCGAAGTGCAGAAGCTCACACCAGGCAGCCGCGTCACGCTGCGGATCTACTCGGACGGACGGTTCCGCGATGTGCAGGTCGTCGCGGGGAAGGCAACCGATCTCATGCGCCTTGGCAACCGCTTCAATCTCATGATTCCACGCGGCGACGGCATGGAGTCGTATCCGGGAATGATCGCTCCGGGGGCATTGATGCCGCCTGCGCGGATGGCGCCAATGATGATGCAGCGCACGGAACCGCTGATGATGCGGCGCACGGAGCCCCTGATGGTGCCGCGGGCGGAGCCGCTGCTGCGAAATCGTCTGGAATTCTGGACGAGCGCCAATACCGGTCTCTCACGGAGCGCCGTCAGGGAGCTCGTTGCGACAGCAATTCGGGACGCTCGAGGCGCACTAAAGCGGCTTGCTGCGGCTGGAGTTGTTTAGCGAGATCAGTAGTGCTCTCCTGCCAGCGACTTCCGAGTGATTCACTCGTGGAGCGAACGCGCTGTTCCAGCATTGATGTCACCGGCGGCGCGCTCGTCACTTCCGGACACCACGTCAGTGGCGGATGTTTCGGGTCGACGGAAGCGTAGCCGATCCTGGGCAATACTTCCGCGGCAATGAGCCCGAGTCCAACCAGCACGATCAGCAGAGATAGTGCGTGCATCCTCGGCAGGCGGTAGCGCCACGTGGTCACCGCGACCCAGAATCCTCCGGCCACGATGACTGCCTCCACGCCGATGTAGCTGAACAGGCCGGTGCCGCACTCGTTGGCGTATGGCCACACTACGAGCGCCGCGAAAAGCGCGAACACGAGAATCAATCGCGCACCCGCACCGAACATCGCGGTGCGCTGCTGCGCGCGCTCTTTCGTGCGACGCTCTTCCTCGCCCTGCAGCTTCTTCATTGCGGCCGAGGGCTCGGGCGGAAGTCCGTCGAACTGCCGCTCTATCTTTTTTAATTGTGCGGACCAGTCTTCTTCAGCCACGCAGTCACCCCCGCGCCGCCACGTAAAGATGTCAATTATCTTCCTGACTCCGAACCCGCCGTCAGGGCAACCAACGGATGACTTCTGCCGACGACAGAAAGGTCAGGCTCGACAAATGGCTCTGGGCCGCGCGCTTTTTCAAGACTCGCTCGCTCGCAGCTGATGCGGTCGAGGCCGGGAAAGTGGAAATCAATGGCGAACGGGCGAAACGGGCCAGGCACCTTCAGGTCGGGGATCTGCTCCGGATCCGGCTCGGGCCGTACCATCACCTTGTGAGCGTGCGTGGCGTCTCAGAGAGGCGGGGGCCGGCTGCAGAGGCGGCCAAGCTGTACGAAGAAGATGTCGAGGCTCGTAAAGCGCGCGAGTCACTTCAGGCGCAGGTGAAGGCCGCGCAACGGATGTCTGGTTACGAGAGCGGACGTCCCAACAAGAAAGACCGGCGGGACATCGCGAGGCTGAGAGGGAAGGACTAGAACTCGAGTTGTGCCCCCAGTTCTACGACGCGGTTCGGCGGAATCCCATAAAATGCCGTCGCTGACCGCGAGTTCCGCGACATGAACACGAAGAGTTTTTTCCGCCACGCCCAGAGCGGACTGTTGCCGGTAGGAATGAGCTGCTCTCGGCCGAGATAGTATGTGGTGTCGAGAGGCTTGGCTTCGATGCCTGCTTCGCGCGCGCGCGCGAGGATCGCTGGGACGTTCGTACTTTCCATGAAGCCGTACCGAGCCCTGATTCGGTAAAACCCCTGTGGCAGCTTCTTGATCTCGATCCGCTCGTGCTCGGGTATTTCCGGCACCTCCTCGGATAGAATCGACAGCAGAACCACTTGCTCGTGAAGAACCTTGTTGTGCTTGAGATGGTGCAGCAACACCACCGGCGCGCCCTCGGGCTCACGAGTCATGAAAACGGCCAGTCCCGGGACGCGAACCGTTTTTCTGCTCGCGAGGTCTGCCAGCAGCATGTCGATTGGCAGCATGCCGCGCCTGAGCAGATCCTGCACAATGTCCCGGCCGCGGTTCCAGGTGGTCATCAGGATGAATATTCCGATGGCGATCGTTATCGGAACCCATCCGCCCTGGCGGAATTTCAACAGGTTCGCGCCGAAGAATGCGCCGTCGATTATGAGAAGAGGTCCGACCAGTAGCACGGTGCGTAGTCTCGTCCAACCCCACCATGTTCGGGCGACTACATACATGAGGCACGTCGTCATCAGGAACGTGCCCGTAACCGCGATTCCATAGGCCGCACCGAGGGCGCTGACAGATCCGAAATACAGGACCACGGACAGCGAGCCGATGGTCAGCGCGTGATTGACCTCCGGAATGTAGATCTGTCCTGCTTCCTGCTTCGACGTGTGTATGATGGTGACGCGTGGACTGTACCCTAGCTGCACACACTGCTGCGTCAACGAAAATGCGCCGGAGATCAGCGCCTGCGATGCGACAATTGCTGCGAGCGTTGCCAGGACTATCAGAGGGTACAGCACCACCCGTGGCGCTAGCAGGTAGAACGGGTTGACTGCAGCGTCGGGACTGTGGAGGATCAGGCCGCCCTGTCCGAAATAATTCAGGATGAGACTTGGCAAAACCAACCCGAACCACGCCAAACGGATGGGCCGTTTTCCAAAATGTCCCATGTCGGCGTATAACGCCTCCGCTCCTGTGACAACCAGTACGACCGCGCCGAGCACGACGAACGAATGACGTCCGTGGAGCGCGAAGAAACCGAGCGCGTACCATGGATTGATTGCGAGGAGGATGCGCGGTTCCCGAAAAATTTCCGCAGCACCCAGCAGAGCGATGCTGATGAACCAGGCCAGCGTGATCGGACCGAATACGCGGCCGACCTTTGCGGTTCCGGTCTTCTGAAAGAAGAAGACGGCGAAGATGATGATCAGGGTCAGCGGAATCACGAACTTGCCGAGCACGGGCTGAACGACGGCAAGACCTTCCGTGGCACCGAGAACTGTAATTGCCGGAGTGATCACGCCGTCGCCGTATAGGAGTGCCGCCCCCAGCAGCCCCATTATCGTGATCGCCGTCTTCACGTGGCGATCTGCGTCTCGGTGGAGGCGTTGGAGTACCAGCGCGACGAGCGCCAGAATCCCCCCTTCGCCGCGATTGTCGGCCCGCATCACGAACACGATGTACTTGATGCTGACGACGGTGATCAGGGACCAAAGAATCAGCGACAGGATGCCGTAGACGTTTTGCTCGGTCGCCGCGAGGCCGTACTCGGGCTTGAAACACGCTTGCAGCGCGTAAAGCGGGCTGGTCCCGATGTCGCCATACACGACACCGAGCGCGAGAAGAGTGAGTTTTGCGAGGCGGCGGCCGCTCGGGCGAGCTTCTACGTTAGTGCTGATTTGCGCGACCTATTGAGGTTGTAAAGACCAACCGTACAGCTGGCGGCTTTGACGTCGGAATTTCCGCAAGCGGGCGGGGCTTTGCAAGGTCGGTACCGGCCTTGCAAAAGCTGGGTTCAATAGGGGCATGTCGCTTGCCCTATGGTAGCCGCAACAGGAAAGAGTCTGATTCCAATAGAGGAGGGTTAATAATGAAGGACCTCAACGAACGCGGCGTCGACAATCAGGTCAAGGGCACCGCCAAAGAGATGAAAGGAAGGGTTCGTGGCGATCTTGGCGACGCCACTGACAACTCCAGCGAGCACATCAAGGGCCGCGCTGAAGAGTTCAAGGGGAAGGTGCAGAAGAACGTCGGCAAGACTGAAAGAGACGCCGACCCCGATAATGTTTAGACGGCCGTAGACGAATAGACGGCCGTAGACAAAAAAGACCGACGCGATTGCGTCGGTCTTTTTTTTCTTATCCTGTCTTGCTTCAAAACAAGGGTCGGGAGCGGCCCTAGAATTGGGGCGGGCCCGGCGGCCTGTTGTCGCGTCCGAGGGTATCGCCTCCGCGACGGACGGCAAGATCCCGCCGCGCCGCCGCGCGCATCTCTTCCAGTTTTCCCTGCTGCTCGGGATTGAGTAATCGCTTGATCTGAGCGTGAGTGCTGTCGCTGACGACGTGGGCGAGCACCGCGATCGAGTCGAGCTGCGGCTTCACAGGCCTGTACAGCGCAATGATCTGGCGATGCTTCTGTTCGATGAGCGAATCGACCGAAGCCTGCTGCTGCTTTGTGAGCTTGAGCTCCTCGGCCATGCGCTGCCTGTACGCGCGTGAGCCGGGCATCCCGCGCCCGTGCTCTGCGCGGATTACACGATCCACCGAAAAGCCGAGCGCTCCGCCTGCCAGAAATGCGCCGAGCAAAAACATCAGCGCGTACCCCTTTGTTCGATCCATCGGCATCCTCAGTGGGACATGACGTAACGGAACGTCGCTTCACGCTGTGAACCATCGGGTGGTGCCGTCACAACCTGTACAGCGCCAGGGAGAATATCGGTTGTGACCGGCTCGACGACAGCCTCATAACTCGCACGCAAATCTTCGTCGTTCTGACGAGACCAGAGAACGCCAGCCGCAACGAACAGAAGAGCCGCGGCGGCCAAGCCGGGAGCCGCCCAACTCGCGAGGTCGGACCACCAGTTCACTGGAATTCCCGTACCTCGCCGCTGCTCGGCGATATATGCCATGATGCGACTCTCCAGCGCGTCCCAGTACTGGCTCTCCGCCGGTGGCGCGTAGGCGTCGCGAAGAATCTTCGTGATCTTCGGGTCACCCTCATCAACTGGTCGCAAATCTGTACGATCTCCCATCGCTACTCCCTATCCCTTCAGGTTGCCCAACAAGCCGCGCAACTTCTGCCGCGCGTGATGCAAATCCGAGCGCGCTGTCCCGCCCGGAATACCCAACATCTCGCCAATCTCGGCGTGAGTAAAACCCTCGACATCGTGCATCACTATCACCGCCCGCGCACGCGGCTGGAGCTTCGCGAGCGCAGCTTCCAGTCGCTCCTTCAGCTCGCCGGCTTCCGCTGGATCCCGGAACTTCGCCGCAATCGAGTCAGATAGCTCCTCGGCACTGCGAACCTTCCTGCGCCGTGCAAGATCCAGCGCCGCATTGGCAACGATTCGGTTAAGCCACGCACTGAATGTCTGTCCCGGATCGAAACGGTCGAGCGCCTGGTACGCGCGCAGAAAGCCCTCCTGCACTGCATCCTCCGCATCTTCGTGGGTCATGACGATCGACCGCGCCACTATGTATGCCCGGCGCTGATGAAGGCGTACGAGACCCGCAAAACCACGCTCGTCACCTTTGCGAGCAAGGCTTACGAGCTCTCGTTCCTCGTCAGAAATACGTGGCAGACCAGTCAAGTGTTGGTACGCTCGAGGACAATGGGCTCAAAGAGATGAACTGATAAGACGACAGGATCCGGCGGTTGCTTAGGCGCCTTAATGCTAGTGTATCGGGCCCATCGCGCCGCGCGCCCGACCGGTCCGAAACAGGAAGAGAAGCGGCAGCCCGAAAATCAGCACCAGTCCGCTGTACAGGTAAATCTTCGAGAAAGCGAGCATACTCGATTGGACACTCACCTGTCGGTCGAGGATGGCCAGCGCCTGCTGCTGCGCGGTCATCGGATTCGTACCGCGTGCGACCAATCCGCGCGCAAGCATCGAGAGCCGGCCGAGCGTCTCCGGATCGTTGGCTCCGACGTGCTCGATAAGAACCGCTTTTTCACTCGCGACAAACCGGGCCAGGAGTGTCGCCATCACCGCGATTCCAAGTGATCCGCCAAGCTGGCGCATAAGGTTGAACATCCCTGTGCCTTGCGCCAGGTCCTTGACCTCGAGATCAGCCATCGTCGCATTTGTCAGAGGCACGAAAATAAGCCCGAGTCCAGCGCCGCGCAGAATCAGCGGCCAGAAGAGATCATGCGCACCGCTCGCCGAAGTCAGATGGGAAAGCTTGAGCATCGACAGGAAAAAGAGAAACGCTCCCGCGATGACAGTGTACCGCGCGTCGAGTCGCATCGCGTTTCTGCCCACGACCGCCATAGTCACCGCCGACGCGATCGCGCCGGGCAGGATGATCTTTCCCGTCTGCCACGCGGTCATCTGCAAGAGTTGCTGCAGAAACACGGGAAGAATGAAGACGGACCCATAAAGAGCGAAACCCAGCAGCAGGCCAAGGCTGACTCCAGCGGAGAGCTGCCTGCTCTTGAGAATCCGAAAATTGATGATGGGCTCGCCGGTGGTGAGCTCGTGCCAGATGAGCGCAACACACGACACGAGCGCGGTTACTGCGAGCATCGTCACGAAACGGGAATCCCACCAATCGTATCTCTCGCCACGCTCGAGCATCCACTGAAGTGATCCGACGCAAAGCGTGAGCAACAGAATGCCGAGGTAGTCGATCGTATCCGCGCGCTCCTGGTGCTCCGCGTCGTTCACATAGGTCGCGGTGAGAATAGCCGCGATGATTCCGAGCGGCACGTTGATGTAAAAGATCCAGGGCCAATTGTAGTTGTCCGTAATCCAGCCGCCGAGCGTCGGACCGAGGGTTGGCCCGACCATTACGCCGACGCCGAAAATCGCCATCCCCGTTCCCGCTTCTTCGGGAGGAAACGACTCGTAAAGCGTCGCCTGCGCTGTAGAGAGAAGGGCGCCTCCGCCAATTCCCTGGATGACGCGCCAGAAGATCAGCGAGAGCAGCGAACGCGATGAGCCGCAGAAGAACGAGGCAACCACAAAGAGCATGATCGAGCCGGCGAAATACCGCTTTCTTCCGAAGAACGCCGAGAGCCATCCCGACATCGGGATCACTATGACGTTGGCGATGATGTACGCCGTGGAGACCCAGGCGATCTCATCCAGCGTCGCGCCGAGATTCCCCATCATGTGCGGGATCGCGACGTTGACTATGGATGTGTCGATGAGCTCGAGCATCGCCGCCATGGTGACGGTGGCGGCGATGAGGTACTTGTGCGCGTATCTGTCGTCGGAGGAGGCGACTACCCCCGAAGGACGGAGTACTGCCGTGCTCACCGGTTCGCGGTGTTTACGTGAACATTCACGGAAAGTCCCGGACGCAGCGGAAGGTTACCTGGACACGGCTTGGTGACGGCGATGCGGACAGGCACCCGCTGCACGACCTTGGTGAAGTTGCCGGTCGCATTGTCAGGGGGCAGGAGGGCGAACTTGGCGCCCGTCGCGCCACTAACGCTGGCCACCTTTCCGTATCCCACACACCCGCCATAAGCGTCTACGTCGAAATCGACCGGCTGCCCCGGCCGGATCTTGGCGAGCTGCGTTTCCTTGAAATTTGCTGTCACCCAGACACCCGTGTCCGCGACGATGCTTAGAAGCGGCTGACCGGGTGCGACCAGCTGGCCGACTTCAACCTGTTTCCTGGAAATTTCGCCCGACGCAGGAGCCGTGATACGGGTGTAATCCAGCTGTAGCTGCGCATTCTCGGCGGCGGCGCGCGCAGCGAGGGTCCGCGCGTTGGCGACCCTGACTCCGGCCTCTGCCGTGTTCACAGTTCCACCGGCCGCGGCTGCCTGACGCTGTGCTGCAAGGAGATTCGCGTGGGCAACAGCTGCTGTCGCCTGAGCGGCGTCCAACTGTTGCCTTGAGATAATCTGCTTCGCGGCAAGCTCCCGTGCGCGCGCGAGGTCCGCGTCCGCTTTGTTCGCATTTGCGCGAGCGGCTCCGATTTGTGCGTCGAGGGCTGCGCGCTGGCCGGTCGCGCTTTGAACCATAGCTTCGGCCTGGCCAGAGAAGCCGCCGCCTCCTGCTGTCGCTTCGGCGGCGGCGAGGTCGGCCTGTGCCTGCTGCAGCCTGACGCGGTAGTCCGCGTCATCAAGCTGAACGAGCAGGCCTCCGGCGTTCACGTGATCGTTTTCGTTGACGGCCACCGTTTTCACGTACCCGCCGACTTTTGCGAGCACGGGAACAATGTGTCCGTCCACCTGCGCATTGTCGGTCGACTCATGCGATCGGCCGTAGTTCCACTTCTGGAATCCCCAGATGAGAACCACGAGCCCGACAACGGCGGCGATCGGCACGATGAATTTTTTCTTCGTCGACGGCTTATCGGCCTTTTCGACGGCGGATCTTCCGTTACGCGAGGTGGTCGGAGTGCTCGGCTCTATTGCGGTTGCCATAATCTTTCCTGTGTCCGGCGGGTCGAGTGAATTCTAGCTGAAAAGTCGTCTGAATTATTTGAGTTTCGTTACGCTGCCTGTTGCGCGCGCCAGCGAAACTCGCGCGAGCTGATAGGCGGTCTCGGCGTCGTTCACGAGTGTGCGCGAACCCGTCAACGCCAGTGATGCGTTCACGACATCGGCGTTTCCGGCTACGCCGGCGTTGAACCGGTCGCGCGCCTGGGCAAGCTCCTGCTCTGCGAGCCGAAGGCGCTCGCTTGCGGCACTGAGCTGTTCGCGGGCGGCGGCGAGATCTAGAACGGCGCCGTGCACATCGGCTTGCGCCTGCTGCTGTATGTCGCGCTGACGGATCTCGGCTTCGCTCACCATGGATCTCTGCTCCTGGATCCTGCCTTCTCTCCTGAAGCCGTCGAATATGGGGACGTTGACCTGCAGTCCCCACGTGTAGGTGTTGAGCAGCCTCTCACCGCTCTTTCCAATTGCTCCGTCGTCGGCGACGAGACCAAGCGTTGGGAAACGCTCGGCTTTGATGGCAGACAGACTTTGCTTCGCGGCGCGGACACGCTCTTCTTCGGCAAGAATGTCGGGACGAGAGCTCAGAGCTTCCGAAACGAGAGTCGATTCGTCCGGCACCGGCTCCGTCGTGGCTGCTACAATCGAGAGTGAATCGCTGAGCACGATGTCAGTACCGATCGGAAGAGAAAGCGCTCTAAGCAGATCGATTCGTGCGTGATCGCGCGCGTTGCGAGAGGTGATGAGACTCGCCCGCGTTTCCGCGAGCTGTGCTCGAGCGCGGGTGACGTCGAGGCCCACACCGGTTCCGGCCTGCAACTGCGCCTCAGCGATGCGGAGTAGATCGGTTGCGAGCAGCGTGTCCGCCTGTCTCGCGCGAACATCAGCCTCTGCGCGCATCGCTCTCACATACGCAGTGGTCGCGGCTGTTGCCGCCTGCTCTGCGGCTGCATCTGCGTCGGCGGTCGAGGAGCGTGCCGCGGCCTGCGCCGAGCGAACGCGCCCTATCGCACCGAAGTCTAGAAGGTTCTGCTGAACTCTGCCGCGAATGTCCAGTGTGTTGACCGGCCCCAGTACTTCTCCTCTCGGATCAAAAAGCGGTGGCTCTCCCGGTGCAGAAGGGAGGTCAATGCCCAGCGTGGCAGTGTTGAACGTGCGACCTGCCTGCTGGACATAGCCCGTCAGGTCGGGGAGCAGATCAGCGCGCCGTTGTTTGACGCGTGCCTGGGCCTCGTCCGCGCGCAACCTCGCGCCCTCGGCCAAGGCACTTTGCTTTGCGGCCAGGCGTGCGGCGTCGCCGAGGCTAAGCGGGATTGCCGGTTGCTGGGCGTCGAGGCGTGCGGATGCGACCAACGTCACCGCGGCGGAAGTCACGAGCATAGCGCGGAGAATGCGGGCGAATTCAGTCATGTATTGAAGGGAAGAACGAAAACGCATCGAGCGGCGCGCCGTCTGCCTGTGCAAAGGCGCCGCCTGAAGGGGAGATCGAGTAGAGATAGAACTGGGCGAGCTCCTGAAAGACTTCTTCGTCGGTCTTGTGCGAGAGAAGTGGAACGCCGGTGCGCTCATCGCGCCAAATGCCGTTCATAACCGTAAGTGCAACGAGCATTCGCGCGGCGACGAGTGGATCAAGGTCACGAAACTCGCCGTCATCGATCCCGCGACGGATGATGCCGGCCAGTAGCCGTTGACCGCGAGCGACAACCTCGTCGGCGTAGAATTTTGCGAGGTCGGGGAACTGGTGGAGCTCGCCGAGAACGAGGCGGTGGAGAGTGCTGAAGATTGGAGAGCGCACGAGCGCCCAGTAACTCCGCATGAAAGCGATTAGCTGGCTCGTGGGAGTGGAAGTTTTCTGCGCGACCTCCTCCTCGGCCCTGGCGATGGCGGCAATGGCGGTGTGCCGGATCATCTCACGGAAGAGTTCTTCCTTATTGGGGAAGTACAGATAGATGGTGCCTTTGGAGACGCCGGCCCGTGAGGCAATGTCCTGGAGCCGGGCGTTGGCGAGCCCGCATTCGCCGAATACCTGGAGGGCGGCCTTGAGGATCTGGTCTGGCCGGTCGGCGGGGCATCGACGCCATTTTGGTGGGACTGCTCTGGTTCTGGGCATGGACTGGACTGGTAGTAACTGACCGGTCAGTAACATATTGGCCCCAGACCTCGGCGTCAATACTCCAGCCGAGGATATCCTAGGAAGTCCGCCTCGGAGCCGCCGACGCCAGGACTCCGGCCCCAGCGCGACTATTTGTGCGCTTCCGCCGTCTCCCTGTTCCGATAATGTGCGTTCGTCATCATTACTATCGAAGTCAACACGAGAAAGAGGACGACGGCGCCAAGGACGAGTCCCGTGAGCGCGGCGCCGAGGTCGGTTTTTTTCCGGGTGGCCATAGTTATTTCGCCTCCGATCCGTTCGCGACTCTTACCTTCGACACGGTGTCGTTCTGACTGATCTTGGGAACAACGTCCAGACCCTCGATGACCTTACCGAACACGGTGTGTACGCCGTTCAAATGCTTCGTGTTCTGCTCGTTGAGGACGATAAAGAACTGGCTGCCGCCGGTATTCTTTCCCGCATGCGCCATTGAGAGCGCGCCGACCTTGTGTGTGTGAGGATTCCCCTGGGTTTCGCAATCGATTTTGTAGCCAGGTCCCCCTGTGCCGACCGGACCTTTGGCCTTCTCGCCACCCTTCGAGTAGGGATCTCCACCCTGCACGACGAAGTCTTTGATAACGCGATGAAATTTTGTTCCGTCGTAGAAGCCGGAATTCGCCAGCTTCTCGAAGTTCGCGACGGTTTTCGGAGCTTCCTTCTCGTATAACTCGGCGCGCATGGCGCCGCGATTGGTTTCTATCGTTGCAAACTTGGTCATTTACGGGTCGGTGGCGATGGCGTGAGCGCTCTGGGTGGCAATTGCGAAAGCCATCAGTGCAATGGCGTGGAAACTAATCGAACCGTGAGCATCTTCCAGTTCTCAGGGCGCGCCATTTCGTGGGGCATCGCCCACGTCGGGCCGGGGCGGCGCTGATGTAGCAGACGCGGTTCCACCGGCGCGAAACTGCGGAGGGCGCTCGCTCTTTGCCTGCCCGAGCGCGCGTCGCACTCCTTCAGCGTCGAAGTCCGTCGCGTACACCGGGGTGCCGGGTTGCTGGCGCCAAGATTTGTCGATGCCTCCGGCGTCCACGGCATCGAATCCGATCTGGTCGACCAGTCGCAATACGACGTCCTTCGCCCGCTTGTCGTCGCCCGCGACCGGGAGTGCGATCCGACCCGGGCTGCCTGCCGGTTTCCCGAGCTCCAGGAGATGCTGGGCGTAGATGTTGTTGAACGCCTTCACCACCGGTCGTCCGAGCTGCTGCGAGACCCATCTGCTTTCGGTGGTGCCTGATTCGATCGCATCGATCCGGCCGTCGCGCTGCGGATAATAGTTTCCCGTGTCGACAATCACGACGCTCGCCGGCGTTTTAGCGAATAAATCGCGTGGGAGCCTGGCGATATTTTTCTCCGGAATCGTTACGACGACAACTTCGCCAGCTTGCGCCGCTTCGCCGACAGTCACGGCGCGAGCGCCGGTCTCACGAGAGAGATCCGCGAGCGTCTCGGGTCCGCGCGAATTCGCCACGACGACCTCGTGGCCGAGGGCAGCGAACCGACGGGTGAGTGTTCCGCCAATGTGGCCGGCGCCAATGATTCCGATTTTCATGATTCCTCCGTGTCAGTTTGGCAATGCAATTCTGTTGCGAGCTTTGAAGTTAGGCGGGCATGGTTGTGCTCGATGGGCAAATCTCATTTACGCTACATATCTCACACTTGGGCGAGCGCGCGTCGCAAACTCGCCGACCGTGAAAGATCAGGACGTGTGCGAGCATCGCCCAGTCTTCTTTTGGGAAAAGCGGCATGAGGTCCTGCTCGACCTTCACCGGATCCTTCTGCCGTGTGAATCCCAGTCGAAGGCTCAGTCGCCCGACGTGTGTATCGACCACGACCCCTTCGCTCCGGCCGAACGCATTGCCAAGGACGACGTTGGCAGTCTTGCGGCCGACTCCGGGAAGCTTGACGAGAGCTTCCATCGAATCGGGGACTTCTCCGTCGTGACGCTCGACCAGCGCCTTTCCGAGGCCGATGAGATTCTTCGCTTTGTTATGGTAGAAGCCTGTGCTTCTGATGATCTCCTCGAGCTGCTCCGGATTCGCTTCCGCGAGAGATCGCGCGTCGGGATAGGTCTTGAACAAGACCGGCGTTACCATGTTGACGCGCTTGTCGGTGCACTGCGCGCTCAGAATCGTTGCGATCAATAACTGGAGCGGCGTCGCGTGATCGAGCTCGCAGTGGGCGTCGGGATGGGCCTTTTTGAGACGGGCGAACACTTCGACGGCGTGAGGTGTCAGGGCTTTGCGTTTCATCCGCCGCGCCTCTTTCTGGCGAAAGCGAGAACGTCGTCCGCGCTTCGGGTGTTGAGAATCTCGCCCGGTTCGAGCCATGCTTTTCGCGCCATGCCGATTCCAAAATGTACGTTGTCGAGCCCGGCGATCGAATGGGCATCCGGTCCGATCTCGATCGTAACGCCCAGCTCTTTCGCTATACGACAATATCGCCAATCGAGATCCAATCGGTGTGGATCGGCATTGAGCTCGACTGACACGCCGAGCGCAGCGGCTTTATCGAGCACTTTTTCGATATCGATAGCGTAGGGCTCGCGAGATAGGAGCAGGCGTCCTGTAGGATGTGCGAGGATCGTCAGGTGCGGATCGTCCATCGCATCGAGAACGCGCTTAGTCATGGTATCGGCATCCATGCTGAAGCGCGAATGTATGGATCCTATCACGTAATCGAAGCGGTCCAGAATCTCGGAATCGTAATCGACCCTTCCGTCGGCGAGGATGTCCGCCTCGATTCCTTTGAGGATTCTGAAGTCGTTCATCTCCGCGTTGAGTCGATCGATCTCCTCGTGCTGGAGCGCGAGCTTATCGCGCTTGAGTCCTCCGGCGTAGAAAGCGGACTCAGAGTGGTCGGTGATGCCGATGTAGCTCCAGCCCCGGTCTCGTGCGGACGTCGCCATTTCCTCGATGGTGGCGCCGCCGTCGGAATAATCGGTGTGGCAGTGTAGAACTCCGCGGAGGTCGTCGTAGGTGACCAGGTTCGGCAGGTCGTGCCGGGCGGCTGCTTCGATTTCGCCCATGGCTTCGCGCATCTCGGGGGGGATTGGCATTAGACCGAGGGCGGTGAAAAAGGCGTCCTCACTGGCGACGGGCACACGTTTGCCTCCCGACTTCACGAGTGCGTTGCCATCGATGCGAAATCCCTTTTGTTCGGCGAACGCGGTCATGTCTTCGACGTGCGCAGTCGACCCCGTCGCGCGCCAGAGTGCGATCGAATAGTCCACGGGAGCGACGCAATGCATGTCGAGCTGCGTTCCATCGACGAAGCGGATCCTTACGGAGCCGGGGTCGTCTGCGGCGGTTGCCTGGCTCACACCCGGCGATCGCGCGAAGGATTCCGCGACTCTGCGAGGGTCGCGCGAGCACTCGGCGACGATGTCGATGTCTGAGACGACCTCGCTATGCCGCCTGATCGACCCGGCGACGGTGGCGCGCTGGACGTCGGGGTGCTTCTCGACGTTCGTCAGAAGAAGTTGCGCCTCGAGGGCAGCGCGTGGAAATCGCTCGAGATGACTACTCCGGCGAAGAATCTCGATTCCACGCAGGATTTTGTCGGCGGTCTTCTTGCCGAATTTAGGGAGCGTCGCGAGCTCGCCATTTTGTGCAACGCGCTCGAGATCTTCGAGGGTATCGACGCCGAGGGCGTCGTGGATCAACTGGACTTTTGCGACGCTGAGTCCCGGCACTCTCATGAGATCGAGCATTCCTTCGGGCATCCCTTCCCGGAGGCGATCCAAGTACGAGGATTCGCCGGTTTCTACGAGCTCGCGAATAACTGAGAGAGTGGCGGGTCCGATTCCCGGGGTACCGGCGAGCTCACCAGACTGAATGAGGGGACCGAGGTCGTCGGTATCGATCGCTATGAGGGCGCGCGCGGCGCCGGCGTACGCCCGGGCCTTGAATCTCTGTTCGCCTTTTGCTTCGAGGAGCGCGCCGATCTGGGTGAGCACGTGCGCGGCGGTCCGGGAGTCCATTATTCAATATAAGGAACGGTCTAAGGGGTACGGCGGGAGGCGGGCGGCGGGAAGCGGGAGGCGGGAAGCGGGAAGCGGGAGGCATTACGCCAAACGGAGCGATTCGGAGCATCCGATAAAATTCGGAGCATCCGTATAACCTGCTTTCAGCGACGTGGCAGAGTGGCGAAGCGCGACATGCTCAACGCCGAGTCAGCTTCCTTCTTCGATCCCGGCGTGGAAGGGGTGCGTATTCACGATCTCTTCGATTTGCTTCTGAATGAGCTCGCGCTCCTGGCTGGCGCCCTCCGAGTCGAGCATTCCGTGACGCATCGTCACGGCGACGCGATTCATGTACTGGATCTTGGTAATGATCTCTTCCGTCGCGCGGCGAAGTCGGATGT
>JBOHTC010000065.1:0-12251 GCA_050733495.1 Gemmatimonadaceae bacterium | reverse complement strand
GCCGGACGCTTTCGCTCACATTGGGGTTGTCCATCACCGCGCTGAAAGGATCGCCGGGCGCAAGATGGATGAGCGCGAACGTGATCGCCGCGACGAACGCGACGATTACTGCCGCCTGCGCGAGCCGTCGGGAGAAGTAGCGGAGCACCCGCTAGGGCGTCTTCGGACCGGCAGCCGGCGCGATTGTCTCGACTGGAGCGTTGTCCCGGGGAATCCGCTTGTCCGGCGGTATGGACCAGTCAGCGATGTGTGCCCACCATGCGTCGGCTCGAAGTGGTGCAAGCTCGAGCCGTGCGTTGTAACCGAGTGCGGGCCGCACCTCTACCAACCAGATCGCTGGGGCATCGCCGATGATCGTCTCGTATGCGCGCGTAAAGTACGCCTTTCGCGCAGTAAGATCGAACGACGCGAGGGCGCTGTCGAGATAGGCATCGAAGACGGGACTCTCGTAAGAGCCGTAGTTGTTTCCGTTTGCTGCGCGTGACCCCGCGGTTCCCCAGGACCCACGTGCGGAGCCGGGGCTCGGCTGCGTGCTCCAGGCGTGCATCACGGCGTCGAACTTACGCTTGTGCTCGCGTTCGATCAGCACGGGGAAATCGATCTGCTCAATATTTACCTTCACGCCTACCTGTCGCAGCTGTTCCTGGATCATCGTCGCCATCTGCACTCGGACTTTGCTCTGTGACGGTGCGGTGAGTGTGAACTCGAGTTGACGACCTTTCCGTTCGCGGATGCCGTCTCCATTGGTGTCCTTCCAGCCCAGTGAATCGAGTAACTGTTTCGCGCGCGCCGGGTCGAACGGAATCTGGGCGAGGTTTGGATCAGTTGTCGGATAGCCGCGAACGGTTGGGCCCAGCGCAGGAAGGCCAAGCGAATCGAATGCGCTTCGAACGATCGATTGTCGGTCGACGGCCATCGTCAGCACCCTTCTCAGCTCGCGATCTCCGAAAAGCGGATGTGGACGCGCATGGTTGGCTGGGTCGCGGAGATTAAAAAGTGTGAAGAAGTATCCGAGCCCCCCGTAGGCCCGGACGCGAAGGTTGGGATGCTTGGCGACCTCCGCAAGGTTCTCGGGGCGCGGGGTCTCGATGACGTCCGCTTCTCCGCCAAGGAATCGGGTAAATGCCGTATTGAAATCCGGAGCGATGCTCCAGATGACGCGACCGAGCTTGGGAGCGCCGCGATAGTTAGCTGTGTCGGCGACGATCTCGACAGACGCGCGTGGTGTCCACCGAACGAACCGAAAGCGTCCCGATCCGATTGGGTGCTTAGCTGCGTCCGATGCGCGCCACGTTGAGGGGGCGATTCCCTTCCAGATATGCTCAGGCATTATGGGCATCTGGTAGGTCGCGTCGTAGAATTGCTCCGGCGTACGCTGGTGAAACCAGAACACCGCCGTCGCGGAGTCCGGGGCAGTGACCGAGTCGATGTTGGTGATCACCGACGCGACCTGGGAGCCGAGGGTCGAGTCGCGTGCGCTCTGGAAGGTGAATCTGACGTCGCCCGAGCGAACCGGTTGCCCGTCGTGCCATTTGGCCCGCGGGTCGATGTGAAACGCGATGCTCAGCGAGTCGGGACTCCATGTCCACCTATCAGCGAGGTGCGGAGTGAATCCGACGTCGTTCAGTGTGTTGAGCGAATCTCCGATGTCCGCGAGACGGTCAAAAACCAGGTCCGTGATCTCGGTCGCCTGAATGCTGGAAGCAAGCAGCGGGATGAGCACATCGGGATCTCCGCCTGTCGCGATTACCAGCGTGCCGCCGGAACGCGGGGCTGAAGTCGATTCGGATCCGGCACACGCGATCATTGCGAGAGCGCAAAGGAGCCGAACGTGCTTCATCGCCGCCATGTCCATACCTCATCGAGAAAGCGCGGAATGAGCGCAAGTGCGTCCGCGCGGATTTCATCTTCACTCAATTCAACAGCATCACCGTCCTCGAGCGATCGCACAGCGTCGAACATCGCGCTCGCAACTTCCTCTGCACCGGGCGACCGACCCAGCAGGCCCGTGAGCGTTGCCGGCGGAGCGAGCGTCTCCTGGATCCCACCGACCCTGGCAATCGCGAACGAAGGAAGCGAGGACTGATCATCATCGACGAGGATGGAGCCGTGCTGCAACAACGCGCCCTCGTCCCGCCACTGCGCGCTTCCTACGAGCTTGCCTCCTGCGGCCACCAGCTCTCCGTCCGTCGGAGTCTCGAAGCACGGTCGAATGCTGGGAGCCGGGGCGCGATCGCATCGCGCAGCGATCCCCGCTGCTACTCCAAGGCGAGCGAGTCCGTCGAGCAGGACTCTGTTGATTTGCGAATAGGTTTCACGAAGGGGCGGGGCGTCCGCCAGAGGAGCCGTGACGCTGTACGTGACTTCGCGGTGGTGCAGGATCGCGCGTCCACCTGTTGGTCTTCGCACGACATCCACTCCGGCTGCACGGATTTTCTCGCCGTCGTAGCGTCCTGCCGCCGGTTGATTTCGTCCGAAGGAGAGCGTCGGGCGCTCCCAGGAATAGATGCTGAATACCGTCTCAGACGTCCTCGCCGCGCGCGCCTGCAACGCGGTATCGCGCGCCATGTTTTCCGCGCCCGAGCGCGGTGGCGCAATGAGAAGACGCCAACGGCTCAAACTTCGCCGAGGGTGCATAGGGTGTTAAATTGTCACTCCTATGAGCACTACAATCAAGCAGGTCGGAGCGGCAATTCCGCCTGCTGAATCCTTCGTTCCAAGACATGTAGGACCGGATGAGCACGACGTTGCGGAGATGCTGAAGGTGGTTGGCTTCGCATCGCTCGACGCGCTGATGGACGCCACGATTCCGGCCAGGATCCGCTTTCGCGGTGAGATGGATCTCGCGAATGGAATGACCGAGTCGGAAGTCCTCGCCTACTTCAGAGCCCTTGCCTCGCAGAACCAGGTGTTCCGGTCATTCATCGGCATGGGTTACTCGGATTGCGTGACTCCGCCTGTGATCCAGCGAAACATCATCGAGAATCCCGGCTGGTACACCGCGTACACGCCGTACCAGGCCGAGATCGCGCAAGGCAGGCTCGAAGCGCTGCTGACTTTTCAGACCATGGTTAGCGACCTCGCGGGGCTTCCGATTGCGAATGCATCGCTTCTGGATGAAGGGACCTCTGCGGGCGAAGCGATGACGATGAGCTACGGGCTCAAAGGCAAGCCGGGCAAGGAAGTTTTTCTCGTCGCGGCAGAGTGTCATCCGCAGACGATCGATGTGCTGAAGACGAGGGCAGCGGTTCGCGGAATAAGGGTGCGCGTCTCGAGCTACGAGGATTTCGAGATCGGATCCGATGTGTTCGGCGCGCTCATCCAGTACCCTACGACCGACGGCGCGGTGCTCGACTACACGAAGCTGTGCGAAGACATCCATGCCGCCGATGCCCTTGTCACAGTCGCCGCGGATCTTCTGAGTCTCGTGCTTCTGACGCCGCCCGGGGAATGGGGCGGTGACATCGTCGTCGGGAATACGCAGCGCTTCGGCGTACCGCTCGGCTACGGCGGACCGCACGCCGCTTACTTCGCGACACGCGACGAGTTCAAGAGACACATTCCTGGGCGCATTATCGGAGTCTCGCGCGATGCGGACGGCAAGCCTGCGCTCAGGATGGCGCTCCAGACGAGGGAGCAGCACATTCGCCGGGAGAAGGCGACGAGCAACGTCTGCACGTCCCAGGTGCTTCTGGCGGTCGTCGCCAGCATGTACGCCGTCTATCACGGTCCTCAGGGACTCACACGCATCGCCCGTCGCGTGCACGGATTCACGACGGCACTCGCGGAAGGATTGCGCCGGCTCGGATACACCATCGCGCACGACGATTACTTCGACACTATCCGCGTTGGTCTGGGCAAGCGGAGCCAGCAGCCGATACTCGACGAAGCGCGCAGCCGCCGGATAAATCTTCGCGCGATGGAAGACCGGAGTATCGTCATCGCGCTCGACGAGACTGTCATCGAGGAGGACATCGCGAATCTCTTCGCGTCCTTCAATGGTGGAACCGATCCCGATTTCACCGTGGACGATCTCGCCTCCGGTGTCGATTTCCGGTACGACGAACGGTTCAATCGGACGACACCGTTCCTCACGCATCCCGTCTTCAACAAGCACCACGCCGAGACCGAGATGCTGCGCTACATGAACAAGCTTCAGTCGCGCGATCTCTCGCTCGTGCACTCGATGATCCCACTCGGCTCCTGCACCATGAAGCTGAACGCGACGGCCGAGATGATGCCGATCACGTGGCCGGGATTCTCGAAGATCCATCCATTCGCGCCGCTCGATCAGGCCGACGGTTATCAACGCCTGTTCGACGAGCTGGAGCGCGAGCTGGGCGAGATTACCGGCTTCGCAGCGGTTTCGCTGCAACCGAACGCTGGCTCGCAAGGTGAATTCGCCGGTCTACTCGTGATTCGGGCTTACCACGCGTCGCGAAATGACGCGGCTCGCAATGTGTGCCTGATCCCGCAATCTGCGCACGGCACCAATCCGGCGAGTGCGGTGATGGCGGGCATGAAGGTGATAGTGGTAAAGACGGATGCGCGCGGGAACATAGACGTCGCCCATTTGCGCGCCAAGGCGGCAGAGCACGCAAAGGATCTTGCCGCGCTGATGGTGACGTATCCCTCGACGCACGGCGTGTTCGAGGAATCCATCGTCGAGATTTGCGACGTCGTCCACAAGGCCGGCGGCCAGGTCTACATGGACGGCGCGAACATGAATGCGATGGTCGGACTGTGCCGCCCCGCGGACATCGGCGCCGACGTCTGTCATCTCAATCTGCACAAGACTTTCTGCATCCCGCACGGCGGCGGCGGTCCGGGGATGGGCCCGATCGGCGTCGCGAAGCATCTTGTGGAATTTCTTCCCGGACATCCGGTCGTGAGGCTGAATGGTCGCTCCGAGGTCGGCGCGATTTCGGCGGCGCCGTGGGGTAGCGCGAGCATTCTTCCGATCTCCCACGCCTACATCAAGCTCATGGGGCGCGAAGGTCTTGAATACGCGACGAAGATCGCGATCCTCAACGCCAACTACATCGCGAAGCGACTCGAGCCGCATTTTCCGATTCTATACAAGGGCACGCACGGAACAGTCGCGCACGAATGCATCCTCGACACGAGGGTGGTGAAGCAGACGACGGACGTCGACGTCGAGGACATCGCCAAGCGGCTCATAGATTACGGCTTCCACGCACCGACGGTCTCATTTCCGGTGCCGGGCACGCTGATGATCGAGCCGACAGAGAGCGAGCCGAAAGAGGAGCTCGACAGATTCTGTGATGCGCTCATCTCGATCCGCGAGGAGATCCGGGAGGTCGAGACTGGCCAAGCCGACAAGGACGACAACGTCCTCAAGAATTCGCCGCATCCACTAAGTCGCGTGACGGCGACGGCGTGGACACATCCCTATACGAGGGAGAAGGCTGCATTTCCGGCGGAGTGGACACTCGACGCGAAGTTCTGGCCGGCCGTCGCGCGTATCGAGAGCGCCTATGGCGACAGGCACCTGGTGTGCTCCTGCGTTCCGACAGATTCCTACGTCGACGCCGAAGCGTCGTCGACCTGACAATGGCCGAAACTCTGACGCTGAATCCGGCCGAGACCGCGCTGGTCCTGATCGACTTGCAGGGTGGAGTTCTTCAAAGACAGACGACTCCACATTCGGCTGGCGACGTGCTCGCGAAGGGAGCGAAGCTGGCAAAGCGCTTCCGCGAGGTCGGCGCGCCAGTCGTCCTGGTGAGAGTCTCGTACTCGCCAACCGGCGAGGACCGTCTCAAGCAGCCGACGGACTCGCCGATGATGGGGACTCCTGCGCCGGGCTGGGACGAGCTTTCGCCCGATCTGGGGCGAAGTGACAAAGACATCCTGATAACCAAGCGACAGTGGGGCGCATTCTACGGTACCGCGCTGGATCTGCATTTACGCCGGCGTGGAATCCGGACGATAGCGATTGGCGGGATAGCGACGAATTTCGGCGTTGAGTCGACGGCGCGAGATGCCTATGAGCACGGATACGCGCTGGTTTTCATCGAGGACGCGATGGCCGCGCTGTCAGAGGACGCGCACCAGTTCGCGCTCACCACGATATTCCCCCGGCTCGGGCGCGTACGATCAACTGATGAAGTGATTGCCGGACTGAAGGCCGGCGCAAAGCGCTAGCTACGCACCAACGTGCTTGCCGTACGCATCCGCTGTCAGGAGTGAATCGACCTCCGAAGGGCTTTTCGGCTTGAGCTTGATCATCCAGCCCGCTCCGTAAGCGTCGGTGTTCACGAGCGCGGGCTCCTTGTCGAGACGATCGTTGATCGCCACGACCTCACCAGCAATTGGGGCGAAGAGCTCCGACACCGCCTTCACGGCTTCGATGGTGCCGAAGACGTCGTGCTTCGAGAGTTTCGTCCCGACCTTCGGCAACTCTACGTAGACGACGTCGCCCAACTCTCCCTGCGCGTAGTCGGTGATTCCGATCTCCACGGCGTCACCGGGGCCCTTGCCCTCACGGACGTACTCGTGCTCTTCGGTGTAAAGGAGATCGCCGGGAATGTTCGCCACTTCAGCTCCGTTTATTTCGCGTGGATCGGTGGTAAGGATAGCTCAGGAAACGCGGGCCTCGGTCTCGCTCTCTACAGCATTTCGCTGAAGGGAGCTCCAAAGCGCATCGACTTCGCGCTCGAGATCCTGTAGTGAGCCGTCGTTGTCGATGCAATAGTCCGCTCGGGCGCGTTTGAGCTCGGCGGGCATCTGCGCGGCGACCATGTTCATGGCCTCTGTCTCCTCGAGCCCCCTCGTCGAGACCAGCCGCTCGAGCCTCAGGGGTCGCGGCGCATCGACGAGAACGATCGCATCGTACTCTTCGACGAGATTGCGCTCGAAGAGGAGCGGGATGGCGCAGACGACGATCTGATCACCGCGCTCCCGCGCCCGCGCGATTTCCCGATCGCGGAAACGCATCACGCCCGGGTGGACGATGCGGTTGAGCGCATCCAGCTCGGTCTGGTCCGCGAAAACCACCTGCCGCAGCGCAGCGCGGTCGAGACTGCCGTCCTTGTTGAGGACATCCTTTCCCCAACGCTTGACGATGTCCTTCAGCGCCTGGGTGTTCGGTTGCACAGCTTCGCGAGCGAGCTCATCGGCGTCTATAATGGTAGCCCCGTGCTCGGCGAGCATTCTGGCAACCTCTGATTTCCCGCTGGCGATATTTCCTGTCAGTCCGATGAGAATCATCTATCAAGGGATCGAGGTAGAGTTGCGCTCAGGCCGGAACGGCAAGATAGGAGCCTATCCCGCCAGTGTCACGCGTAAACAATTGCTTTCTGTGGAGACAGCCGAGCGTCAGGTTCAGAGTAGACGGACCTGCGCGGCGTCCCCGGCCGGTACCGTATGGCACATTCTGCACCGCGCTTCATATGATTCTGTTCCGCCGACCATGATCTGCGGCGAATTGTAAGGCGCTGGCTGACCGCCGATGAGCCGCTGGTTGCGACTTGCCGGCCCACCGCAGAGAACGCAGATCGCGTGCAGCTTGTCGACTACTTCTGCGATCGCCATGAGATCGGGCATCGCGCCAAAGGGCTCGCCCCGAAAATCGGTATCGGTTCCGGCGACGATGACTCTTCGTCCTCTTGCCGCGAGCGAGGTCACAAGCGGAACGATGCCGCGGTCGAGGAACTGCGCCTCGTCGATGGCGATGACGTGCGCCATCGGATCGATCTGCTGCCCGATCTGGAGAGCCGAATCGGCCGGAATCGCTTCGACGGTGCGTCCGTCGTGGCTGGTAACGGAGTAAATGCCGGAGTAGCGCTCGTCGAGGTGCGATTTGAAAACCTGCACCTTCTTCCGTGCGATGATCGCGCGCCGCACGCGGCGAATCAACTCTTCGCTCTTTCCACTGAACATTACGCCCGCAATGACTTCTATCCATCCACCACTCTGGTGGAATGGTCCGCTTGGCCCGCTCACGATCGGTCGCGATCTCGGCGGGGCGGGCCTCCGCGGCCTGGTCTGTCTGACGGTCCGCGTCTCGGTGAACCCGGGCGCCCCCGCGGCGGGCCGCCGCGATCGCGCGGCGCACGATCCGGGCGCTCTCCGCGAGGACCGGCGGAGCGCTCGCGATCCTCTTTGTCACGCTCGCCGCGAATCACCACGCGCCTTCCGCGGATCATCGCGCCATTCACCCTCGCAATGACACTCGGGGCGTCCGCCTCTGCTACTTCGACCAGCGCGTGACTCTCCCGGAGATCGATCTTGCCGACGTGATCGCCAGGAATTCCTCCCTCACCGGCGATCGCGCCCATGAGGTCGCCAACTTTTACTCCGTCCCGGGTGCCGACCGTCATGAAGAGGCGAACCATGCCGCCGGAAGTGCCGCGGTCGCGCGATTGATCGCCGTCCGATGGTCGCGCTCGCGCGACTGGAGTCGCGTGCTCCGCCGCCTTGCGTCGCTGGGCTCGTTCACGCTCGAGTAGCTGTAGCGCGGCGGCCGCGACTTCGGTGGCGTCGAATTCCTCGAGCAACGGTTCCAATGCGATCACCTCGCGCGGCGGAACTCCGCCGCCAAGCAATGACCTGATCTCCTGTCTCACCGCTTCGTCGCGATCGTGTGCGCGTCGCTCAGGGCCGGTAAGAGTAAGTGGTGTGAGGCGACCGCCGGTGAGCTCTCTGAGCCACGCAATCTCGGCGGGTCGCGCGAGGATCACGATCTGTACCGGTCTCGCCTGCGCGACTCTCTGGAGCTCCGCAGGCGTGACCGGCGGTTGATAGAAAATCACGGTGTGCGATTCCTTTCCGAACTCATTTTGGGTCACGCGGATGTTCGCGTCGTCCTCGTGGTAGCCGAGCGTACGAAGGACGCGATTGGACTCGTCGACAGCCGCGACGTCGCGCGCGACGATCACGGCCGAGGGCGGATTCAGATCGTCGAGCAGGCGTCGAAGAGCGGCGGGTCGGACACTGACGCCGACTGTCACGTACCTAATGATTGGGAGGTCGTAATTCTCCGGCATCTGCGGCGCCTCGACCTCGGCGATTCCAACGCGCCTTGCGCGACGGGCGTAGCGCTCGGCGAGATTCTCGACGGCTTCGCTGAGCTTCCGGGTTACGATGACGCGATTCGCCTCACCGAACTCGCCCAACAGCGCCTCGAGAGCAGCGGTCGACTCCTGGCCTTCTTCGAGGATGTCGTCCGCCCAGGCGATGACGATCGTCTTGACCGAATCGAGCTTCAGCAGTGACGCGCGGACCAGGGCGCCGAGCTCCGTCGCGGTGCCAGCGACGGCGAGCAAAGGCCGCGATTTGAAGAGACGTTCCGCGCGGGACGCATTGGTCACCGGCACGACCTCGATGCCGGTGGGCCCAAGAAGCCGCAGCACCGTCTCCGAGATCGTGATCGCCGTCTCAGCGTCGCGGGTGACAATCAGAGCCTGGGTGCCGCTCGCCGTCGAGTCGACGCGCGCGAGGGCAGGAGTCAGAAACTCCGCAATCGACTCGGTCGCGTGCGGAAGGGTGTAAACGAGATTCTGGGCGCGACTGACCTGTCCGGCGGCGCGCTCTCCGACTTCCTCGGATTCCAACATCCTCGACCTCTATTTTGCAACGTAGCGGACCGTCTGCCACGCCGGTATCGTTATATGTCTTACCTGTCGCGGCGACGCCGCCCACCCAAAGATAGCAGCATCGGTGCCCCTATGATCACTGCCATCGTACTCATAAAAGCGGAGCCACAGCGGATCGCCGAATGCGCGACGAAACTCGCCGGCATCGATGGTGTCTCGCAAGTCTATTCCGTTTCTGGAGAGTGGGATCTCGTGGCAATGATCGAAGTCGCGGCGCACGAAGCGATTGCGCGAATCGTGACAGAAGGCGTCAGCGTAGTTCCCGGCATCAAATCGACCCACACCCTCACGGCATTTCGCGCTTACTCGAAAAAGGATCTCGAGCAGGCGTGGGACATCGGGCTGGAGTAGCGCTCATGCTGGTGAGCAATTCAGGTCCCGACTTATCGAGCCGGGCAGCGTTTCGATTGCTGATGCAGCAGCTTCCGGGCGTAAGTGCGGTCGAGGGAATGACCTCGCTCGAACCATCGATGACGAGCGATCCACCGGCACTTCGCGCCGCCACGAGCGTGGAAGGGAGCGTCCTGCGAGCGGTTCGCGTGCCGGAATATTCCCGTCAGGCGAGCTCGGGGTTTGGAGCGTTTCTCGACGGCGCGCAGAAAGTCCAGGTCTTCGGGCACTTCGAGGGCATGCCCATCGTGCTCGGCACTGTCTCGGCGGCGGTTCGCGTGCGGGTGAATCGCAGAATGACGACTTGGGGCCACAGACCGCCGATTGTCGAGAAAAAAATCTACCTTCCGTTGCGTTATCTACCTCGATTCGACGAGATGGCGGGAAAGCTTGTCAATGGCGACGAGGCACCATTGAAAATCGTCGACACGTCGACGGCCGACCGGGACGGCAACTTTCCGAGTAGGCATCCATCGCATCTCGCCGAGCGGGCAGTACGCGCCGTCGACAGCGAGCGGGAGCAGCTCGAGGATCGCCTCGCTGAGGAGTGGTGCGTCCGTTCCGAGGTGCCGCTTTTCATCGATGGTGGAATCAGCAGGAGCGCGGCGGTGGCGTCGTCGTCGTGCGCGATTGGCGTGATCAAGAGTCATCGCACTCTCTACGTCGAAGACGATGCGCTCCGAATCGTGCTTGGCCTTCGACACGGTGAGAGATCGACGGTTTTTCGAGTGTCGCCGCGTTCGCGAAACTCGGTACTGAGCTGGTATCTGCGTCTGCGCGCGGCAGAGGGGCGCGATGCGCTTTGGGGTCTGGTGCGGGTAGAGATTGCTGACTGCAATCGCCCGGCCGAGCGCGCGGACGAAGTTTCGAGATGGGTGATGGCGGAGATGTCGCCGCTTTCGCTCCCCGACGGCAGGTGGGACAAAATGGCGTACGGCGTTCGCGACTGCGAGGAATTTCTGAGGGCCATTTCATGAGCGACGCACTGGGTCGTGTAGTAGCGACGGAGCGGAAGCCCAACACTCCGCACGAGTTTCATTTCTGGACGGCTATTGATTCGCCCGTCGGAATCGGAACCATCGTGCGGGTGGACGGCGCGCAGCCCATGGACGGGCAGATACCGCACATCTACGGTATCGTCGTCGAGGGATTCAGCTACACCGATCTCGCGTCTCCGATGCACGATGTGCTTGGCCACGACGGCTCTCCGACGCTGGCTTCGTTCGCGTCGACCGAGAGAGCGGAGATTCGCCTCTATACTGCCGCAGTTCTCCGCCAGATTCCTGAAGAGCCCATGCAGCCCGTGCCGATGGGACAGGTTTTCCTGGCAGAGGAAGCCGACGTCCAGACTGCGCTTCGGATGGACGGATATCTAAAGGAAGGCGCGAACACGGGCATCCCGATCGGCGTGTACCGCGCGGGTGGAACCGATGCCGTGATCTATCTCGACGCGGAGTTCCTGCTGGGACCCGAGGCCGCGCATCTCAACATCACCGGAGTGTCGGGGCTCGCGACGAAAACGAGTGCCGTCGAGTGGCTGCTCTCTTCGCTGTTCACGCATTTCCCCGAGGAGAAAGGCTCGATCGCTGCGGTCTGCTTCAATGTCAAAGGTCCTGATCTGTGCTATCTCGATCAGCCTGGCAAAGTCGAGGACAGCGACGAGATCCTGTACGAGAAACTCGGCGTCGAGCCAAAACCGTTCGAGAACGTTCAGTATTTCGCACCCTACACTGCGAAAGGGCTGGCGCTCAACACCTTCCGCAACAATGAGGCTCTCCTCGACAACGTGACGCCGTTGACCTGGGGCTTGCGCCAGGTGCTCCAGTTCGCGGAGGTGCTGCTCAACAGGGACGACGTCGATGCGAAAGCGGATGCTCTGATCGATTTCATCACAGACAGCGTCGTCGACAAGGAGTTTCCAGCCGACGGCGTGCTGAAGAAAAATCACCGTGTGGAATCCTTTGCGGACCTCGACGCCTGGTTCCGCGATGTCCTTCAGGGGCTCGAGACGAAAAACGGCGAGAGCTGGCGCACACACCATGTAGCCACGATACGCAAAGTCCGGAATCGTCTCTCGAACATCTCGACGCGGTGCGCTGGTCTCGTCACCGACACGGGCGCCGTAAGTGATCTTCCCTTCGGGAGCTTTGCCGATCGCACGGTGTATGTAGTCGACGTAGCAAACCTCGAGGAAGATGCGCAGGATCTCATCTTCGCCCGCATCGTCTCCAAGCTTCGCGAGCA
>JBOHTC010000064.1:0-1742 GCA_050733495.1 Gemmatimonadaceae bacterium | reverse complement strand
CGAAGTCCGCGTTGAACGCGGCGCAGACGAGCGGGTGAATACGAATGGCCTTTCCTTCGACGAGCACCGGCTCGAAAGCCTGGATGCCGAGTCTGTGAAGGGTCGGAGCGCGATTGAGCAGCACCGGGTGATCGCGGATGATCTCCTCGAGGATCTCGTACACCTCTGGAGATTCTTTCTCCACGATCTTCTTGGCGCGCTTCACCGTTTCGGCGATTCCCTTCTCGACGAGCTTATGAATGATGAACGGCTTGAACAGCTCGAGCGCCATCGCCTTGGGCAGACCGCACTGGTGCAGCTTGAGCTCGGGACCGACTACGATGACCGAACGGCCAGAGTAGTCGACGCGCTTGCCCAGCAGGTTCTGACGGAAACGTCCCTGCTTGCCCTTGAGCATGTCGCTCAAAGACTTCAAAGGACGCTTGCCGCGACCACGGATCGCTTTGGAGCGACGACCGTTGTCGAACAATGCATCGACGGCTTCCTGGAGCATTCTCTTTTCGTTGCGGAGAATGACTTCAGGCGCGCGGTGCGAGATCAGCTTCATCAACCGGTTGTTGCGATTGATGACGCGGCGATAGAGATCGTTCAGATCCGATGTGGCGAAACGGCCACCGTCGAGCGGAACGAGCGGACGCAGATCCGGCGGAATCACCGGAATGACGTCCATGATCAGCCACTCGGCCTTGTTGCGCTCCTGGCCTGAGTCGCCGGAATTGCGGAATGCATCGACGACTTTGAGCCGCTTCAGCATTTGCTTCTTGCGGTGCTGCGAGCCTTCGTCGATGAGTCCGGCGCGGAGCTCCTCCGCAACCTTATCGACGTCGATTCTCCTGAGCAGCTCGCGAACCGCTGGCGCACCGATGTCTGCGAAGAACTGGTTGTCGCCGTCGTCCTTCGACTTCTGCTTGAGAAAGAAGTACTCGTCCTCAGACAGCAGCATGTTCGCCTCGACCGCCCTGCCGGGGCCGTCGGGGATCTCCGGATTCTCGGGAATGAACTCCTGCTTGCCCGGATCGATGACGACGTAATTCGAGTAGTAGATGACCTTCTCGAGATCACGGAGCGTCAGATCGACGAGGTTTCCCATCGGAGAAGGCAGCGTCTTGAAGAACCAGATGTGCGCGACGGGTACGGCGAGCTCGATGTGACCCATGCGCTCGCGACGGACGCGGCTCAGGGTGACTTCGACGCCGCAGCGATCGCAGATCACTCCACGGTAGCGAATTCTCTTGTATTTGCCGCAATGGCATTCCCAGTCCTTGACGGGGCCGAAGATGCGCTCGCAGAACAAGCCATCCTTCTCCGGCTTGAACGAGCGGTAGTTGATAGTTTCGGGCTTGAGCACCTCGCCCCACGACCACCAGGTGCGGAGACCGGCCATCTCCAGCCGCTCGCGCTCCTTGGAATCCTTCGGGCCGCGCATCTCTTCCGGAGAAGCGATGCGGACCTGGATGTAATCGAATGAAGACGCGCGGGTCTCGCGCGAGCTGCGAAAATCAATCATGAATTATTCCTCGCTCCCGTTACCGTTGTTTCCGACACCGGAGCTGTTGTTGCCCAGCCCATAGCCACTCGACGCATTCGCTCCCATGCTCACGTGAATGCCGAGCGCCTTCAATTCCTGCACGAGCACGTTGAACGACTCCGGGATTCCCGGCTCGGGCAGGTTCTGCCCCTTCACAATCGCCTCGTAGACGCGACTGCGGCCGTTGACGTCGTCCGACTTCACCGTGAGGATC
>JBOHTC010000063.1:0-55171 GCA_050733495.1 Gemmatimonadaceae bacterium | reverse complement strand
GTCTCAACGACCGGATGCAGGACATGAAGGGGATCTTCGGGCTGACCGATGACGATCTCCAGATCGACCTGGGCCCCCTAGGAAGGTTACGCTAAACCGGCGACGAGCCGAACGGAGACGACTGCTTGGCAGACTTAGTATCCCCGTCGCGCACCTATGGTCTCGTCGACATTCTCGACCGCGTGCTCGACAAGGGTCTCGTCGTAGTTGGCGACATCAAGATCAATCTCGCCAACGTCGAGCTTCTAACCATACAGATCCGGCTTCTCATCTGCTCGATCGACAAGGCCGAGGAGATTGGAATGAACTGGTGGCGTCACGATCCTCGCCTGGCGACACCCGAACCCCGGCAGGCCATAAACCAGCCAAACACATCAGCCGCTAAGACATCAAGCGAACAGGAGTCAAGACATGGCAGTTGAACGTGCCCCGAGCGGTAGCTCACTCATCGATGTACTCGATCGCGTTCTCGACAAGGGCATTGTCATCGACGCATGGGTTCGCGTTTCATTAGTCGGCATCGATCTGGTAACGGTGGAGGCGCGCATTGTCGTGGCATCAATCGACACGTACCTCAAGTACTCGGAGGCGGTCGGGCTCACCGCACCAGGGTCTCGCCCGCGCGAGCTGAACACCGGCGGCACCGAGGAGCTCGATCGGATGCGACTAGAAAATGCTGATCTGAAGCGGCGACTTGAGCGACTCGAAGCTTGAGACCCCGGTAGCCGCCGGAAACAGACTCAGTCCGAACACGGGGCCCGCCTCGCAACTGAGTGGGGAGGCACTCGCGGAGCTTCTCTCCGCGATCTCAGAAGCACCCGATTTCGTCACAGCGGCAACTTTCATGATTGCGCAGCTCGCCGACATCCTCGGCGCGCGCCGCGCCATCGCCATCACCCTCGACAGTCCGCCGCGCCGGTTCATCTCGACAGCCAGCATCGGGTTTGCGCCGGCCGAGACGCCGTCGATCTCAGTTCCCACCGACGATCTCTCAAACCCAATCGTCGTGTCGGCGCTCTCACTACACGCTGTGAGCTGTTCCAACGGACCAGTTGGCGTGCCGGGAATCTCGTTCCGCGAATGGGTCGCGATCCCGTTCCCGCAGCCGCAATACCGGGGAGCGCCCAACCTTCTGACCGATAGTGAGCTGGACATCCTCCCGCTTCCCGGCTGCGAGGTGAGGCGGCGCAACGTGGTCGACCGCCGGCGGAGAATCGGACACGCGCCCGGCGGAGTCGCGCTCATTGAAGGCTCCGTCGACGACGCAAATCTTGGCGCGGTGATGCAGGCCACGTCCCTCGCCGGTCCCGTGCTCGCGCGCATGGCCGCGGTCGAGGAATTCCGCTTCTCGTCGAGCCGGCTGGACCAGCAGCGCGAGATGCTCACCGCGATCATGAATTCGCTTCCTGATCCGATCGTAATTATCAACGACCAGCGACACATCGTAGTTCAGAACAAGCGCGCTGAGCACCTGCTTTCTACTACGGACAAAGATTCGGAGGGGCGTCGGAGGGCCGTCGAGATCAACAATCTTCTCTTCACTTCGCACCTCTCGAAGACAGCAATGGGCGCCAACGAGAGCGCCGATTCGCGTGAGCTGAATCTCGTCGACCCGGACGAAGGTACCGATCTTCTCTTCGAGGTACTCACGCACAACCCCGCCAGCGGTGAGGGCACGGTGGCGGGATCGACCGTTACGGTGTTGCGCGACGTCACCGACCTCAGGCGAGCAGCCAACGAGCTCGAGAGGCAGGTCCAGCGCGTTCGCCTTGCCGAGATCGACGCCAAACGCGAGCGCGACAGGTTGAATCTCATACTCGAGAACGTCGCCGACCCGATTCTGGTTACCGACGATCGGTCGAACATCATCCTCATGAACAAGGAGGCCGAGCAGCTGTTCGAGGCCGATACCCGCCAGAGCTGGGAACGCGGGATTATGGTACAGGCCAACGATACCAGGTTTACGACCTTCATCTCGGACTTCACGATCAGCTCCGACCTTGCGCGCCGCGAGCAGATGAAGCTCCAGATTCCCGAGAGCGGTGTCGACCTGCCGGTCGAGGTCGTGTCCGGAAAAATTCTCAACCGGCGTGGCGAGCCCCTCGCGATCGTGTCGGTTCTTCACGACCTCACCGAGCAGGTGGAAAATGAGCGGCTTTATGACGAGCTCAAGACTTTTTCCAGCCAGCTCGAGGATCGAATCCGCGCCGCCACCGCCGACCTGGCGGAGCAGAACACGAGGCTCCAGTGGCAGTCGAGGGAGCTCGAGAAAGCGAACCGGCTCAAATCCGAGTTTCTCGCCAGTATGTCGCACGAGCTGCGCACACCGATCAACGCGCTCATCGGCTACGCATCGCTCATGCTCGACCGGATCTACGGCGAGCTGACATCGCGGCAGGAAGAGGGACTCAGCCGGATTCAGGGAGCAGCGCAGCACCTCCTCGCACTGATCAACGACATCCTGGATCTCGCCAAGATCGAGGCCGGACGCATGCCGCTCCACCTGGAAGACGTCAAGCTCGGCGACATCGTGACCGAGATCTCCCAGCAGATCGAGCCGCTCGTGAGGAAGAAGTCCCTGGAGTTCAACGTTGAGATGCCGTCGAAGGATCTGGGGCTCCATACCGACCGGACCAAGGTGAAGCAGATCATGCTCAACCTGCTTTCAAACGCGGTGAAGTTCACGCACCACGGAGGAATCTGGGTGATGATCTCACGCGACGAGGATGACCTGCGCTTCGACGTGCGTGACACGGGCATCGGAATTCGCGAATCGGATCTCGAGTCCATCTGGGAAGATTTCCGGCAGGTCGACCAGTCGAGAACGAGGGAGTTTGGGGGAACCGGGCTCGGTCTCAGCATCACCAAGAAACTGGTGGATGCACTGGGCGGACACGTCTTTGCGGAGAGCGTTTTCGGAAGGGGGTCGACGTTCACTGTGATATTGCCGATCAAGACTGTCGTAAGGTCGGACGATCCGCCGCGCGTCGTCGACGAAGTTCCGCCGCCTTCGCCTGCAAAGCGTTGACACGGAAACCGCGAAGGGTAGATTGAACCAACGCCCCGAAGCTCTCGGGGCGTTTGCTTTTCCCTCCTCCTGACCACGGAATTCACGTAACGATGTTCGACTCGAATACACGCACCGTCGTCGTCGTGGGCGCGCAGTGGGGCGACGAAGGCAAAGGCAAGCTCGTCGACGTGCTGTCTGAGCGCGCCGACTGGGTTGTCCGCTATCAGGGCGGCGCGAATGCCGGACACACGGTTCAGATCGGCGAGCGGTCGTTTGTGCTCCACCAGATTCCGAGCGGTATTCTGCATCCCGGGGTGCGCTGCGCGATCGGCAACGGTGTGGTGCTGGATGTCGAGACACTATTCTCGGAAATCGATGAGCTCGTGTCCGACGGTATCGACGTCGAAGGACGTCTCTATGTGAGCGATCGCGCGCACCTCGTGCTGCCGTATCACAAGCTCGTCGACAGCCAGAGCTCCGCCAGCAAGGAGATCGGAACGACTGGTCGCGGCATCGGGCCAGCGTATGAAGATAAATTCGGTCGTCGCGGAATTCGGGTTCTGGATCTGCGGAGTCCCGAGCGCCTGAGAAAACTGGTCGAGCGCGGAGTTGCCCACGCGAACATACAGCTTGCGACTTCGGGATCGAAGCGCGCAGATGTCGACTACACGCTCGAGGTCCTCGAGCGGTTCCGGAACAGATTGCTGCCCCTCGCGGAGGATGTCGGCCTCCGGATCCACCGCGCCATCGCCAGCGGAGCCGCGGTTTTGCTCGAAGGCGCGCAGGGATCCCTACTCGACATCGATCACGGTACGTATCCGTACGTGACGTCCAGCAGCACCACCTCGGGCGGCGCTGCGACCGGAGTCGGCATCGCGCCAAAAGAGCTCGATTCTGTGATCGGTGTGGTGAAAGCGTACACGACGCGGGTTGGCAATGGTCCGCTGCCCACAGAATTCGACGAGCCACTCGCCACCGAAGTCCGCAACCTCGGCAACGAGTTTGGCGCGACGACCGGGCGTCCGCGCAGATGCGGTTGGTTCGACGGCGTTGTCGTTCGGTATGCCGCCCGTGTGAACGGCCTCACCGATCTTGCGGTCACCAAGCTCGACGTGCTCGACACCCTCGAGCGCATCGGACTGTGCACCGGGTATGCGGCCGACGGCGAGATCTACGACGAATTTCCGAGCGATCTTGGGATTCTCGATAACGCGGTGCCGCGGTACGAGTGGTTCGATGGCTGGCGCAGCTCAACTGCGGAGGCACGCAGTGTTTCCGATCTGCCCCGCGAAGCGCGGAAATATCTGGATCGCATCGAGGCGCTCGTCGAGACGCCAATCACCTACGTCAGCGTTGGAACTCGCCGGGACCAGATCATCGGCGTCGAGGGTGCATTCCCGGCGCCGTCCGCAGCAGTCACCTGAAAAATTGAGCGACTTCTCTGACGACGCCGACCTCGTGATCATCGGCGCGGGGCCGTGCGGCCTGGCCGCTGCCATCTCCGCCCAGCACGCTGGCCTCAGGCCTGTGGTGATCGAGTCCGAGGTCGCGGTCAGCACAATTGCCGCGTACCCGGCCTACGTGCGGTTCTTCTCAACGGCTGAAAAACTCGCGATCGGAGGACTGCCATTCGTCGTTGCCACGGAGAAGCCGAGCAGGCGAGATGCACTGGCCTATTATCGAGCAGCGGTGCTTCATTTCTCGATACCACTGCGCCAACGGGAGCGCGTGACGGCGATTGAAGGGCACTCGGGCAGCTTTGTGGTGCGCTCGAGAACCCAGGCGGGCGCGGATCGGCAGACGCGTGCGCGCGCAGTCGTCGTCGCCACCGGATATTTCGGATCGCCGAATCGCATCGGCGTCCCGGGCGAAGATCTGCCGCACGTGACGCACGTCTACCACGAAGGCCACGAGGCGTTTCTCCAGGACGTGGTAGTCGTGGGAGGCGGAAATTCCGCTGCCGAGGCCGCTCTGGATCTGTGGCGCTCGGGAGCGCGCGTTACACTCGTCCACTTCGGACCGACTTTCGACAAGAAGATCAAGCCGTGGGTGCTGCCGGATTTCACCAATCGTGCGAAGGAAGGCGCAATCGGCGTGCGCTGGAATGCGCGGGTGAAATCGATCGACTCTGACCACGTCCTCATCACCACGCCAAATGGTGAGGAGCGTCTTCGTGCGGATCGCGTCTACTTGATGACCGGTTTCGCTCCGATGCTCGATCTCTTGCGCGAGAGCGGCGTTCCGATCGATTCCAGGACCGGCATACCACGCCATGACTCCGAGACCCTCGAGACTTCGGTTCCCGGCTTATACATCGCCGGAGTGGTTGTCGCCGGCTACGACGCGAACAAGGTCTTCATCGAGAACGGCCGTTATCACGGCGATCGTATCGTTGCCCATCTGCTTGGTAAGCGCGCGCCGGCCGAGCCGAAGCTGAGCGCCGAACTCGATACTTGAAGGGGGAAGAGGGAAGAGGGAAGAGGGAAGAGGGAAGAGGGAAGAGGGAAGTGTGAGGCGGTAAGCAGGAGGCGCGAAGCGGGAAGGGAACTTACTTTTCACCATCCCTCCTTTGTCTTCCGTCCTCCCTCTTCCCACTGCCCGCTTCCCGCTTCCCGCGATGCCAAACCAGCCCGACGTGATGGAAAAGCTCGTGTCGCTCGCCAAGCGGCGCGGCTTCATCTTCCAGTCCTCCGAGATCTATGGCGGCACTGGCTCCGTGTGGGACTACGGCCCTCTCGGCGTCGAGCTCAAGAAAAATCTCAAGGATCGCTGGTGGCACTCCATGGTAAGGGCGCGGGACGACATCGAGGGCCTCGACGCCGCCATTCTCATGAACCCGCGCGTCTGGGAAGCCAGCGGACACGTCAGTGGTTTCGTCGACCCGCTCGTCGATTGCAAGAATTGCAAGAAACGCTTTCGCGCCGACGACCCGCGCATCAAGGGAACGCCGGGGACTCCCGATGCGCAGTGCCCGGCTTGCGGCATGAAGGGCACTCTCAGCGAAGCGCGTCAGTTCAATCTCATGTTCAGGACCTTCATGGGTCCGCTGGAAGATTCTGCATCCGTGGTCTATCTCAGGCCCGAGACGGCGCAGGGTATCTACGTAAATTTCCTGAACGTGCAGCAATCGACTCGGCAAAAGGTGCCGTTCGGAATAGCGCAGATCGGCAAAGCGTTCAGGAACGAGATCACGCCCGGCAATTTCATTTTTCGCACGCGCGAGTTCGAGCAGATGGAGATGCAGTTCTTCGTCGAGCCAGCTACTGACATGAAGTGGTTCGAGTACTGGAAGCAGCAGCGGATGGAATGGCATCGCGGCCTGGGGCTGGCAGCGAGTCGGCTCCAGTACCACGAGCACAGGAAGGAGGAGCTGGCGCATTACGCCCGAGCCGCCTTCGACATCCAGTTCGATTTCGGTGGAACGCTCGGCTTCCAGGAAATCGAGGGCGTGCACAACCGCGGTGATTTCGATCTGTCACAGCACCAGCAGTTCTCTGGTAAAAAGCTCGAGTACTTCGATCAGCCCAACAACCGGAGATATCTGCCGTTCGTGGTCGAGACTTCGGTCGGCGCCGACCGGACAGCGCTCGCCGTGCTGGTCAACGGATATCGTGAGGAGGCGGTAGACGGGGAGTCAGAGGGTAGGACGGTGCTCGGATTGCATCCATCGATCGCTCCGATCAAGGCGGGAGTATTTCCCCTGGTGAAAAAGGACGGAATGCCGGAGATGGCTCACAAAATTGCGGACGAGCTCAGGGAAACTGTCCCCATTTTCTACGACGACAGTGGCGCCATTGGTCGGCGGTATCGCCGACAGGACGAGGTCGGAACACCGTTCGGAATTACGGTGGACGGGGAATCCCTGACGAATGGAACCGTCACCGTCAGGGACCGCGACACGCTCAAGCAGGACCGTGTCGACGCGGCGAAGCTCAAAGAGTACCTCGCGCCAAGGCTTACGGCATGAGCGGGTTGACCCTTCAGCGCCTGCGAGCTGAGGGGCAGGCGTTTATGGAAATGATATCCCGCGAGGGTTATCTCGCACTGGCCGGACTCAAGAAAACCGCGGAGCTCCAGCCGATCTACGCCCGCTACGAGAGAATCCTCGGCCCCGAGGCGTTGGAGCTCACGCTCGACATGTTCAGGTCGACACTCCCGGGAACCGACGACAACCGGTCGGCGCAATGGCTGCTCGAATGGGAAATCGAGTCGCAGGCGTCGAAGCCCCTGGCGCCGCTCGACGAGCGCGAGATCGAGTGGGAGAATTCGGCGGTGATCCGCTCGCCCGACGGGCGCGTGATCCAGTATCAGGCTGCGCCGATCGAGATCGCTAATACCCGCGACCGTACGCTGCGCCTGGCGCTGGACGCGGCGCGCGCGAAGCTCGTGGAAAAAGAACACGCTCCGCTTCGACGCGAGCGCTTGCAGCGCGAAAAGGACTACATCGAATCACTGGGCGTCGCCGCCGACTACAACAGCTCGTTCGAAGCCGTCACCGGGATTTCGCTCGAGGCGCTCGGCGACAGCTGCGCGAGATTCCTGCGCGATACTCAATCGATGTGGGATGATACGCTGGCCCAGGTTCTGAAAAAGAAGCTCGGTATCAAGCCGTCGCAGGCGAAGCGGGCCGACGCGCTGGCGATCTTCCGCGCGTCCGAGTACGACGACGCGTTTCCAGGAAGTCGCATGGAGGCGGTGATTCGGAAGAGCGTCTCCGAGATGGGCGTTGACGCAGCCGCCAAAGGCCGAATCATCTTCGATGTCGGCGACCGTGAGGGGAAACGTTCTCGCGCGTTCTGCTCGCCGGTGCGAGTGCCGGAGGAGGTTTATCTGGTGCTGCGCCCTCACGGTGGACAAAGTGACTACAACACCTTTTTGCACGAGCTGGGACACGCGCTCCATTTCGCCTACGCCAGCCCCGAGTATGCGTTCGAGTTCAGATGGTTGGGTGACAACTCGGTCACCGAGTCGTACGCGATGCTTTTCGATCACCGCATGCAGGACAAGGGTTGGCTCCTCCGGCATTCGCAGCTCGGCGCCAATCGTGTCGGGCAGTTCCTCCGGACCGCGGGTTTCGAGGAGCTGCATTTTCTTCGTCGCTACTGTGCCAAGCTCCTGTACGAGAGATCTCTGTACGGCGGAGATGTCCCCTGGGACCAGCTTCCGGATCTTTACGTTTCGCTCCTCACCGATGCGACGGGGTTCGAATACGACCCGGCGGACGCATTCGTAGACGTGGATCCGAGGTTCTATTCCTCGCGTTACCTGCGGGCGTGGCAGCTTCAGTCGGTGCTCAACGAGGAGCTTACGGCGCGATTCGACATCGACTGGTTTAGAAATCCGAGCGCCGGTCCCTGGATAGTCAGCCAGCTTTTCTCGTCTGGTCAGCGCTACACCGCTGAGGAAATCGCGGCGGAAGTCTCCACGTCCAGACCGAAGCCACGGAAGGACGTGGGCAACGCGAGCTCGCCTGGTGCACTTTCCTTCGATCCGTTGACGCGAAAGGTCGAGGCGCTGCTTGAGGCCTGACTGGCAATCGGTCGAAGCTGAAACCGTCGCTCGACTCCAGGCCATCATCCAGTTTGATACCAGAAATCCCCCGGGCAACGAGCTGCCGCTCGCGCGATACCTCGAAAAAGCGTTGCGTGCCGAAGGAATCGAGACACTCCTGCTGGAGCCGATCGAGAACCGGGCGCAGGTCATCGCTCGAATCCACGGCAGCGGCGCCGCGCGTCCTGTGATTCTGCTCGCGCACATGGATGTCGTCGGAGTCGAAGCGGCGGACTGGTCGGTCGATCCGTTTGGAGCAGAGATTCGGGACGACTACCTCTACGGACGCGGCGCAATCGACGACAAGGGCATGCTCGCAGCGAATTTCATGACGATGCTCCTGCTTAAACGTCGTCTCGAGCAAACCGGCGAGACACTCTCGCGCGACGTTGTCTTCATCGCGACGTCCGACGAAGAAGCCGGAGGAGAGTGGGGGATGGGATGGCTCGTCGATAGCCATCCGGAGCTCCTCGAGGCGGAGTTTGCGCTCAATGAAGGAGGAAGAACCCGAATCATCGGCGGCGGGAAGACTTATCTGGCTGTACAGAGCGCGGAGAAAGTCTCGCACGTCGTCACGATCACTGCGCGGGGACCTGCAGGTCACGCGGCCGTTCCACTTACTGACAACGCGATATTTCGACTTGCGCGCGCGCTCGAGACCCTGTCGCGATACGACGAGCCGGTGATGCTGACCGAGATCACCAGAAGTTTTTTCGCGAAGCTGAGCAAGATCTGGCCGGATGATGCCGAGCGAGCCGCGATGACAGACCTCGTGTCGGAAGATTCGAAACGGATCGAGAAGGGAGCACGCCTGCTTTCACGGATTGCGGTCTTCAACGCCGTGCTCCGAAACGGGATCTCGCCGGCGGTCTTGAGAGGAGGCGCGCAATTCAACGTCATTCCTGCTTTGGCAGAGGCCGTGATCAACGTTCGCACACTGCCAGGCCAATCCATCGACAAAGTCGTGAATCGCATGCGTGCTGTCCTAGCGGAGCCGGGGGTCTCGATCGAGATTACCGCGCGAGGTCGTGACGCTCCGCCCTCCGACCCGAGCTCGCCGATGTTTGCGGCAATAGCGGACGCGTGTCACGAGCTCGATCCATCCATTGCAGTAGTGCCGTATCTGAGCACGGGCGTGACCGACAGCGCGCGTCTGCGCGAGCTTGGAGTGCAAGCTTACGGAATTCTGCCCTTTCCGATGATTGAGAGCGATGAGAGACGTATGCATGCAGCGGACGAGAGGATCCCTCTCGCCTCGCTGCACTTTGGCACGCGATTGATCTTCGGAGCTATCGAGAAAATCGCGCTATAGGATTGTTCGCCTTATCGTCCTTCCAGCTCGTCGGCGATGCGCGCACTGTCGTACATCTTCCGCAAGGCCTCCGTGATCGCCCGCGAATGCACGCTCACCGTGCGTCCCACAGCGGTCGAAAATATGAAACGGTTTGAAACGCCCTCGATGTTGGAGTCGAAAACAAGTCCGACAACTTCTGCGTTGCGGTTGATCACCGGGCTTCCCGAATTTCCACCAATGATGTCGTTGGTCGAGACGAAGTCGTACGGCGTCGATAAATCAAGCGCGTTTTTTCTCGTCACCCAACGTTGCGGGAGCTTGAACGGATCCTTGTCGTCGAAATCGGCGGAGCGCCCGTATAACCCATAGAACGTCGTCTTGTAGGGAGCGATCGTGCCGTTCATTGGGAACCCCTCGACGATTCCATCGCTGATGCGGAGCGTGAACGTCGCGTCGGGTGGGAGTGCAGTACCGTACGCTGCGAAGAGCGCCTGACCGATTTTTGCGCTGTTGGCATTTATGATCGCGCTAAGCGCATTCGCTCTTGCGAAAACGGTGCGATTGAGCGGATCGATGCCGCGCGCCAGCACCACCATCGGGTCCGTCGATGCAGTGACAGCAGAGGCGCCTCCCTGTAGCAGAGATTGGCGAAAAGCGGGGTCGCCAATCCGGGTGCTGTGCACGAGATTGGCAGCAGCGGCCTCGGGTGTGCGTCCCGCGAGCGCGACTCGTAGAAACGGATCGTTCGCTGGCAAGGCGCTCTGCGCTGCCCGGAACTGGGCCGCCAACGACAGCCGCTCGAAGGCCGTGTCAATCGGAACGCTCTGCGCCAGTCGCGCCGTCATGGCTGGTATTCCCTGGCCTTGATACGGCGCCAGCCGCGCGGAGTCCGGCTTCCCGGATTCGGCCGCGATGCGCACTATCTGCCCCGCCATCGTCAAGAGTGTAGAGCCACCGTTGTAGCCGTAGTAGCGGAGCTGCGGATAAAAGCTCGCGAGCTGCGATTCCGCCTGCGATATCGCGGTCCAGGTTCCGCCGTACTGCGCCTGCAACGTCGGATTGGCGGCAATTCGCGCTTGCAGCTCGCGCTCGAACGCACGCTTCTTCGCCATACTCAACGTGTCGAGCAGCCCGGCGCGGTAGCCAGTGATCGCCTTCACAGAATTCGCGATTCCAAATACGTCGTTCTGGTACCGGCGCGCCGCGGAAGTATCCGTTCTGGAAACTTCGTTGATGACCGCCAGAGAGCTCCGGAGCGAGGCGAGCTGCACCGGGTAGGCGAGATCGCGCAAAAATTCCATCTGCGAAATCGTATTGAGACGTCCAGTCGAACCAGGATTTCCAACGACGAATACGAGCTCACTGTCGGCCGCACCGGCCGCACTCCACTTGAGGTAGTCAGTCGGAGCGTAGGGCTGGCCGTTCTCATAAACGCGAAGAAGGGTCAGGTCGAGATCGTAGCGCGGGAACGTAAAATTGTCCGGATCGCCTCCGAAGAACGCGATGCTTTCCTCCGGCGCCATCACCAGCCTGATGTCGTTGAAGCGACGATACCTGTAAACCGAATAGATACCCCCTTGGTACAGGGATACGACCTGACACGTGAGCTGTGTCTGTTGCTTGCACTCGTTCTGAATCTGGCTGATGATCGCGTTGCGCTGCGCCTCCTGCTCCGCCGGCGTCCTGCCGGTGATGGCGCCTCGCACTCTGTCGGTCACGTTCTGGATCGACTGAAGCTGATCTACATATAGACCCGCGCACTTCTTCTCGTTCGCCAGCACTCCGGCGGAGAAACCCGTCGCGATGTAGTTGGAATCCGGGGGCGAGACCGCAGCCGTGCACGACCGTCCGCAGTGATGATTGGTCATCACCAGGCCGCGAGCCGAAACGAAGGACGCAGAGCAATTGGGAAGACGGACCGACGCAAGCCGAACGTGGTCGAGCCAGCGTTGATCGGGCGTGAAATTATAAGTGCGTCGCCAATAATCGAGCGGTGGAGCGTCGAAGGTCCACATCGTGCCGAATTCCGGCCTGTACGTCGCGGGCGGAAGCTGCGTCGTCGTCGGCTGTCTCGTTGTGACCTGCGCGATCGCGTCGCCACAAAAAAAGAACGCAGCAAAAACAGCCAGCGCGCGGAGGACAAATCTACCCGTTAGCATTTCGTCGTCTCTTGAAAAGGTTTTGCCGAATGGGGCTGCAAAATGTCTACCGCTGACTCCGCTTGTCGCTCCGTCCAGCGCAATCTAGATTGCACCAAGCGCCTCCCGCCTACCGCCTATACCGTCATGCCCCAGCGTAACCGCACTTTTCAGGAAACGACTACCGCCCTCACTCCCGCGCAAGTGCTGGCAGAGGCAAAGCGTTTTTTCGCCAGAGAGAACGGCGTGTATGCGGCGTTTCCTGAGCAGGAGGGCCCGACGTACATGACGCTGCGTGGACAAGGGGGAGAGGAAGTCGTCATCGGGGCTTTCCCCGATTCCAAGGGGACAAGGGTAACCGGTTCGACTTACCTCTTCGATCAGCAAGTCGCGCGATTCCTCTCCATGCTCGCGCCGCTTCCGCTCGAAGTCTCTGAAGCGGTCGAGCGATGACTCAGGATCCGCCTTTCGTCAACAGCCTGCGAACCCAAGGCGACCCTTTCAAACTTGGCTCACCGTCTCCCCAGGTCCTTCACCTCAGGGCTCAGGTTCTCGAGGCGTGGGACGCCATTCGCATTGACGCCAACCCGTCGGCATCCGTAAAGAGTCTCAAGCAGCTCGCTCTCAAGGAACTTTTCCACGATGCGCACGCCGAAGACGACTACGTCGTCAAGCTCCATGGGTTTGAGATACTCGACGAAGACGCGCCGATCTCGTCCACGCCCGCGAAAAACGGATCCATTTTTCTCATCACCGACCGCCGCCGGCGACCGGTAGAATAGCTTCAACGGTCCATGCGGGCCGCGTTCATCTCACACAGCGATTGCGGCCGCCACGACACCGGATGGGGGCATCCGGAACATGTCGGGCGGCTTCGGGCAATCACGCGCGCGCTCAGGCAGGACCCGGAATTCTTTCACGCAATCGAGCACCTCGAGGGCAGGCATGCCACGATCGAAGAGCTCGAGCTGGCTCACGATCCGGATTACATACGGGCCGTCCGGCAAGTGATCGAACAGGGAGGCGGTCGCCTCGACGCCGACACAGTGACGAGCAGCGGCTCATGGGATGCCGCCACCGCTGCGACCGGATGCGTGCTCTCGGCCGTCGATCTCTCCGTGGCCGGGGTTCACCCACGAAGCTTCTCGGCCGTCCGGCCGCCGGGGCACCACGCCGTCTACGACCGCGCGATGGGATTCTGCCTTTTCGGGAACGTTGCGGTGGCCGCCCACTACGCGCGACGCAAGCACGGACTGCAGCGGATTCTCATTGTCGACTGGGATGTCCACCATGGCAACGGCACCCAGGCACTCGTGCAGAACGAACCGGACATCCACTTCGTATCGATGCATCAGTGGCCGTGGTATCCAGGAACCGGTGCGGCGGATGATCGGGGTCCACACGGAACCGTCTGGAACATTCCGAAAGCTGCGGGGCTTTCCCGGGCCGACTACGTGTCGGCGCTCGAGAATGGCATCGATGCAGCCACGCGCGGCTTCACACCGGATCTCATTCTTGTCTCCGCTGGCTTTGATTCCCTGGCGGGCGATCCCCTCGGCGGATTCACGCTCGAGATCGACGATTTTGAATCCTTGACGCATTCACTCGTCGCCCGAGCGGACTCGTGGTGCGGCGGCCGGATTGTCAGCTCGCTCGAAGGGGGTTACGCGCCGGACCGCCTTGCAGAGGCGAGCGTACGCCATCTCGCCGCCCTCGCCGCCTAGCGGCTATCTTGAGCGGATGAGCACAGCCCTGAGACTAATTCAGGACGTTAGGCCACCCGCCGAGCCGCATTTCTGGAGCTACCAGTTCGACTCCAGTGGTAAGGCGAGCGAAAATCTATCGCGCGACGACATCGCGAATGCTCTGCGCAGTGGTCAGGGAACGCTCTGGGTGGATGTCGACACCCGCTCAGCCGACCAGGTCGCGTTTCTTTCCCCCAATTGTCTCGTGACGGTTCACGGCGCGGATACGACCCCGGTGTCGACGACGGCTGAGCTTCTTCACCGAAAGCCGGAGATCGTTGCGCACGGGCCCGCGAGATTGATGCACGTCATCGTCGACCAGGCCGTCGACGCCTACTTTCCGGTCATCGATAAGCTCGATGAATTCATGGACGGTCTCGAGGAGCGCATCTTCGCCAAGTTCGACCAGAGCTCGCTCAGGGACGTCTTCGCGGTGAAGCGGCTGGTTTTGTCGCTCCGGCGACACCTCGCGCCCGAACGCGACGCGCTGAACACGCTCACCAACCGACCGAGCGCTCTGCTCACTCCGGATCTCCAGATCTACTTCCGGGACATCTACGATCACGTGCTCAGGATCTACGATTCTCTCGAGAACTACCGCGACCTGTTGAGCAGCACTCTTGACAGCTATCTAACACAGGTATCCAATCGTCTAGGTATGGCGACCAAGGCTCTGAGCGTGGTCGCGACGGTCACTATTCCGTTCGTGGTGGTGAGCGGAATGTGGGGGATGAACTTCGAGCGCATCCCGCTTCACAATCATCCGTATGGCTTCATGATCCTGGTATTGGCGCAGCTCGCTCTCGGTCTCCTCATTCTCGCGGCGCTCAGATGGCGCAAGCTGCTTTGAACGCGCTCAAGCTCTACGGCGTTGCTGCTGTCGAGTCTGGCCACATCGCGTCGCTGGCCGAGGGGACGACCCTCGTGCACTACCGTGCGCTTGCGGCGGTCGTGGAGCCTTCGCCCTACTCCGCAGTCAGCCTCAGCGACGGCGAGATGTCGAAATACCTGCGGGTCCTCGAGGAGGCGTACTCGCACGTCGCCGTTCTTCCGGCGCCGCCCGGAACTGTCTTCCAGTCGGCCAACACCCTCATGCGGTGGCTCGAGCTCCATTATTTCACGCTCACTGAAGCGCTCTCGGTGGTCGAAGGCCACGCTGCCGCTCGAGTAAGCATCACGACTCAGAACGGCGACAGAGAGTCCGAAGCGCAAAAGAGCTTTGCGGCCCTCGCTGCGGAGAGTTTGCGCACCTTGCGAGGCCACGCAGCCGCGACAGTGACGCTTCCACGCGCGGCTGGAGACGATGAGGAAGGCGTTGTCGCCCGCGCATCATTTCTCGTGGACAATCAGCGGTGGCAGGTGTTCCAGGAGAGTGTCGCGGAAGAAGCCAGGCGTCAAGGTTCGCTCGACTTCAACGTGACGGGCCCATGGCCGCCGTACGATTTCGTGCGCATGCAGTTCGGGGTCTGACCGATGTTCTGTCCTGATTGCGGAAGCTGGAACCGGTCCGAGGCGGCGCGCTGCATCCGCTGCGGGATTCGCATGCCCGAGAGCACCGACAGGCGTCAGGCGCCGCCGGATCCGTCAGTGACCGCGCTTCGCCAGGTTACAGGCGGCCGCTATACGATCATGCACCGCGTCGGTGAAGGCGGAATGGCCAGCGTGTACTATGCACTGCAGGTCTCGCTCGATTCGCCCGTCGTCATCAAGGTTCTCCACCCCCATCTCGCGCGTGAGCACGAGATGCGGGAGCGATTCCGCAGAGAAGCGGAGTCTGCCGCGCAGCTCATGCATCCGCACATTTGCAAGATCATGGATTTCTGGATGGTCGACGACCACGTGTATCTGGTGATGCCGTATCTGGCGCGCGGAACCCTGAGCGACCGGATTGGTGGCCATCGCTCGCTGTCGGCGGAGACGACGGCCGCCGTAGCCGCGCAGGTTGCGACGGGGCTCGACTACGCCCATCGACGCGGACTCGTTCACCGCGACATCAAGCCAGACAACATTCTCTTCGATGAGGACGAGAACGCTGTCGTCACGGACTTCGGAATCGCGACCGGCCACTTCCGCAGCCGCATGACCGGCAGCGGGAACGTCATGGGTACGCCTCACTACATGTCGCCCGAGCAGGCGAGGGGCAAACTGCTCGACGGTCGAAGCGACATCTACGGGCTGGGTGTCGTGATGTACGAGACGCTGCTCGGATTCCCACCGTTCGATGGAGCCGACAGCTACTCGATCAGCTACAAGCACGTTACCGAGATGGCGGTATCACCAGATGTCGTGGATTCGAGAATTCCCCCTCAGCTCGCCGCGATCGTGATGCGGTGCCTGGAAAAAAATCCGGCTCACCGCTTCGAGAGGGGCAACGATCTCGCCGACGCTCTGATCAACTTTCTCTCGAGCGCCTCGGCGCACAACGAGTTCCGGATGGCGCGGACGGCGCGGGCGACCGCGGCCGTGGCTGCCGGATGAAGCTCTCGCACCAGACAATCGAGCTAAAACCGATTCATCCCTTCGTAATCGCGCGGGGCGGATACGCGCACCATCGCAACGTGGTCGTCCGGATCGTCGACGACGACGGTCTCGAGGGGTTCGGTGAAGCCGCGCCCAATCGGTACTACGGTGAATCGGTGGCGACCGTCATCGCGGCGCTCGGTCAGTTCAAGCCGCTCGTAGAATGGGCTCATCCGCTTTCGCTCGAGGCAATAGAAACCCAGATGAACCGAGCGCTCCGCGGCAACGCCTCCGCCAAGAGTGCCGTGAGCTCCGCCCTCCACGATCTCCTCGGAAAGCGCCTGGGTCTGCCTCTGCACCGGATCTGGGGTCTGGATGCGGCGAGCGCTCCGCAATCCAGCTTCACAATCGCCATAACCGAGAACGAAGAGCTCAAGGCGCGAGTGGCCGAGGCGCGTGACTACCCGATACTCAAGATCAAGCTTGGCACGGATCGCGACACGGAGATCGTTCGCATCGTTCGCGACGCCGCGCCCGATAAGAGGCTGCGCGTCGATGCGAATGCTGCATGGACGCCAAAGCAGGCGGTGAAGATGGGCGAGTTCCTCCTCGAGCAAGGTGTCGAGATGCTGGAGCAGCCGGTACCCGCGAACGACATCGAAGGACTTCGTTTCGTGCGAAAAAGGGTGCAGCTGCCGGTATTTGCTGACGAATCGTGCCTCGTCGCGGCCGACATTCCCAAGCTCGCCGGAGCCGTCGATGGCATCAATATCAAGCTGGCGAAGTGCGGCAGTCTGAGGGAGGCGCTGCGGATGATCCACACTGCTCGCTCGCTCGACATGCAGGTGATGGCCGGCTGCATGATCGAGAGCTCGCTCGGAATCTCGGCGATCGCGCAGATCTCGCCACTCCTCGACACCGCCGATTTCGATGGCGCGGCGCTCCTCTCGAGCGATCCGTTCCGCGGCACGACCATCGCCGGCGGCACCATCAAACTGACCGACGCTCCCGGGCTCGGTGCTACTCCGGCGGCGAGCGGGAGTCTTGCAATGGCGTTTCAGAGTGCATGACACGACATCCGGCTTTGTGGAGGTCGCGCTCCCGCTGCCGCTCTTCCAGAATTTCACCTACGCGGTAGACGAAGGCCTCGCCAATCCCGTGGTCGTCGGATCGCGGGTGGTCGTGCCGCTCCGGAACGGACGAGAGGTCGGAGTGTGCGTCGGCTTGAGCGACGTGAGTCCCCTCAAGCGCAAGCCGAAAACGGTCCTTGAATCGCCCGACTTGCGGCCGGCGATCAGTCGCTCGTTGCTCGACGTCTGCAAGTGGATGTCCGACTACTACGTGGTCCCTCTTGGCGTCACCCTTCGCACGGTGCTGCCGGCGGCGCTTACGGGTGCAGAAGATCCAACGCCGTCCCGAAAGATCCAGCGCGTCGTCAAAATCGGAGCCGAGATACCATCGCTGCTTCAGCGGGACAAAATCTTCGCGAGGTCCCGGCAGCAGCGTGCGGTCTTCGAGCTGATCGAGTCGCTCGGCAACAGAACTACCGTCGAGCAGGTCAAATCTCAGCTCGAGTTCTCGCCGTCAGTTCTCAAATCACTCGAGAAGCGCGGACTCATCACGATTGAAGAGGAAGAAATAGAGCGCGATCCGTTCGCGAGTCGTGGCGGAATATCCTCGACCAGGCTCGAGCCGACCGCGGCGCAGCAGCAAGCGGTAGATGCGATGGCCAACGCGGAGAAGGGCGAAGTATTTCTCCTCCACGGAATCACGGGAAGCGGCAAGACCCTGGTGTACATCGAGCTGCTGCGCAAAATCGTCGGCGAGCGCGGACAGACGGCAATCGTGCTCGTGCCCGAGATCGCGCTGACGCCGCAAACGGTAGATCGTTTTCGCGCGGCGTTCGGAGACCGCGTCGCCGTGCTGCATTCGGCGCTCAGCGAAGGTGAGCGCTACGACGCCTGGCTCGCTCTCAAACGTGGTGACAAGAGGATCGTCGTCGGGGCCCGATCCGCTGTCTTTGCTCCGCTGGAAAACATCGGCGCCATAATCGTCGACGAAGAGCACGAGTCGAGCTACAAGCAGGGGGAGACGCCGAGGTACCACGCGCGGGAGGTGGCGATCGTAAGGGCGAAACACGAGGGTGCGATCACGGTCCTGGGAAGCGCGACGCCCTCACTCGAGAGCTGGGCGAATGCGAGGTCCGGGAAATACAAGCTGCTAACGCTACCCGATCGCGTCGGCGGAGGACGACTCCCGAAGATCGATGTGATCGATCTCCGGCGAATCGCGACTGATTACTCCGGCATGGCTCAGGGCGGAATCGACTACGGTGCAGTCATCCGCGAGCCCCTCCACGACGCGATCGTCGAGTGCATGGCGCGCGGAGAGCAGAGCATCCTGCTCCTGAACCGGCGCGGCTACTCTTCGTTCATTCAGTGCATCGATTGCGGAGCGGTTGCGACGTGTCCGCATTGCAGCATCACTCTCACCCACCATCGTAATCCCGAACGGCTGGTTTGCCACTACTGCCTTCACAAGGAGGATCCGCGACCTGACTGCTCTCGCTGCGGCGGCCGAAACCTCAAACAGCGCGGCCTCGGCACTCAGCAAGTCGAACGCCTGCTGTGCGAGAGATTTCCCTCGGCCCGCGTCGCGCGAATGGACGTCGACACGACGAGCGGTAAATGGGCGCACACGCGAATTCTCGATCGCGTGGCGGCTGGAGAAGTCGACATTCTCCTCGGAACCCAGATGATCGCGAAGGGCCTCGATTTTCCGAACGTCACATTGGTCGGCGTGGTCGACGCCGACGTCGGAATCAATCTCCCCGATTTTAGAGCATCGGAGCGCTGCTTCCAGTTACTGAGCCAGGTGTCGGGCCGCGCCGGGCGCGGTGAGAAGGGTGGGCGAGTCCTGATCCAGACGCGCATCCCGTCACACCACGCAGTTCGCTACGCTGTGGCGCACGACTACGTATCGTTCGTGAGAGATGAGATGGAAGGGCGCGTCGACCCGAAATATCCGCCCAACGTAAGGCTCGTAAATATCGTGTTCAGCGGGCTCATCGAAGATTCGACTGCCCGACTCGCGATTCATGCTGGTGAATGGCTCCGAGAGTTGATCGCCACTCGCGCTGGCGACGACGTCGCGGTGGTCGGCCCGGCACCGTGCCCCGTCGAGCGCATCAAGCGACGGTGGCGCTGGCATGTGCTACTGAAGAGCGAGCATCCTGCGGAGCTGACTCGCGTGAGCAGGTACTTCATGGAGCGGTTCGACGTGCCCGCCACGGCGCAGCTGAGGGTGACGCTCGATCGAGATCCTGTCGCGTTACTTTGAGTCGGCGCGCCCTCTGCAATTCCGCCTGTACGCGGCATCGACTCACGGCCTAACTTTACCAGCGTGACAACCCTCAAACCTCCCGACTTCTCTTCTCCCGAGCTCGCGAGCGCGCCGGACGCGAAGTTCGTCCCCGCACCTGCCGACGGCGTTCTTCCGGAGAACTTCTTCTCGACGACGAATCTTCCGACATACGTCCGCATCAAAGGTGCCTGGCGGATGCCGCGCGAACCAAGAATGGATTCTGCGCTCGTTCTCGATCGTGATGCGCTCTGGGTCCGTGAGGGCCGAAGGTTGAAGAAGGGCGACATGGTCGCCGTCGGCGGCGCCGAAGATGGGTCCGAAGGCATCTACGTGCACACGGGCTCGTTCCTCGGCGAAGAAGAGGGAGAATTCAAGTTCATGACAAGCGAGGTCTCGCGCGAAAAGCCAATCGACTACGCGTTGATGGCTCACATCCTGATCGCCGAGCGAGACCGCGGCGGATATCCGATCTGGGTAACGGGGCCGGCGCTGGTTCACTCGCGCGCGCGCGCCGACATGGTCTGGTTCATCGACAACGGTTTCGTCTCTGCGCTACTCGCTGGGAATGCCGTCGCAGTGCACGACATCGAAGCATCGATCTTCGGCACAACGCTCGGGATGACGCGTACCGGTGAGGCGACGAGCGGCGGACACGGCCTCCATATGAGGGCGATCAATCAAGTGAGGGCCGCGGGGTCCATTGCCAAAGCGGTAGAGCAGGGAGTGATCAAGGATGGCATCATGCACGCGTGCGTGCGTAAGGCGGTCCCGTTCGTCCTTACAGGCTCTATTCGCGATGACGGACCTCTGCCCGATGTCATCACCGACGCCTTGGACGCGCAGGACGCTATGAAGCGGCACACCGTGAAAGCGACGATGGCGGTCCTGATCGCGACGGCACTTCACGCCATCGCCACCGGCAATATGCTTCCCGCGTTCGTCACCGAGGCGGACGGCTCGTTGCGGGAGCTGGCGACGATCTGCGTGGATTCGTCCGAGTTCGTCGTCAGCAAGCTCAAAGATCGCGGAACGCACCAGGCATTCGGTGTGGTGACGAACGCCCAGGACTTCATGCACATTTTACGGCTCTACGTCGAGCGCGAGCTGATGGAGCGAGAGGCGCTCAACACAGGACTTCGAACAGACAAAGCACGGGCGTGAGCGAAATTACTGAGAGATTTCTGCGAGAAATCGCCGACCGCGTAGGACTGGATGCGGTCGACGAAGTGCGACTGTTTCCCCCGCTCCGGCAATCGGGCGTGGAGACCGGAGTTGCGGTAGTCGCCGCGATCCCGCTTCCGCCCGACGGCGCGCACAGTCACGAGCCGGACGAGCCTCCCGAAGCGCTCACCGAAAGTGCCGGAGACGAATTCCTGCCGATCGAGGAGGAAGACCGTGAGATCATCGTGCACCGCCACACGGTGTTCACCGCACGATATCGCCATACTCTCAAAGGCCCCGATCGCGGGCGATGGGAGGTCGATGTGCGGGCGGAGGCAGACGCGCCGATAGTGACGGTCGATGCAGTGGTGAGGGGTGTCATGAAGCGTGCGGGGGAGCCGTTCGAGCCCGAAAAAATCTCGGCGTCAGCATTCAGGACCATTGTATCAGGAGTTGCCGCGCCTTAGCTCTGGTTTGATCGACCTTGATCGGGTCGCGGGTCGGTGACGACCACCTTTTAGAGAGCTGTACGAATCAGACCGTTGCTCGAGAAGCCACAGGCGTCAGCCTCCCTGCACTGGGTGGGGCGTTGGGGGCATTCGCGGCGGCGTAGCGCGCAAGGATGGTGCGGTGGATGTCGCGAGCATCCTCGAGCGTTTCCGCCGCAAGTCCGAGCCTTTCCGGAGAAATCAGAAACGGGTACATCTGGTCGCCGCCGGCCGAGCCGTGTGCTCCGACCTGGTCGTCGAATGAGATGATGTCGTAGCCGTCGTATTCGCCGAATAACATGCAGTCCCCCGCGTTCGGCTGACGCACAAGCGACTCGACGGACCGCAGCACGTACGCTTCGGTACCGAATATCTCCAGCGGATTTTCGCCGGAGATTGTCTCGAGCTGGCCGTCGCGCAGAATGGCGCGTCCACGCCTGCTGGCGAGCGCGACACCCTCCTTGGAGAGCGTCGCGACCAAGCCGATTCCAGGGTGCGCTATCAGTCGCTCGTACAGTCGTGCCCACCGCGGATCCGCAGTAATCTGCTCGTGACTCAGGCGTTGGTCCGTGGCGGCAAAATACACCAGCGCGAGGCAGGAGCTATATGTGATTACGACATCGTTCGTCCGATCCACCCTGTACTTCTCCGGGAAGATTATCTCACGGAGTCCGTAGCGGCTGCGCAGCCAATCGCGGAACCTCCTGATACTTTTCCTCGCCCCGAATGACGCGGGAGTTAGTTGCGCAACCGCCTCCACCACCTCGGGACCCATATCCGAATACTCCGTATCCTCGGCGAAGCTTGCCAGCGATTGCGGCGCTGGCAGACCGGGCCGCGGAGACTCATTCAGGATCCGCTGCACTGTCGTGCCGAGCGATTCGCGGTAGTTCACGCGATAACTGAGCGCCGGCGTCATTCCGTGATCGGAAAGAATCACCAGATCGTATCCGCGTCCTCCCGCCAGCTGCGCCATTCGCCAGATCTCGGCGATCCTCGCATCCGTTCTTCTGAGGTCCGCGAGGGCCTGCTTGCTCGATGGGCCGAAGTGGTGCGCGAGCTCATCGTATTGCATGAAGGTACTGTAGATGACCGGCACGCCGAGGTACACATCCAGAAGGATCGCCATCGTCTGTAGCTCACGGACGACGACATTGCTGAGGATTCGAATAAACGGAAATATCCCCTCGGCGTGCGGCACCCTTCCAACAAGCTCCCCGCGGGCACGCTCCCATTCCTCCAGCAGCCACTCGAAGGCGCCCTGCAACACCATCCGCATCATCCGGATTGGATGCAGCACCATGAGTAGCGCCATCCTCGTCCCGCCGAGGCGCTGATATACCGACATCTTCTCACGGGTCGCCACCGTAAACGCGACTGTTTGCGCGTCTCCGTCGAGAAGGTTCACGTAGCTCGAGCCGCCTGCGAGGGCACCAGGCGAGTGGATGCGGTCCCTGATGTACTGCACTCCGTGCGGCGCGTTGCACGTGATCACTCGTCTCGCGGCTTTGTCGTAGAACCGGAAGGCGGGAATTCCCGAATTTTCTCCGTGAAACATGCCGGCCTGGCAATACGGAGTCGCCGATGGCAGGCCGCAGAACCATCGCCTGAGCGCGAATCCCTCGCGCAGGAGTCGCGCGATCGTCGGGCAGAGGTCGAGCTCCAGCGCCCGCCGCAGATCCGAATAAGCCAGCGCATCGATCTGGAGCATGATGAGACCACGCTCCGGCGGTCGCGGACGTTTTTCGCGGGCGAATGCGCGATACTTCGCGCGGTAGTACAGGCGGAGGAGCGGCCCCGCGCGCTGCCGCGCGCGCCGCTCGGTTACGCCAGGTGGCGCTCGATGTGGCGTAAAAGGTCGCCGATTGGGAGTGGCTTGAGCAGAACGTCCGCGCAACCCGCATTGAAGCAGCGCTCGCGGATTCGCTGATCATCGTGACCGGTCATTGCGATCGTCACGCGGGGCAAACGTCCCAGCGCGCGAAGGCGCTCGAGAACGTCGAGACCGCTTCCGTCCGGCAACGTCAAGTCAAGGAGCATGAGGTCCACGTCTCCGGCACTGGCTTGCCTGATGGCATCGTCAACGGTCGCGGCGATCTCGATGTCATAGCCGGCAGCGCTAAAGAGTACATCGAACGCGTCGGTTACCAGAGTGCTGTCTTCAACGATCAGGATCCGGGCGCCCACTTAGTCGCACGGAGCCGCAAAAGGTAACGTAAAGAAAAAGCGGCTTCCCTTGCCGAGCTCGCTCTCAACCCAGATTTTGCCGCCGTGCAGCTCGACGAGCTTGCGCGCAATGGCGAGACCCAATCCAGTCCCGTGGTGCGGGCGGGACGGCGAGGCGTCGACCTGGGCAAATTCTCTGAACACCAGCTCGTAGTTCTCTTCCGCGATGCCCTTGCCGGTATCGCCGATCTCGACCAGAAGCTCTTTTCCCTTCCGTCCACGCCGCGATAGGCTTATCCATATACGCCCGCCCGGCGGGGTGAACTTGATCGCGTTTCCAATGAGATTCCCGAGCACGTGTTTGAGCTTGTCGCGGTCGGCGCAAATTGGCGGCAGGTCGTCGCCGTTCAGTCTCTCGATGGTGAGTTTGTTCTTCGCCGCCAGCGCCTGATTCAAGATGCGCACCTGGTCGACGACCTCCACGACCGAGAACTCCGTGCGCCTAAGCGTGATCTGGTCGCTGGACCCGCGAACGTATGTCAGGATCTCGTCGATCATGTCGAGTAGCTGCTGTCCGCCGTTGACGATCCCGGTTACGCTCTCGCGCTGTTTCGGATTCAGCTCGCCCAGCATGCCGTCGCGCAGAATCTCTGCGTGGGTGATGATCGCGGCGAGTGGTGTGCGCAGGTCGTGCGAGATGTTCGACAGGAACTGTGTCTTCAGCGCGTCACGCGCGGTCAGCTCGTCGATGGTGTGCTGTGCTTCCCTCGCCTTTACCTCGAGCTCCTGAACGCGGACGCTGAGCGCAGCGGAATCGAGCCGGTCTGACATGCTCATATTGTACCGGCCGTCGCATCCTCTGCCAACGCATCCGACTCGACCGCATCGAGTAGCTGCTGCCGGCGCAATAGCGACCAGTACCGGCCGCGCATCGCCATCAGCTCCGAATGCCGGCCCTGCTCCACGACAGAGCCTTTTTCCAGGACGATGATCCATGACGCGTCACGAATCGCGCTGATCCTGTGCGATGCGATGAGGGCCGTCCTTCCCGCGAGCGCGTCTCTCAGCGCGTGCAGAATCTCCGCTTCAGTGTGGGTGTCGACCGCCGACAACGCGTCATCGAGGAGCACTATGCTCGGCTTTCTCGCCAGCGCTCGCGCCAGAGTAGCTCGCTGCTTCTGCCCGCCCGAGAGATTGATTCCGCGCTCGCCGAGTATGGTCTCGTACCCGCCTGGGAATTCCCGGATCGTTCGATCGAGCTGGGCGACACCGCCGGCCCACTCCGCCGACGCCTCGTCGTGTGTTCCGTAAGAGAGATTGGCACCAATCGTATCGCTGAACAGGAGACTCTCCTGCGGGACAAATCCGATCTCTCTCCGCAATTCGTCGGGCGGCACGAGACGCGTTGGCACTCCGTCGATGAGAATCTCGCCCTCCTGCGGATCGTACATGCGCGGGATGAGGTCGATGAGGGCGCTCTTTCCGCTGCCGGTGGCGCCGACCACGCCGAAGGTCGATCCGGCAGGTACTGTGAAGTCGACGTTGCGAAGCACCCACCGCGGTTGACCTGAAGGATCGGACGGAAAGTGAAATCCGACGTTTCTGAACTCGATCGTGCGACCCGATTCCGTCGGCGGGAGATGCGCGACAGGGGCTTCGGCGCGAATCTCCGGATGAACCTCGAGAATTTCGGCGAGTCTGCCCATCGAAGCGTCACCGCGCTGAAAAAGATTTACCACCCAGCCAAGCGCGATCATCGGCCAAGTGAGCATGGTGAGATACATACCGAAGGCAACGAATGATCCGATCGATATCGTTCCCTTGATCGCGAGTGCTCCGCCGGCCCCGAGTACGACGACGGCGCCCAGTCCGCCGAAAAATGCGAATAGTGGGTTCAGGGTTCCCCAGAGGCGGACGAGCGACATGTTCAGGTTCAGGTACTGTTGATTCAGCGCGCCGAAGCGCGCGATCTCCGCTGCTTCCTGCCGGTAGGCGCGGACGATCCGTGCGCCGCTCAGGTTTTCCTGGGCGCGGGTCGTGAGAGTAGAGAAATGCTCCTGGACTGCCTCGAACCGGTCGTGGATCATCTTTCCCATTCGAATGGTCAAGACCGGCAACAGCAGAAGCGGCAAAAGCGCGAAGAGCGTGAGCCTGACGTCGATCCGGAGCATGAAGTAAAGCGCGAAGACGGCTCCCGTAATGGTATTCGCGAGGTACATGACGGCCGGTCCGACAGCCATGCGAACTGCGCTCAGGTCGTTGGTGAGGCGGGCCATGATGTCGCCCGTGCGGGTCTGTGCAAAGTAGGCGGTGTCGAGCGTCTCCAGATGTGTGAAGAGATCGTTGCGCAGGTCGTACTCGATCCAGCGACTCACGCCGTTCATGAGCTCGCGCATGCCGTATCTGAACGCTCCGCCGACGATCGCAGCGAGGATGATGAAACCAGCCAACTGCCAGATCGTCCTCATTGGTGCTCCGGCACCAATAGCGTCGATCGCTCGTCTCAGAAGCCATGGAATCACGCTGGTGATGGCCGACGATGCGAAAACGATCAGGAGCCCGAGGGAGAACGGGATCCAATACGGCCGGTAGTATGGCGTGGCGAGCCTGAGATTCTTCATATTGCGAAAACGCGTTCCTGTCCGCACTTATTCATGTGCCTGGGCACACCCAGGCGATGTCACACGATGAGGAGGCTTAATGTTCCAATATATTCCCCGGTTAAATGCATCGCTCGTATTGTCGCTGGCGCTGTTCGCGGGTGCGTGCTCGGTGAAGAAGGACAACACCGCCGCCGCAGATTCGGCTCTCAACAAGGACATCCAGCTCGCTAATGGCGACTCTGCGGCGCAGCCCGCACTGACGGACGTTCCGGCTGGCACTGCTGCGAATCCAGCCCCGACGACGACCTCGAAGACGACTACTTCGAAGGCGACGACCACAACCAGAAAGCCCACCACGACGACCCGGACTCCGACGACTTCAGTGACCTCGAGTGGGAATACGGTCACCCGTAGCTCGGGAACCGCCGCTGGTGCAAGAACGGGCACGATCCCGACCGGATCAACGCTCAATCTTGCGTCGGCCAAAACGATCTGCACCAACACGAACCACGTGGGCGATCGCTTCACCGCCACGGTCACGAACGCAATCAGCGGCTCGAACGGCGCCGTCATCCCAGCGGGTGCCACGGCCAACGTCGAAGTGACCGAGCTCAAGCGAAGCGAGAACGCCAATGACAACGTCGTGATGGGTTTCAGGGTCGTGTCGGTGACATATCACGGACGCACCTACCCCATCAGCGCGACGACTGAGTCAGCGGATGTGACGAAGGTGAAGAACCAGCCGAAGAGCAAGGACATCCAGAAAGTCGTGGGTGGCGCCGCAATCGGCGCGATCGCCGGACGCATTCTTGGCAAGAGCACAAAAGCAACGGTGATCGGCGCCGCCGTTGGTGGTGCCGCTGGGGCCGGAGCTGCCGCGGCGACCGCGAACTATGAGGGCTGTGTCAACTCGGGCGCCCGCATCTCGGCGCAACTGACCGCACCGGCCGTAGTGACGATCTAGAACGATGGGCGGGAGGCGGGAGGCGGTGGGCGTGCGCTTCCCGCTTCTCGCATCCCGCTTCTTGCTTCCAGCTTCCCGCTTCCAGCCTCCCGCATCCCGCCTCCCGCCCACCGCATCCCGCATCCCGCATCCCGCACTTAGTATCCCACCGCCCCGCCGCCCGCCCTCGGATCATCCATGCCCTCGTAACCCCCTTTCACGCGCATGATGGACGCCGCCGAGGCGACGGCTCCCAACTCGAAAACGTAGTGTCCCATGCTCCGCAGTTGCGCGATGACCGACGGCTCGAATCCACCGCGCTCGAGTCCGATCGAGTCGGGTAACGCCTGATGGTGGAGGCGCGGGGCGCTCATTGCGTCGGCGAGCGACATCCGATGATCGATCACGTCGAGAATTATCTGCGACGTTGCGGAGATGATCCTCGGTCCGCCGCGCGCGCCAGTGACCAGCAACAATCCGCCTTTTGGGTCGAGTACGATGGTGGGCGACATCGCGCTCAGCATGCGCTTGCCGGGCGCGATCGCGTTGGCCTCGCCCTGAATCAGCCCGAACATGTTTGGCGTCCCAGGCTTGGAGGTGAAGTCGTCCATCTCGTCGTTCAGAAAAAATCCTGCGCCACTCACGTAGACATGCGATCCGTAGAGATCGTTCAACGTAGTCGTAGTCGCGACTGCATTCCCGAACCGATCGGCCACCGAGTAGTGCGTGGTCTGGTTTCCCTCGCGGATAGATTCGGATACACGAGGCGTTCGGTCGGCACTGTCGCGAGAGATCTCCCTCGCGAGCTGCGCAGCGTACGACTTGCTGGTCAAGGTCGAGACGGGGACCGATACAAACGCCGGATCACCGAGCTTCGCGTTACGATCGATGAACGCCCGCTGTGATGCTGACGCTAAAGCGTGAACACGTTCCACGCTTCCGAACGGAGAAACGGGACCGTAGGCCTCGAGGATGTTGAGGGTTTCGGTGATCGTGATTCCACCCGACGAAGACGGCGGCATCGAGATGAGCGTATATCCGCGATACGTGCTCCGAATCGGCTCGCGCCAGAGAGGTTGGTATCGCGCGAGATCGGCCTTGGTGATCAGTCCACCGTCGCGCTTCATCTCAGAGGCGATCGAGTCGGCGATGCTGCCGCGATAAAATGCGGTCGCTCCGCTGTCCGCTACGAGCTCGAGCGTGTGCGCGAGCTGCGGCTGCACGAACCGCGAGCCAGCCACGAGAGGCGCACCGTTCGGAATGAACACGGACTTTCCGGCATAGCTCTCGATGCGTTTAGCGTCGCCCGCGAGTGATCTCGCAAGCCCCTTGTCGACGACGAATCCTTCCGATGCAAGCCGAATCGCCGGCGCGAGCACTGCCTTCACTGGAAGTACACCGTATTTCCGTTGCGCCTCCAGCATTCCCGCAACCGCGCCCGGAACTCCAGATGCCTTTGGACCGACCAAACTTTCGCCGGTGAGTTTTCCGTCGGGCCCGACGTACATGTCTCGCGTCGCAGCCAACGGCGCCACCTCGCGATAATCGAGAGCGGCTACTCTACCATCGGCCATGCGGATCACCATGTAGCCGCCGCCGCCAAGGTTTCCGGCCTCAGGATACGTGACGGCGAGTGCGAATCCGGTAGCGACGGCGGCATCGACTGCGTTGCCACCCTGCTTCATGATCTCCACACCGACTTGCGCCGCAAGGCGATCGTCGCTGGCTACGATTCCGTGTGCGGCGAAGGTAGCGCTTCCGCCCGCGGGAAACCGCCACGTCGATGGAAATTTGGCCGGAACCCGCGTCGGGATTGCAGGGCCCTGTGCAACATCATCAAACGCCCTCGCGCCGACGATCGCCGACGCAGCGGCAACGATGAGACCTGCAGCTATGATTTTTCTTTTCAGACCCGCTCCGGATATCTCCATAACAATTCTAAGCCCATCAACCGGCCTCGTGCACGCGTCATTGGCGATCCCTCCAACAACGAGGCGGTCTGAGTTCGCGCAGCGGCCACATTCAAGATCTGCGCAGGACTCAGCTGGCGACTCAAAAACCCATCCTGACAGCGAGCCGCAACGATCGCATGCTGTTGGTGTTGCTCACTCCGTTCGAGAGCCCACTGCGCTCGTGGATCGATATGGCCGCGTCGGGCACGAACTCGATCTGGGTCGTCTTGCTGAGCCCGTAGCCAATGCCATACCCGAGTGAAAAATAGGGATCGATGTTCCCGCCCACAGGAGCGAGCCTGGCGTGATCGCTGTCGCGTGTCAGGTTCCGATACATCACGATGCCGGCGTTGAGCTCGATGACCTGGTAGATCCCGACCGTTCCGCCGGCGTGCAGCGTGCCGACTAGTGTCGTCATGTCGAGATGGGCGTCACATCCGTCGCAAGTTGCCCCGCCGCCCGCTGGAAGCGCGGGTCCAAAATATGAAAATGGCATCTTCGCGTAACTCGCGCTTATGCCCACCGAGGTCCCGCTGCTTATCGCTTTCTCGAGCGACGCACCGTACGCGAGATTCGTTGAGTTGCCGAAGTCCCAGCTGCTAGCTGATGCTCCATCATTCACGCCGTTTGCCGTGAATCCTGCGATGCCACCAGAGATCCAGACTGACGGATCCGACGAGCTGGATACCCTCTGCCGACGCTGCGCCGAGAGCGGAGTTGCCGCGACAAATAAAGCAAACACGAATAAGAAACGGGTCATGAGCATGCTCCGAGTTGTCTTGCGATTCGCGCGAGGCGTCGGGTAAGTTAGGTCGTGCCCCACCGCTCGGCAGCGCATTGATGTTGGACCCTCGCGAAACGGAGCGTCGCAACCCGCGTACCGCATCGATCGACCTCGCGTCCCCGCTCGCGATCGTAGACATGATAAACGCGGAGGATGCGAGAGTTCCCGAAGCCGTCGCCACTCAGCGCGAACAGATTGCGCGCGCGATAGAACTGGCGGAAGCCACGTTTCGGCGTGCTGGACGCCTGTTTTACGTCGGCGCAGGCACCTCCGGCCGGCTCGGTGTACTCGACGCAAGCGAATGTCCGCCGACCTTTGGAACGAACCCCGAGATGGTGCAGGGAATAATTGCGGGCGGCCTCCCCGCGCTCACACGCTCTCAGGAAGGCGCCGAGGACATCGTCGAGAATGGTGCGCGCGTGATCGACGAGCACGGCGTGAATGACAAAGACTTCGTGATCGGCATCGCCGCCTCTGGAACCACTCCCTACGTGCGCTCAGCTCTCGAGCGTGCTGCCGAAATAGGTGCGACCACCGGCATCGTCGCATGCTCCCCGCCACCCGCGGACCTCGTCGCGAAGGTCGATGTGACAATGCTGCCCATCGTCGGCCCCGAAGTCGTCACCGGCTCGACACGAATGAAAGCGGGAACCGCAACCAAGCTCATTCTCAACATGATCACCACCGGGGCCATGATTCGCCTCGGCAAGACGTATGGCAATCTCATGGTCGACTTGAAGGCGAGCAACAACAAGCTCATCGACCGAAGCGAGCGAATCGTCATGGAAGTCTGTGGCGTGTCGCGCGAAGAAGCGAAGGAATGGCTGGATCGCGCCGATAAGAGTGTGAAGATCGCGATAGTCATGCAGAAGAAAGGCGTCTCACGCGAGCAGGCCGAGCGTCTGCTTGCGGAGAACGGTGGCGTAGTGAGGCGTGTCACCAAAGACGAGCCCCCTCCAATTCGCGAGCGCTGAGAATGTCGTCCCGCGTCGTCGTCGGCCTCATGTCAGGCACATCACTGGATGGCATCAGTGCTGCCGTCGCCCGGTTTACTGATGCGAAGGAGGGACGCGCCAACGTCGAGCTGCTCGCCTACACATCCCGGGCGTATACGCCGGCGCAACGGTCGCGACTAAGTGCCGCCCTCGGCGGCGGTCCTCCAAGCGAATATTGCCGGCTAAACTTTGACCTCGGTGCATGGCTGGCGGATGCTGCGATTGAAGTCATGGCGGATGCCGGCATTGCCCGCGACGACATCGCGGCGATTGCGTCGCATGGTCAAACCGTGTGGCACGAGCCCGGACATTCTACTTGGCAGATCGGAGAGGCCGCCGTGATTGCCGAGAGGACGGGCGTCGACGTCGTGAGTGATTTCCGAGTGCGAGACGTCGCCGCGGGAGGCCAGGGCGCCCCCCTCGTTCCCATCGCCGACGCGATGCTCTTCGCATCGGACACCGAATGGCGAGGACTTCAGAATCTGGGCGGAATCGGTAACATCACCGTCGTCCCGCCGCACGGCCAAATCGAAGGGGTGCGCGCGTTCGATACTGGTCCCGGTGTCGTAATCATCGACGCGGTGACGCACGCCTTGAGACCGGACCTGGCGTACGACACCGACGGCAAGCTTGCGTCGGCGGGGCGCGCCGATAAATCACTCGTCAAAGAGCTGCTCGCCGCGCCGTACTTCGCATCCCCACCACCCAAGTCCACGGGGCGCGAGCTTTTCAACTCCGACTATGCTACGCAGCTCATAGCACACGCACGCGCGCACGGGGCGACGGACGAAGACATAATTGCAACCGCCGTGGCGCTAACCGCCGAAAGCGTTGCTGACGCGTACCGGCGATTCATCGCGGAGCCCGTACGCGAGGTCCTCGTCTCCGGCGGTGGAGCGAAGAATCCCGTACTATTCGCTGCCATCCAAAAAGCCGCGGCGCCGATTCGCGTTCGGCACTTCGACGAAGTTTATTTCGATGGCGAAGCCAAGGAGGCGGTGGCCTTTGCATTGCTTGGATATCTGTTCGTGACCGACCGTCCAGGAAATGTCCCGACCGCCACCGGCGCGCGCGGCCAGCGCGTTCTCGGTAAGCTCACGCCCGCATGAGTGAGGTCGCCGAGCTTCTTTATCCGGCAATTCGCTGGGACGCCACCCACGGCTTCGAGGCCCAGCGTGCCGCAATAGACGAAGCCCTCCGATTGGGAGTGGGTGGCTTCATCATTTTTGGCGGACCATCCGAGCACGTCGCTACGCTCACCGAGGATTTGCACTCCAAATCGCGCTTCGCCCTTCTCATCGGAGCCGACCTCGAGCGCGGCGCAGGCCAGCAGTTCACTGGCGAAACTCCCCTGCCGCCACTCGCCGCGATCGCTTCGCTGGAAGATCTCCAGGCGATTCGGCGTTCGGCCGCCGTCAGCGCTCTCGAGGCACGATCGCTCGGCATAAACTGGATCTACGCGCCCGACTGCGACATCGACGTCGAGCCGGCTAATCCCATAATTGGCACCCGCTCGTTCGGCAGCGACCCGGAGCGTGTCGCCGAATACGCATCGGCATGGATCGATGCATGTCAGGCCGAAGGAGTCCTCGCGTGCGCAAAACATTTCCCGGGACACGGCCGCACGACTGTCGATTCGCACAAGGAGCTGCCTCGCGTTGAGGCGTCGGCCGATACCCTGCGCGCGACAGACCTGGTTCCTTTCAGCAAAGCGATTGAGCGCGGTGTTGCGTCCATAATGTCGGCGCACGTCGCGTTTCCGGCGCTCGATCCATCGGGCACTCCGGCGACGCTCTCCCGCCCAATTCTCACCGATCTGCTGCGCGGTGAGATGGAGTTCACCGGACTGGTCGTGACCGACGCGCTGATCATGGAGGCGGTTCTCGGAGGCGGCGAGGTAGAGGCGGTCGTTCGAGCTGTCGACGCCGGGTGCGACTGTCTCCTCTATCCCACAGACCTCGCTGCGTGCGAGCGCGCCATTCAGACCGCGCTCGACGAGAACCGGCTCGATCAGGACCGCGTTCACAAATCGCTCGAGCGGCGGAGACGCTGGGCGCGCTGGGCAGCTCTATCGAAGGAGAGCAATCGGCCCACACGCGACGAGAGCGGCTGGTCAACCCAGCTCGCCGAACGTGTCGTGCACATGATTCGGGGGAGAATGCCGCAGCTTCCGCAGCCGTGGCATCTCACAATCGTTGACGACGACATCGGTGGTCCGTATCCACCTCCTTCCCGCGAGCCGCTCATCGCAGGCCTGCGCGCCGGTGGTGTGGATCTCGTGTTGGATGCTGACCGTGCGTCGACATCCGACGGCTTGACGGTCGTCGCGCTTTTCGGGGACATTCGCGCCTGGAAAGGACGTCCAGGCTATTCCGCCGCTGCAAAGGATGCAGTGCGCCAGGCACTCGGCGCTTCGGGGCAACGCGATCGCTTGATCGTTCAGTTCGGTCACCCGCGACTTGCCACGGAGCTCGAGGTCGACGCGCCCATACTTTGCGCGTGGGGTGGTGAAGCGGTTATGCAGCGAGCAGTCGCCCGCACTCTGCTCCGTGAGACAGCGTCGACGAGTGCCTTAAGGAGCGCGACGACGATGGCTCACACCTCGCGGCCCGAAGCGCTTTGAGCACCCCGGCCGTCCAGGCCCAGCACCAAACATCGGCCGTTCGGATTTTCGGCCAGCCGAAGATGGCGACGCTCGTCGTCCTCGGCTTCTCGTCAGGGCTCCCGTTCTATCTCACGAGCAAGACACTCCAGGCGTGGATGACGACGGCCAGGGTCGACCTCGCGACGATTGGATTCTTCAGTCTTGTAACGCTGCCGTACTCGCTGAAGTTCATCTGGTCCCCGGTCATGGACCGGTACGTTCCGCCGTTCCTCGGCAGACGTCGCGGTTGGGTGCTTATCACTCAGGTTCTGCTTCTCGTCGCGATCGCCGCGATGTCGCTGCACGACCCACAGACTGGTCTCAAGATGCTGGCGATAAATGCGATCGTCATCGCGTTCCTCAGCGCCTCGCAGGATATCTCTCTGGATGCCTACCGAACTGACGTGCTCACTGACCGCGAGATGGGCGCCGGCGCCGCGGTGTTCGTACTGGGCTACCGCGTCGCGCTGCTAGTGACGGGCGGGCTCGCGCTGTATCTCGCTGATTCGATTTCGTGGCCGATTGTATACGTGATTCTGGCGGCGCTCATGATCATCGGCATGATCGCCACTTTCATGGCGCGCGAGCCCCTTCTCACCGACCGGCCACCACAAAGCATAACGGAGGCAGTCATACTTCCGTTCGGCGAATTCTTCCGTCGTAACGGCTTTGGCCGTGCACTTCTCGTTCTGCTCTTTATCGTGCTGTATAAGTATTCCGACAGCTTGGCGGGCAGCATGACGACGCCATTCCTGCTCACCACGGGATTTACACAGAAGGAAGTGGGCGCTGTCTATGGCGGAGCCGGGCTCATCGCGACGATCGTTGGTGTGATTGCCGGCGGGGCTGGAATCGGCAAGTGGGGAATCAACCGCTCAATGTGGATTTTTCTGGTGTTCCAGGGCCTGAGCAATTTCACGTACTACGCGCTTTCGATGTCGAGCGAGAGCCGAGCTTTCATGACGACCGCGGTGGTAATCGAGAACTTCGGGCTTGGTCTCGTGACTGCCGGAATGACTGCCTTTCTCCAAACGATGTGCAACAAGCGATTCACGGCTACTCAGTTCGCATTGCTCTCAAGTCTCATGGCAGCCAGCCGCGACATTCTCGTCGCGCCCGGCGGAAAGATCGCCGAATCGCTTGGATGGCCATCCTTTTTTGTGATCACAGTTGCCGCGGCGATCCCGCCCCTTCTTCTTCTCCCGTTTATCGCGCCATGGAACCGCGAGGTGCCCATCGGCTCTGCGCCACACACGGGAGAGACCATTCCCGCAAAGGCTGGCTAGCTCATTTCCCGGGTCGAGTGGCGGCGTCTGTCGGGCGGAGACGCGCCACGACAACGGTTACGTTGTCCGGCGCGCCGGTATGCATTGCTTCTTCGATCAGCGCCTTGCAGATGTCTTCGGGCCCGCCCGCGCCTGTGGTGATGCGCGCGATCTCTTCGGGAGATACCTGATTCGACAAGCCGTCGCTGCACAGTACCAGGAAGTCGTCGGCCTCGAGCTTCGCGCGGTAGAGATCGGTGACGACCTTTTCCTCGGGACCCAGCGCCTGAAGAATGATGTTGCGGTGCTCACTCTGGGCGGCTTCCTTCTGGGTCATCCGCCCCGCATCGATCAGGCGCTGCACGAACGACTGGTCCTTGGTCAGCTGCTTGGCGGCACCGTCGCGAACGAGGTAGGCCCTGCTATCGCCGACCTGTCCAAGGAACGCCTCTCCGTCGAGCACGAGCGCAAGCGTCGTGGTCGTGCCCATGCCGTGATGCTCGGGTGACGAGTTTGCTTCCTGGTAAATCGCTTTGTTGGCGACATCGATCCCGCGCTTCAGAGCTGCTTCTATCGAATCGGGGGTCCGCTTCGGGACTTTGTGCCACCATCGGTGCAGTTCGCTCAGGATTGTCTCGGTCGCAATGGAGCTGGCGAGGGCTCCCGATGCCGCGCCCCCGACTCCGTCTGCCACGATCAGAATGAAAGGAGCGGTATGCACCGAGACGACGGCTGGCGCGCTGATGGTCGCGATATCGCCGGTCTCTAGATTGGCAATCATAAAGGAGTCCTGGTTGTCGTGCCTGATCAGCCCGACATTCGAACTCCCAAAAATTTCTGCAAGCAATTTTGGCTAGAAAAGAGCGTTGTGTTTGCGATCGCGGGAGCCTTTCTCTCTCCCCGACGCAAAAGATAGAAGCAAAACGGTGAGGGCACTACCCATGCGTACTGGAAAGACTGGTTTCTCAATCCACGTGCAACCTGAATTCCCACGATGAAAGCTCTCGGTTTTCGAGTTTTAGTATGTTGCGTAGTAGTTCTGGATGCGTCGTGTGCGACCGCTCCGGGACGACCCGCAGCCGGATCTTCGCCAGTCGCGACGCCTATGGTGCCGGCTCCGCTTCCGCCCGCAAACCCCAAGCTTCCTCCTGTGCCCGAGGTACGCGGGCCACTTCAGATCAACGTCGTTTATCCGAAAGCCGACCAGCTCCTCACTGTCCGGGATTCAAATTTCATTTTGGGAAGCGTTGGAAGTGGTGATGCCGCCCTGCAGATCAACGGTGTGCCGGTGCCTGTATGGCCCAATGGCGCTTTCATGGGATGGCTCCCGGTGCCGACCGACTCCGCTCCGCGATATCAGCTCGTCGCCGCGAATGCGAGCGGCATCGCCAGACTCACTCTTCCGATAAGGATTCCGCCGCTACCCGACACCACGCGGCGCGACACTCTGGTTGGCGACACACTGAACGCGCCCCCATCGCCGGACACTCTGCTCCCGATCCCCGGGAATATCTATGTTGCTCTCGGCGCGGCCGGTTCGACGGTCGACGATACTGATCGCGTGACCATAGCGAGGCCTGCCCCCGGGAACGGGCAAGAGTATAAGTGGTTTCTCTTTCCGGGAACCGTCGTGAAAGCGACGGGTTCGCAGCGAGCGAGCGGAGATGATTTCGTGCGAATCGAGCTCGATTCCGGTCAGGTTGCGTGGGTTCTTAGGAGCGAGCTCCAGGCAAAGTACATCTCTGCGGACTCCGCGCACCGCGTGCTCGGGGATAGTCTCGCACCCTCGAGAAAGGTGGGCGCTGTGCGGATCGAGCCGGGTCCCGACTGGATAGACGTAATCATTCCGATGACCGGTCCGCCTCCGCCGTACCTGGTAGAGGAGACGGACCGGTCGCTCTCGCTCCTCGTCTATGGGGTCAGTGGCGCACCGGTGATATCGATGATGCCGCAGGCTCAGGATGCGTACTTCAACAGTATCAGCTCCACTCCTGAGGCGGGCAGGGTGAGGTACTCGATAAATCTCAACCGAGCGCCCTATGGATACCTCGCTCTCTGGCAGGACGGTACTCTGACGTTTCGAGTGCGTCGACCTCCCCGTATCGCTGACCGTGCGAATCCATTGCGAGGCCTCACGATCACCGTCGATCCGGGACATCCACCCGCTGGCGCCACTGGACCAACCACCTTTTACGAGGCCGACGCGGTGCTCCAGGTCGGCTTCAGGTTGCGCGATTTGCTCACGCAGGCTGGCGCAAACGTCGTGATGACTCGCACCACGCCTGATCCAGTCGACCTCGGCCTTCGGGCGATCATCAGCCGGCGCGCGAATGCCAACGCGTTCGTGTCGATTCACCTGAACGCCTTTCCCGATGGCGTGAATCCGTTCGTCAACAACGGATCTCTGACGCTCTACTTCTGGCCGCATTCAATTCCACTTGCCGTCGCCACCCAGGCATCGCTGCTCGAGCAGCTCGGACTCCGCGACAATGGAGCGGAGTTCCAGAACATCGCCGTCGCTCGGGGCACGTGGATGCCATCGATTCTCACCGAAGGCGCCTTCATTATTATGCCAGACCAGGAGGCAGCCCTGAGAACGCCCGAATACCAGGAGTCGTACGCCACCGCGATATTGCACGGTCTCGAGAGCTACTTCGCGTCGTTGGCCCAGAATCCGTGAGACGAATTGCGCTTGTCGCCGCGCTGCTTCTCAGCGCGGCGCGGGCAGCGACCGCGCAGGTGCCGCCCAATGAAGATTGGCGGACTCTGCGCACTCGACATTTTCGCGTTCACTTCGCACCGCCTCTCGAAAAGGAAGCCCGTCGCGCGGCGGTAAACGCCGAGCGCGCTTATACCGAGCTCGCGACCGAGCTCGTTCCCCCTCGCGGAATCATCGATCTGGTGATCTCCGACAACGTCGACTACGCGAACGGATACGCGACGCCGTTCCCGACGAACCGCATCGTCGTGTATGCGCACCCACCAACGGATGCATCAGGCCTGCGCAACTATGCCGACTGGAATGCCCTCGTCGTCACCCACGAGCTGACACACATATTCCACCTCGATCGCACGCGTGGCATCTGGCGCGTCGGTCAGGCAATCTTCGGACGCAACCCGCTTCTTTTTCCAAACCAATACGAACCGCGATGGGTGGTTGAAGGTTTAGCCGTTTACTATGAGTCTCGTCTCACCGGTGTCGGCCGCCTGGTGAGCGACGAGCATTCGATGATCGCGCGCGCCGCGGCGCTTGCGAACCGGATTCCAAGCCTGCAGGAGCTATCCCCCAACACGAGTCGGTTTCCTGGCGGCGAAGTGGTCTACGTGTACGGGTCTTTGCTCTTCGACTACCTCTCTCGCACGCGCGGCCCTGGCAGCATCAGGGACTTCGTAGAGCGTGGTGCAAAGACTCCGCTGCCATTCATCCTCACGTTCACCTCTCGCAGCGCGTTCGGCGAGTCTTTTCAGACGGCGTGGGAGCAATGGCGCGATTCACTTTCGCGCGAGATGAAGGCCGCGCACACGGTGATGCCCGCCTGGACCCAGCTCACGACGAGCGGACGCATCGCGCTCTTCCCGCGCTGGCTCGGCGACACCGCCATTATGTATTCTGGCGACACGGGACGGGAGGTTCCGGCGGCGTACGAGGTGTCGCTCGATGGCCGGGAGAAGAACCTTGGTCGGAGAAACGGCACCGGCACGAACGAGCCCTTGCCGGACGGAGGCATCGTCTTCACCCAGCCGGACTATGTGGATCCCTATCATGTTAGAGAGGATCTCTACGTCGAGCGCCAAGGGCGCGAGACGCGCCTCACTCACGGGGCCCGGCTGTCCACTCCGGATGTCCGAGCGGATGGCGAGGTCGTCGCGGTGCAGGATGTTCCGGCGACTACCCGGCTCGTGCGCATCTCGTCGCGAGGTGGATCCATCAGGCCGATTACCACCGCGAGCCTCGACACACAGTGGATGGATCCGCGCTGGTCACCCGATGGTTCGCGCATCGTTGCGCTCGCGCAGACACGAGGGGTGTCACAGATCGTCGTGCTCGACGTGGACGGCGTGCGCATTACATCGTTCGGCGCGTCACGCGCGATAAACTCCCAACCGAGCTGGTCCCGGGATGGACGCAGCATCTATTTCTCGTCCGAGCGGAACGGGATGCCGGAGATCTACGTCGCGGACATTACGACGACGCCGGTGAGAATCGATCGTTTGACTGACGCCGCCACCGGAGTTTTCTCGCCGGAGATTTCGCCGGACCAGACCAGGCTTGCCGCAGTACTCTTCCTTGCGGATGGCGACCACATCGGAATCGCTCCTGTCCCGAGGCCGCTCGATTCGGTGGCAAGCATCCGGTCGCAAAGCGAGCCAGGGCGCGGATGCTCAGATTGTTTGGCGGCGAATCCGGATCTACCGCCTCTTGGCACCGAGGACACGTCGCGCATCACGCGCTATTCGCCATGGCATTCGCTCCTTCCCACGTATTGGCTCCCAGTCTTCGAGGGCACGACCGCGGACGGCACGTCGTTCGGTGCGATGACGAGCGGCTACGACGTGGTCGGGCGTCACAGCTTCACACTCGAAGCACTCCGAAATAATCGGTTCGGTGAGAACTCTGGTTTTCTCTCTTATGAATACGCGGGACTCGGCGTGCCTCTGATCGATTTGTACACTTCTCAAAGTTTCGCCAACGACGGTCTTTCCCAGAATAACGCGGGCACGCTCACCAAGGTCGGGACGCTGCTCGAGCGCGATCGCTTCGCGTCCCTACAGGCGACATTTACTCGGCCGCGCTTTCGAACTTATTCCTTTGCATCCATCGGCGGCGAAATCGAAAGCATCTCCTATTCCACGAAACCGGACACACTTCTCGAGCTACTGAATCGATTCTATAGTGCGACGCACACGCTGCCGGGAATTGTCGCGTCGCTCGGATGGTCGAATGCCCAGCGACCCGAGCTGGCTATCTCGCCCGAAGATGGCGTGAGTGCGAGCGTCAACGCGCGGCAGCGATGGGAGCGCGGCACGTCGGGATCGTCAACCCGCAGTGTCGTCGGCACTACCTCCATTTACAAGTCGGTGGACCTCCCGGGATTCGCGCACCACGTGCTGGCGTTCCGCGCTGCCGGCGGAATCACCGACGAGCGGTCCCTGGACCGTTTCTCAGCCGGGGGAATAAGTGGCACCTCTCTCGAGGTCTTCCCCGGGTTCGCCCTCGGCGAGCAGCGGCGGACGTTCGGAGTGCGCGGATATCCAGTGAGCTCGGAAGAAGGAATTCGAGCCTATTCGGCTGCGCTCGAGTACCGCGCTCCGCTGTCCGCTCCTTCGCGTGGCTTTCGCTTCATTCCGATTTTCTTCGACAAAACTTCACTCTCGCTATTCGGAGAGACGGGCCGCGCGTTTTGTCCGGCGCGAGCTGCTGCGGCGAACAACGGTGTTTGTTTTCCGAGCGACGCTTCCAATCCCGTGATGACGTCGGCGGGAGCCGAGCTCAATATCGATAGCAGTCTCCAGCTCGATGTCCCGACGCGACTTCGATTCGGGATCGCGTTCCCGCTTACGAACCGCGAGCAGCTTGGCGCGCGCCGCGCGTCGGTGTACGGCACGTTCGGCGCATCGTTTTGATTCATGGGGCGTCGTGAATCCAGGCAATGCGTGCTCTCCGCCACCCCGGTTCCCGCCCGCCCGCCTCCCGGGCTATAAGAGAAAGCTGGTCCAAACCCTAAGAATTCCGCCTCGGTCGCCATCGATCTAACTCCAGTCGTCAGGTGTATTTAGAGGATGCCGGCGGACATTTTGTGGCGAAGGTTATCCCAGGCGCGGGCTATGCGACTGAGCCGAGCGGTGCCCGATTCCAGCGACAGCGTGGAAACCAGGGTCGCAATATTTATTCGTGATGTGGATTCTGTAAGTCATTGTCACAACAGGAGATAAGCCGAGACTGGCGCGGACCCACGAATACGGGTAGTATGCCTGCCCGTATCGAAACCATCCGGTGCCCAAGCGTGCAGTCGTGACTCCATCGTCTTGTTCTTGACAACCATTTCACCCAGCGGAGAGTTGTATCTAATGCCTATACCTGTCGTACCGCCCCGGGGCGACGCCCAGCTGAATGACAACGCACGCACCGTGATCGGGAAGCGATACCTGATCAAGGACGCGTCGGGCACGCCCTTGGAGCAGCCGGAGGAAATGTTCTGGCGAGTGGCGGGTACGGTGGCTGAGGCGGACCGGCGCTACGGATCGAGCGACGCCGAGGTGACGGACACGGCGAGTGATTTCTATCGCCTCATGGTTGAGCGTCGTTTCGAGCCCAACTCGCCCACGCTCATGAACGCGGGCCGGCCCCTTGGTCAGCTTTCCGCGTGCTTCGTTCTTCCTGTCGAGGACGCGCTCTCGAACGGGCGCGACGGGATCTACGATACGCTGCGGTCGATGGCTCTCATCCACCAGTCGGGTGGGGGAACCGGATTCAGCTTTTCCAAGCTCCGCGGAAAAGGCTCGATGGTTCGCTCGACCACCGGCGTGGCTTCGGGACCTGTGTCGTTCATGAAGCTTTACGACGCCTCGACCGACGCAGTGAAGCAGGGCGGTACGCGTCGCGGCGCCAACATGGGAATTTTGCGCGTCGATCATCCCGACATCATGGATTTCATCACCTGCAAGGAAGATCTGACCCAGATCACGAACTTCAACATCTCGGTTGCCGTTACCGACAAGTTCATGGCTGCCGTGAAGGCGGGAACGACCTACGATCTAGTCGATACTTCGAACGGGAAGGTGATGGGCCAGCTCGACGCGCGCACGGTGTGGGACAAGATGATCGACGGCGCCTGGAGGACTGGCGAGCCCGGCTGCTTCTTCATTGACGAGGCAAATCGGTTCAACCCCGTTCCGAACGTCGGACAATACGAGGCGACGAATCCCTGCGGCGAGCAGCCACTCCTCCCTTACGATGTCTGCAACCTGGGCTCGATCAACGTCGGCTTCTATGTGAAGAACGGTCAGATGGACTGGAAAGCGCTCGAGCGCGACATCCATCTGTCGGTGCATTTTCTCGACAATATCATCGACGTCAACAAGTATCCACTTCCGGAGATCGACGCGCTGTCCAAGAGGATCAGGCGCATCGGCTTCGGCGTGATGGGCTTCGCTGACGCGCTCGTTCGCCTCGGCGTCGCGTACAACTCAGTCGAAGGCGTTGAGTTCGGCCGCCAGCTCCAGAAATTCATCGACGTAGAATCCAAGCGCGAGAGCGAAAGGCTTGCCAACGACCGAGGTCCTTTCCCCGAATGGGCGCGATCCATCTGGGGCCCCGATGAGACGTGCGCGCGCGACGCCAAAGGCAATCGCGTTCGTCCGATGCAGATGCTGCGCAATTGCAACGTCAACACTGTAGCTCCGACCGGAACTATCTCCATCATCGCCGGCTGTTCGTCCGGGATCGAGCCGCTTTTCGCGATCGCGTTCATGCGCAATCAGGCCGGTGCGCAGATGCCTGATGTGAATGAGGATTTCGTCGCTATCGCCAAGAAAGAGGGCTGGTATTCCGAAGAGCTGGTGGAAAAGATTGCGAAGCTGGGTCACATACACTTCGATGAAGTGCCGACGCAGTGGCAGCGCGTCTTTGTCACGGCCCACGACATCACGCCAGAATGGCACGTGCGGATGCAGGCCGCCTTCCAGGAGAATTGCGATTCCGCGATCTCCAAGACGACCAACTTTCCGCACGTCGCTACACCCGACGATGTACGGGCGATCTACGAGCTTGCCTACGAGCTGAAGTGCAAAGGAGTCACCGTCTACCGGGATGGCTCGCGCGACAATCAGGTGCTATCGACAGGCGCTACGGAGCAGGCCAAGGCGGACCGCGACGGCATGGCGGATGCCCGCGCCGAGCGAGGAGAGCTGCACGGTACGATCGCGGAGCTCGACGCGGACAACGCGAGACTCAAGCAGGCGCTGTTCGACGCGGAAGCAGAGAACCTTCAGCGTCGCGCGAAGCGGGCAAGGCCGGACACACTGCGCGGCATTACGACGCGCATCGAGACACCGCTTGGCACGATGTTCCTCAACATCACCGAGGACGATCGGAGTCAGCCCTTCGAGGTTTTCATCAATCTCGGGAAGGCCGGCGGCGCCGCAATGGCCGACGCGGAGGCAATGGGGCGGCTCATCTCGCTCGCGCTCCGTTCGGGAATCCCCATTCGAGAGGTGCACCGGCAGCTGCGTGGGATTGCATCGGATAAGGCGATTGGACTCGGACCGAACAAGGTGCTGTCGGTCCCCGATGCGATTGGTATCGCGCTCGAAAAATGGATGCGCGAGAAGCAGGGTGTCCAGCAGGATTTGCTTGGTGCGGCGCCGGCCAGTCCTTCACCGGTCGAGGTCGTGCCGCCGGTAATAACTCCGGTTGCGAAATCCCCGGAGGCGGGTCAGGCGCAGTACGGGTTCGATGCGCTGAACCGCAGCGAATCGTTCATCGGAACGTGTCCAGACTGCGGTTCATCACTGGAGTTCGCCGAAGGATGCGCCAAGTGCCACGTGTGCGGCTTTAGCGAGTGCGGTTGAAGCCGCACTCGCCCGTGCTGTCTATCGTACCCCGCCGAACCAGCGCGCTTTCTTAATCCCTCTCGCCACGAGGTCCTCGGGGCCGTAAGTCTTCCCGAGCTTCCACATGAAATCCATCTCCTCGTTTACCCCTGCAAGTGCGAACCGCGATTCCTTGATGAGGAGAAACGCCGCGTAAAGCAGTAGGCCCGCGCCGCAGAGCCCGAGCGCAATTGGAACAAAAGTGAAACGGGGGCTGCTGATCGCTACGAGGCCGATCGCCACGCTCGTACCGACGAAAAAGGCAAGCGCGGCGTAGAGCCGCGACAACGCTCTCTGAAGGAGGCGTGAGCGCGTCGTCACGAAGTCGAGCTGCGTGAACAGCATCCGTCGTTCTTCTTCTCGAGTGTCCGTTCTCTGATCCTCGGCGCGCGGAATGAGCGCGCTCGTGATCTCCCGCGTTCGCGTAACTGCTTTGGTCAAGCGATCTGATGTCGCCAGGATCAGTGATCCGCAAGCCGAGATCAAAACGGCCGGGGTGATCATGGCGGAGAGGACCGATATGGCGTCCGGGAAGGTCTTCATGGCTTCTCTCGCGAGCGGTTTCCGAACGGCGCTGCCATCCGTCTACACTATGTTAACCTGTTCGAGGTGGAATCAATCGAGGTTCGGGGAATTTTTGTGTGACGATCGCAGCGCCAGGTGACATATTTAGAACGCACCCTTTCCCGTCACCCCCAGAGGGCTATGGACGACAAGAAGATCGCAGCGTTGGCAAAAAAAAACGCGGCTAAAGCTGCGAAAGCGAATGTTCGAAGAGGCTTTGGAAAGAGATACGACAAGAATCTGCCGGATCTGCCAACCGACGCCGAGACGCTCAAGGAGCGTCAGGAGCACGAGCGCTTCTTCAAGGAGATGCGCAAGCGGGATTTCTAATTCCCTATGGTCGCCTCATGGCGCGCCTTCGCTTTCGTGCGCGCTCTTTTCGATGCGTTGATTCCGAGCCGCGAGGGATGCGAGACCGCGATGTAGGTGAGCTCTTTTCCGCTCGCCGCTCGCTGCAGCAGCATCCCGCCCCTCGCCAAATCGCCGTGTCCCACGAAGTCCTTTGGAAAGAGGAGACGCTTCCCAAAAATCAGCAGAAGAACGTCGACGTATTTGCCGGTGGCGAAACGATCGAGATCTTCGAGCGTGACCATGAGACCGGGTGAGCACAGGCCATCTGTGGGTGTGATGATGTGCACTCCGGGACCCTTTCTCGGCGGCGGGTTCTCGAAGGCGCGTGCGTAGTTCAGCTTGCCGCGGAAATAGAGTCCGCTGAGGAAACTGAACACCTCGCCGAGCGGCGCCCTTCGTCGCTCCGTACTCTTTGAGCAATCGGAAAATCGGCCCGCGGATTGAATAGCAGGGCGGCCCTCTTGCCGCCACAGCTAGCGGGCGATAGCAGAAAGATTCGACGCTGCTGCACGAATTCGGTTGGAGCAAATCTTCCGCCGCTGTGACAAACAGAGAAGCGAAGCGCGGCGAGGATAGTTAGAATTGAAGAGGGGGATCATTCATGGCGAAAAGCAGACTTCAGGAACTCCACGACGTCGGTCAGTCAATCTGGCTCGACAGCATCGACCGCACGATGCTTCAGAACGGAGAGCTCGAGCGTCGCGTCAAAGACGACGCGCTGACGGGCATGACTTCCAATCCTACCATTTTTCAGAAGGCACTTGCCGGCGGAAACGCATACGATGAGCAGCTCGCGGCGGCTGACGAAGGTCTGACGAGCGCGCAGCTCTTCGAGCTGGTCGAGACGACGGATGTCCGCGACGCCTGCGACATCTTCGCCAGAGTTTACAGCGCGACTCGTGGCGCAGACGGCTTTGTCTCCATAGAAATCTCCCCGGGCGTTTCACACCGCGCCGACGATGCAGTCGAAGAGGCGCGCAGGCTTTGGAAGACCGTGAATCGTCCCAACGTCATGGTGAAGGTGCCGGGCACGAAAGAAGGTGCAGTTGCGGTGCGCCGGCTCATCGCCGAGGGAATCAACGTCAACATTACGCTTCTTTTCGCCATCGAAGCCCATGAGCGCGTGATCGAGGCGTACCTCGCGGGGCTCGAGGACCGGCTCAAAGCCCGTCAACCAATAGATGGCTTAGCGTCGGTGGCGAGCTTTTTTGTAAGCCGCGTCGATACCGAAGTGGACAAGAGGCTCGACGCTCTCATTGCCAAGGCACCTCCCGCCGAAAAGGAGCGACTCGGCCTGCTCAAGGGTCGCGCGGCAATCGCAAATGCCAAGCTTGCCTATCAGCTTTTCAAGGAAAAATTCTCCGGGCCCAGGTGGGACGCGCTCGCGAGGCAAGGAGCGCGGGTACAACGCCCTCTCTGGGCGAGCACGAGCACCAAAAATCCGGCGTATCGCGACGTCATGTACGTTGAAGAGCTGATCGGTCCGGATACGGTGAACACGATGCCGCCCGCTACGATCGATGCATTCCGCGATCACGGTGTCATCCAGAGAACGGTCGATAAGAGAATCGGCGCCGCCGAGGGCCTGCTCAAGGAGATCGAAACTGAACGCATCTCGATGCGCGAGGTCACACAGAAACTTCTCGAGGACGGGATCGCGAGCTTCCAGAAGTCCTTCGACGAGCTGATCGCGGGTCTCGAAGCGAAGGTCGGCTCACTCACACCCGGCGGGAAGTGACAGGCGTCTACACCCCGCGCACCAAGATCGTCTGCACGCTTGGGCCCTCGACCGCGAACGCTGATGCGATTCGCGGGCTGATCGACGCGGGCATGAACGTCGCCCGCGTGAATTTTTCGCACGGGACGCACGAGCAGCACGCAGAGACGATCGCGACGGTGCGGCGCCTTGCCAATGAGGCGAATCGACCCATTGCCATACTTGGTGACCTCCAGGGACCCCGCATCCGCATAGGCGACCTGCCGAAGCCGATCACGCTTTCGGTAGGTAATGACGTGGTATTGGTGCACGAAGGTGAGGAGAAGAAAGACGAGATCCCCGTCACATACGATCAGCTCGCGCACGACGTCCGGGTTGGCGATCGCATCCTTATCGATGACGGTCTGATCGAGCTGGTCGCGCTCGAAGTAGCCAATGGTCGCGTGAAGGCGCGGGTCCTCAATGGGGGAGAGCTCAAGAGCCACAAGGGGCTCAACCTTCCAGGCATCCAGGTATCCGCGCCGTCAATTACGGAGAAGGACGAGGCTGACATTCGCTTCGCCGTAAAGCAGGAGGTCGACTACCTCGCGCTCAGCTTCGTGCGGCGGGCGGAGGACATCGAGTCACTCCGCGGCATGATTCCGAAGTGGCTTCTCGTCGTCGCAAAGATAGAGAAGGACGTAGCTCTCCAGAACATCGAAGCAATCGTGCGCGCATCCGACGCGGTCATGGTTGCGCGCGGCGATCTCGGAGTGGAGCTCCCGTTCGAAGCAGTGCCGGGCGCGCAGAAGCGCATAATTCGCCTCGCCAACAAGTACGGCCGTCCGGTGATCACCGCAACGCAGATGCTGGAGTCGATGATCGAGCATCCGCGGCCAACGCGCGCGGAAGCGAGCGATGTCGCGAACGCAATCATGGACGGAACCGACGCCGTGATGCTGTCCGCCGAAACTGCTGCGGGTGCTTATCCGAGGCTGGCAGTCGAAGCGATGACACGGATCATTAAGGAGATCGAGACCCACCCTCCGGTCGCGCCGTTCGCCGGCGCCGAGCAGGGCGACGGTGTCGTCGCCACTGAAGTTGCCATTGCCGCCGCGACGGTTGCGGCCGTCGACATGCTTGGCGCTCCGCTCGTCGTAGTGTTTACGAAGAGCGGATTCTCCGCACGGGTGGTCGCGTCAAAACGTCCTCCTGTGCCGATACTTGCTTTGACGGACGAAGGTCGCACGTTTCGGCAGTTGAGTCTCGTGTGGGGAGTAGTCCCTCAACTAGTCCCGCACTGCGCGGACTACGACGAGATGATGACCCGCGCCAAAACGGCCGTGGTCGAACGAGAGCTCGCAGCAAAGGGAGATCGGATCATCGTCACGGCGGGCGTCCCGTTCGACATGCCCGGGACGACCAATCTTCTCAAGGTGGAGTTTCTCTGAAACTGATCTTTCTGGGGACTGGAACCAGCTTTGGCATCCCCCAGATTGGATGTGCGTGCGAGGTCTGCAGGTCGACGGATCGGCGGGACAAGCGGACGCGAGTCGGAGCCCTGGTGCAGACGGAAGGAGGCACAAATATCCTCATCGACACCCCGCCCGAGCTGCGTCTGCAGCTCATTGCAGCCGGCGTGAGCAGCGTCGACGCGATTCTGTTCACTCACGATCACGCGGATCATGTACACGGGATTGACGACATCCGGGCCCTTTCGGATCGCACAGATGCACCGATCGACATGTATGGTCCAGCCGACACGATGGATCGATTGGCCAAACGCTTTGCCTACATCTTCGACGATTCCATCAAGGCTCTACCTGGCACTAGCAAGCCCGAGGGGCGGGCGCACGCTGTGATGCCTGGGAAGACCTTTCGGGTTGGTGACGTCGACATCACGCCGGTGAGCGTGCCGCACGGACCGACGTCCGTGTACGGATACAGGATTGGCAACCTTGGCTATATCACGGATGCGAAGGAATTACCCGAAGCCGCTCTGCGCGCCTTCAAGGGAGTCAGCGTGCTCGTGCTCAATGCGCTTTTTCGGACGCCTCACCCCACTCACTTGAGCGTCGGCGAAGCGGTCGACGCGGCAAAAAAGATCGGCGCCCGACAAACGTGGCTCACCCATCTCACGCATCGAACGGCTCACGCCGAGCTGGAGGCGGAGCTCCCGCCCGGCATTGCTCCTGCGTTCGACGGTTTGACGGTTCAATTCGACTGAGATGACTCTCCGGCTCGACTACTCGAACATGATGATCTCGCCAGGCGGGATCGATCAGAAAACCTGGTCCAGTGCGCCAGCGAAATTCGCGGGCGCGAAGCGCGGGTTTGATTCGTTGAGCGGCAGCGGGGCAGTCGGTTTCGTCGATCTTCCGCGCGACTCGAGACTTCTAGCTCAGGTGACGAGCTTCGCGCAGACTGCACGGGGCAAGTACGACGACGTCGTCATCCTCGGCATTGGTGGCTCCGCACTCGGTCCGATAGCGCTTCGCACGGCTCTCAGGCCGAGCGGATGGAACATGCTCGACGAGAAATCGCGCGGCGGCTATCCCCGGCTTCACGTGCTCGACAACGTCGACCCCGAAACTATCGCCGCTCTGCTCGCCCGGCTGAGGCTCCCGCGCACGCTCTTCATCGTCACGTCGAAATCCGGAGGAACTGCGGAGACTATGTCCCAGTTTCTGATCGTCCACGAGAGATTGCTCGCCGAAAAGCTCGACGTGACGCAACAGATGGTGTTCGTCACGGACCCCAAGCAAGGCGCCTTACGGCCGCTCGCCGAGCGACTCAAGGTGCCGGCTCTGGAGATTCCGCCGAACATCGGGGGCCGATTCAGTGTTTTGACCGCTGTGGGTACGCTCCCCGCTGCGCTGATCGGAATCGACGTGGCCGCGCTGCTTCAAGGCGCGGCAGAGATGGCCAGTCGGTGTGAGAGCCCGGACCTCGCGCGGAATCCCGCCGGAGTCTACGCAATGTTGCAGTGGCTGGCCGATACGGAGGAGAAGAAGAGCATCGCTGTCTTCATGCCGTACTCCGATCCGTTGAGAGATTTTGCAGCCTGGTTCGTTCAGCTGTGGGCGGAAAGTCTTGGAAAGAAGAAGCCAGACGGCACCTCAGTTGGATCGACGCCCCTCGCTGCCCTTGGCGCTACCGATCAGCACGCCCAGGTTCAGCTCTTCATGGAAGGGCCGGCCAACAAGACGGTGACTTTTGTGTCGGTACGAAATCGAGGCGCCGACGTGAAGATCCCTTCCGAGTTTGGCGATGTGAAGGAGCTTGGATATTTGGGCGGTCACTCGCTCGGGGAGCTCATCGACGTCGAGCAGCGCGCGACAGCCGGGGCGCTCGCGCGTCGTGGTCGACCGAACATGACTATCCAAATCGAGAGCGTCGACCCGTCCCACGTCGGTCAGATGATGATGATGCTCGAGATCGCGACCTCGTACGCGGGACAGCTATACGGAATCGATGCGTTCAATCAGCCCGGCGTTGAGCTGGGAAAACAATTCGCTTATGCATTGTTGGGAAGGCCGGGCGCCGACGCTGCAAAGAAAGAGTGGGAGTCGCTGCCAAAGAGCGACCCACGCTGGAGTGTGTAAAGTGGCAGATCGGCGAACGAAGCGCGTTGTACTCACAAGCATGACAATGTTATGCTCACGAGCATGACAATGTTATCCGGCGCCAGCCCTTGCGACACGAGAAAACCCAAACGAGTTTGTGACTTATATGTTCGATAATCCATTCCAGAAATCGGTGACCGTGCTTGACGGCCGGTTAACAGTGCACGATGAATCCGCCATCGCATCGTCCAAGATGGACAAGCTCGTTTACACGGCGGTATTCGGTGAGCAGGACGAACGCGACGAAGCACGCTGGCTGATCTGGGAGATCGGCGAAGCGCTCGGAGTGCGTCCGTCTTCGATCCACGACCTGTACCTCGCGCGGGGAAGGGGAGAGGTGGGCGGATTTACGGTTCCGGCGATGAACATTCGCGGAATGGCTTACGATACCGCTCGAGCCCTCTTCCGCTCGGCCGTGAAGCTCAAGGTTGGTGCGCTCATTCTCGAGATCGCGCGTTCGGAGATTGCCTACACCGACCAGAGACCGGCGGAGTACGTCGCGGTGATGCTCGCCGCTGCGCTTCGGGAGGGATTTCGTGGGCCGATTTTCATTCAGGGCGACCACTTTCAGGTGAACGCCAAGAAATTCGCCGTCGATCCCGTGACGGAAGTGAACGGCGTGAAGCAGCTCGCCCGCGAGGCGATCGCGGCGGGTTTCTTCAATATCGACGTCGATACGTCGACGCTCGTCGACCTATCGAAGCCGACGCTCAAGGAGCAGCAGCGGAACAACTACGAGCAGGCGGTGGAGCTCGCCCTGACGGTAAGAGAGCTGCAGCCCGATCGAATCAACATCTCGATCGGCGGCGAGATTGGAGAGGTGGGTACAGAAAACTCGACGGTCGAAGAGCTGGAAACCTACATGGACAATTTCAACGCCACGCTGAAACGTCGTTCTCCGGGCACTGAGGGGTTGTCGAAAATCAGTGTTCAGTCAGGCACGACGCATGGAGGTGTCGTGCTCGCGGACGGAAGCATTGCCGACGTCAAGATCGACTTCGACACCCTCGCGCGGCTGTCGAAAGTTGCCAGAGAGAAGTACGGCCTGTCGGGGGCGGTTCAGCACGGCGCCTCGACGCTCCCCGACAGCGCATTCCATAATTTCCCGCGTACGGAGACCGCCGAGATCCACCTGGCTACGAATTTTCAGACGATGTTGTACGACAACATTCCTGCTGCTTTTCGCGACGAGATCTACGGTTGGCTCAGGCAGAACGCAAAGGACGAGCGCAAGCCGAAGGACACCGACGAGCAGTTCTTTTACAAGACCCGGAAAAAGGCCCTTGGACCGTTCAAGAAGAGATTCTGGGACCTGCCCGCTGAAAACAAAGCCACACTGGCGAAGGAGTACGAGGAGAAATTCAGCTTTCTCTTCACCCAGCTGGCGGTGGTCAACACGCGCGACATCGTCGACCGATTCATCAAGCCAATCGTGAAACACAAGCCACAGCCGCATCCGGACCTCGCGGTCGTTGAAGCAGCGCCCGATGATGCTGACCTGAGTGACTGACAGACCGCGGAGGTCGAAAGCTGGCGCCGCGGAAGTCGTTAATGAGATAACCAGGCGCGCCGGCCACGAGATCCGGAATGCGTTGAACGGCGTTGCTGTGAACACCGAGGTGGTCAGAAGCAGGGCGACGGGTCTGGACAAGGCGGACGATCTTGTGCCCTTTGTAGAGCGCGCCATTCTGCAGATCGGCGTCGCGAATGCGCTGACCGAAGGGCTACTGGCGCTGGTCAGTTGCGTGCTCACGGCGCAAGCCGACGGGAGCCTCCGGCTTCTGCCCGGGCATGGCGCCCGAACCGAAATGGAGCTAATGATTTACGGCGCGCGCGCCGAGCCGCTTGTGTTCGCTATCAAACGCTTCGCGCACATGATCGGCGTCGAGGTCGAGCAGCACGGCGAGCGCGTTATATTATCCCTTTCTCCCGAAGGTAGAAGCCATTCCAAAGAATGAATCGAAGCACGCCAAAATTCTGATTGCCGACGACGACCGTTCCATCACGGAAGGGCTGAGCGCCATTTTGCGCGACGAAGGCTACAACGTTTCTGTCGCCGTCGACGGCCAGAAGGCTCTCGACCAGCTCGGCGCTGAGAGTTTCGGTGTAGTCCTCGCGGACCTCAAAATGCCAAAGGTCGACGGACTGGGACTCCTGAAAGAGCTCCAGCTCCGGGCAATTCCAACCGAGTGCATCATCGTGACGGGTCAGGCGACTGTCGATTCAGCGGTGCAGGCAATGCGCGAGGGAGCCTACGACTACGTCGAGAAGCCTCTCACCGCCGACAAGCTGAATCGGCTCAAGGCGCTCATCCCCAAGGCGATCGACAAGTTCAACGTGCAGCAGAAGAACCGCGAGCTTTCCTCAAAGCTCGAGGGGCTGACGCATTTCGGAGAGCTGACAGGTCAGTCCGAGGAGATGAGGGCGGTCTATCAGATTATCGAGGCCGTCGCTCCGTCTACCGCCAGCGTTCTCATCTTTGGCGAGTCCGGAACGGGAAAGGAGCTGGTCGCGCGCGCAATCCACGCGAAGAGCGACCGGTCCAAGGGGCCGTTTTTCGCCCTGAACTGCGCCGCATTGCCCAAGGACATACTCGAAAATGAGCTCTTCGGTCACGAGAAGGGGGCGTTCACGGGTTCGGTGAATGAAAAACCCGGAGCATTCGAGATGGCTGATGGCGGCACCATTTTTCTGGACGAGATAGCGGAGATGCCGACCGACATTCAGGTCAAGCTCCTGCGTGCAATCGAGTCGCGCAGCATCCGCAGACTTGGCGGCAAGAAAGAAATCACGGTCGACATCCGAATTCTCGCCGCGACGAACCGCGATCTACAGAAGGCCCTCTCCGAAAACGATCTGAGAGAGGACCTCTATTATCGGCTTGCCGTCGTAGAGCTATTTCTGCCGCCGCTCCGCGAGCGCATTGGTGACATCAAGCTGCTCGCGAATGAGTTTCTTGTGCGTTTCGCCCAGCAGAACGGCAAGCCGCTCTCAGGTTTCGATGATGCCGCCTGGGACTGGATCCTTTCCTACAACTGGCCGGGCAACGTTCGCGAGCTGAAGAACGCAGTCGAGCGGGCCGTCATCATGAGCCGCGGCGACAAGATCAAGGCCGTAGACATCATGCCGCGCCATCTTCGTCGCGGAATGGATCCGACGACGTCGATCACGGTACCGCCGGGCGCGACGTTAGCGGACACGCGGCGCCAGCTTGTGTTGCGTGCATTTGCATCGACCAACGGTGACTATGCGCGCACGGCAACGATGGTCGGGATGACGCCGTCCGACGTGAGAGCGGAGCTATCATCGCTATTGAACGGCGGCTCCGGAGGCGAGTCATTGGCGGCGGTCAACGGATCGCACCGGCCAGTCAGGCAGGAGTCGCACGCGCCGGCGGGGAAATCAACTGCGTCGAAGGGCTCCAAAGCCAAGAAGCGCTAATAACCGGAGAAAGCGCATGGACGAGTACGATTGGTACGATGATGATCCTTACTTCGTCGAGCGGCCGTACGTCGTCGTTGAACGACACGGACCTGGCGTCGGATCCTTCATCATTGGGCTCGCGCTTGGGGCGGGAGTCGCACTTCTTCTCGCTCCCCAGGCCGGTGAGGACACTCGGCGCGAGATCGGTCGGCGTGCGCGGCGGGCGCAGCAAGCGGCGCAGGATTTCGTCGAGGATGTGAGCGAGACAGTCGCCGACAAATTCAGCGACGTTCGCGCTTCCGTGGAGGAGCGCATTGACGCGACCTTCGAAGCGGTGGACGCCAAGAAGCGACAGGTCTCGAGCGCCTTCGAGGCCGGACGCGTGGCGGCGCGTCAGACGCGGGGACGCCTCGAGCACCGCATCGCCGAGAGAAAAGCGGCGTACAAAGACAGCTAGTGCCCGAGCGCGGGCTCGCTGCCCGGGGCGGCTGGCTGCTTCGTGACTACGCCAAGCGAGTCTGGGACAACAGCGGCGAAGACAATGTCTTTTTTCTTGCGGGCGGCATTTCCTTCAACATCCTGCTCGCCGCGGTGCCGTTTTTTCTTCTGCTCGCGACCGGCCTTGTCTACCTGCTGAATCAATCCCCGGACACCACGTCCGGCGAAGTCCTCGCGATCGTCGACAAGTTTCTCCCGCCCCACCCGCCAGGTGATTCCGGTCCGGCGGCATCGATCCTCGACGAAGTAATCAAGAGACGCGGGTCGCTCGGGATTTATAGCGCCGTCGGATTCATCTGGTTCTCTACGCGTCTGTTCGGATCGTTGCGCACCGTCCTGGCGGCGATCTTCGACATCGACACTGACCGCGGCATCATTGCGGGAAAGATCTTCGACATCGAGATGACTCTCGTCTCGAGCCTGCTCCTCGTTGCGTACACGTCCTTGAGTGCCTATCTGGCGATCGCAACGACACGAAGCGTACTCATTCTCGCCGACCTCGGAATACGAAAAGAGCTCATGGGCCAGCTCGAGTATAATCTCGGGCAGGTGCTGGCCTTTTCGTTCATCGCGACGATGTTCTTTTGTTTGTACAAGTTTTTGCCGCACCGAAAGATCCGCTGGAAGACCGCCCTCATTGCATCACTGTTCACGAGTGTAATGCTGGAGATCGCCAAGCGGGCGTTTTCTGCCTACGTACGCTCGTTCAATCCGGGCTCATTTTACAGCGGCACGGTCGCTGCATTGGTTATTGTCGTCATCTGGGTCTACTACGCCGCGCTCATCTTCATCATTGGCGGCGAAGTGGCGCAGGTGTACGAGCTTCGACGTGTGCGGAAAAGGCAGCGCGAGGCGTTCGAGGATTGAGTATTATTCGCGTCGTTGCCGGGCCCGCCGGCGAACACACTTTTTGGAGGACGTCTCGTGCGCAAGTTAGCAGTAGTCGCGGCCGCAATGGCCGTCGTCTCAATCTCGGCTTGCAAGAAGACTGGTGACGGAGAGTATCAGGTGGAGAAACCGGTGGTGGGAACACAGACGGATACGATTCACACGCCCACGCTTTCGGTAGGCACTGACACCGCCCAGGTCACGGTGCCGAAAGTGCAGGTGAAGAAAGACACCGCGACCATCAAGGTTCCGACGGTCAAAGTGAATCCGCCGAAGAAGTAACTCCTCACCTACCGAGCGCGTGCACCGCCGGCGCTCATGAAGAAGCCCCGCGATCCGTTTCGCGGGGCTTCTTCTTTCTGGTAGCTACCGACTTCTGGTATCTACCGACTTCTGGTAGCTACCGACTCTTGGTAGCTACGAGCTGCGGACTAACTGCTTCGGAGCTTACTCAACGGCACTCCGAACTGCTGACTGATTGCGGATTGGGAACCCTGCTGCGGGCTTCGAACGAGGAGCTGCGAGCTGCGGACTCCGGACACACTGATACTGCGGGGTTGCGGACAACCGCCGGCGGGCTAGCTGACAAGTTACGGTGCAGGCAGCCGGCAATAAGCTCATAGCTCTCGAGTGTCAGCAAATGCAAAAGCCCACAATGAAAGCAAAAGCCTCGGATGGTGCGCTCTTGCCCGTTCCGCCGTTAGCGGTTCGCAGCTTTTCGTTTGCAGTCCGCAGTAAGTTCCCCAATCCGCAATCAGTCAGCAGTTCGGAATGCAGTTGGTCCGCAGTCCGTAGTCGCAGTATATTGGAGTGCCCCAGGTCCCGGAGGGCGTAAGCCCGCTAACTCCGTCAGGACCCCGAAGGTAGCAGCGGCATGCGGTGTCTTTCGTTGCTCCGTCAGGCCTGGGGTACTCCCGCCTCGCAATGTCTCTCGCACTCGCCCGCAAATACCGCCCAAAGACCTTCGCTGAC
>JBOHTC010000062.1:0-3020 GCA_050733495.1 Gemmatimonadaceae bacterium | reverse complement strand
CTGCCACGGTGCGTGAGATCGAGTACGATCCCAATCGCACGGCGCGGATAGCGCTGGTCGAATACGAGGACGGCGAGAAGCGCTACATCCTGCATCCCAAGGGACTTTCAGTGGGCGACAAGATCGTTTCCGGACCGGGCTCCGATAGCCGCGTCGGCAATGCTCTGCCACTGATGGAGATTCCGCTCGGCACCGACGTGCACAACGTCGAGCTCAAGCCCGGCAAAGGCGGACAGATGGCTCGCTCTGCTGGTACCTCGCTCGAGGTGGTGGCGAAGGAAGGCGAGTACGTGACGCTCCGCATGGCATCGACCGAGATGCGTTTGATACACGGCAAGTGTCTCGCGACCGTCGGCACCGTCGGCAATGCCGAGCACGAGCTGATGTCGCACGGAAAGGCGGGCAAGAGTCGCTGGCTTGGCAAGCGCCCCAAGGTTCGCGGTGAAGTGATGAACCCAGTCGATCACCCGCACGGTGGTCGTACTCGCGGCGGACGCAACGTCGTCGACAAGTGGGGCAACAAGGAAGGCGTGAAGACACGCAACAAGAAGAAGCCATCGCAGCGCCTGATCGTCCGCGGACGGAAGCGCGGCAAGGCAACGCAGTAACTCCGAATTCTGAGAATCGAACATGGCTAGAAGTATCAAAAAGGGTCCGTACGTCGAAGACGCGTTGATGACGAAAGTCTCGACGATGAACGGCAAGAACGAGAAGAGAGTGATCAAGACCTGGGCGCGGGCAAGCACCATCATCCCCGACTTCGTCGGTCATACCTTCGCGGTTCACAACGGCAACAAGTTCATTCCGGTGTACGTCACGGAGAACATGGTTGGGCACAAACTCGGTGAGTTTGCGCCAACTCGTCTCTTTCGCGGGCACACGGGCGCGGTGAAGGCCACGGACAAGAAAGCGGGCGGAGTCGCGACGACTGGCACCGCTCCATCGGGGTCGACGCCAGCGAGAGGCCAGGCGGCGGTCAAATGAGCCAGAGAAGCCAGCTCCGCAAAGAGCGCCACCAGGCTGAGCGAAAGGGAGTGTCGAGCGCGACTCAGCGAACGACGCGCCAGTCGCCTTACAAGATGCGTCTCGTCATCGACCAGATCCGCGGCAAGGATGTGAACGAAGCGCTCGGTCTTCTCCGCTTTTCCAAGAAACACGCCGCGAAGCAGATCGAGAAGGTTCTCAACTCCGCCGTCGCAAACGCCGAGTTCAAATCGAGAGAAGGAAATGAATCGGTGGACGTGGACACGCTCTACATCAAGCACGCGATCGTGAACGAAGGCCCCGCACTCCGTCGGTTCATGCCGGCGGCGCAGGGACGAGCGACGCCGATCAGAAAGAGAACCAGTCACGTCGAGATCATCCTCGACGCACGCGAAGAGAAGAAGAGGAATCGCTAATGGGTCAGAAAACACATCCGATCGGCTTCCGGCTGGGGATCTCCAAGACGTGGAGATCGCAGTGGTACGCGAACCGCGACTTTCCGGCGCTCCTTCGCGAGGACGAGCTCCTGCGCAAGTATCTGAAGGCGAGACTTGGTCACGCCGCGATTGCGGACATCCGCATCGAGCGGAAGCCGGGCAAGGTCGTCGTCACGATTCACACTGGACGTCCGGGCGTCGTCATCGGTAAGAAGGGCGCCGAGGTCGATCAGCTCCGCGACGAACTCTCGCGACTATCCGGAAAGGAGGTCGGGATTAATGTCGAAGAGATCAAGCGCCCCGAGCTGGACGCGCAACTCGTCGCCGACAACATCGCGAACCAACTGGCGCAGCGCATCTCGTTCCGCCGCGCCATGAAGCGTGCGGTGCAGAGTGCCATGCGCATGGGCGCGGGTGGAATCAAGATCAAGTGCGGCGGCCGTCTTGGCGGCGCCGAGATCGCGCGCGTCGAGGGATATCACGAGGGTCGTGTGCCTCTTCATACGTTGCGCGCCGACATCGACTACGCGACGTCGACCGCGAAGACCACCTTCGGCACCATCGGTGTGAAGGTCTGGATCTTCAAGGGCGAGATCGTCGAGGATCGCCGCGGCAAGACCTACTCGACTGGCGTCTGAGGATATAGAAAATGCTCAGTCCCAAGCGCGTAAAGTTCAGAAAGAGATTCAAGGGTCGGACGAAAGGTCTGGCAACTCGTGGCAACGAAGTCTCGTTCGGGCACTACGGTCTCAAGGCGCTCGAGCCCGGCTGGGTGTCGAATCGGCAGATCGAAGCGGCTCGTGTCGCGTTGACGCGCCACATCAAGCGTGGCGGGAAAGTCTGGATCAGAATCTTCCCGGACAAGCCGATAACCAAGAAGCCGGCCGAGACCCGGATGGGTAAGGGCAAGGGCTCACCCGAGGGTTGGGTTGCGGTCGTGAAGCCGGGCAGAGTGATGTTCGAGCTCGAGGGAGTGACGCCTGACATCGCCAAGAAGGCAATGGCGCTCGCGGCGGCAAAGATCGGTGTGAAGTCGAAGTTCGTGACGCGTGAAGAGGGGCACACAGATGCTAGCTAAGGACATTCGTGAGATGAGCGAGGCGGACATCAATGCCCGCATCGCCGAGCTGGAGAGAGAACGGTTCAACCTGCGTCTCGCATCCGGCACGCGCACGCTCGACGATCCGCTGCGGCTGCGCGTGATCCGCAAAGACGTCGCGCGGCTCAGAACGGTGCTGAACGAAAAGATCATTGGTATCGCCGAGGCAAAAGCGCCTGGGCGCGTGAAGGCGACACGTGTGACGGGCAGGCGCGGGCGCAAAACCGCCACCGCGACCAACCGTGCGAAGACGAGTAAGAGGGCTTAATGGCTGAATTGGCGAGAAAGGAGAACGCGGCGGTCGAGCGCACTTCGCGAAAGACGCGTGTGGGCATGGTCGTCAGCGACAAAATGCAGAAGACGGTGGTCGTCTCGATCGAGCGCAGAGTGCAGCATCCGGTGTACGGCAAGATGATCCGGCGCACCAAGAAGCTCAAAGCGCACGACGAGCAGAACGAGGCCAAGACGGGCGACACCGTCCGCATCATTGAGACCCGGCC
>JBOHTC010000061.1:0-1013 GCA_050733495.1 Gemmatimonadaceae bacterium | reverse complement strand
TCGCCCCTGATCTCCGCGTCCTCTTCCTCGTCGAAGCGCACGATCTGCTGCGATCTCGCGATGATGCGCGTCTTGGTCGTCGTCCGGCGCTCGACTGTTACGACCGAGCGGACCTCCGCCTTGATTTCGCGAAGCATCGCCCTGACCACCTGCCCCTCTGCGTCCTCTCCGACTGCGCAGACGAGATCGCAGTCGGCGCCGATCGCCGCGACGTTCTGAGCCACATTTGCGGCGCCACCGAGGGCGAGCTCCTTGTCGCGTATTCTGACGACGGGCACCGGCGCTTCGGGCGAGATCCGGTCGACGTCGCCACGCAAGTACACATCGAGCATTGCGTCACCGATTATCGCGACCCGGGTTTGCGCGCCAGCTTCGAGGAGCTCGATTAGACGATCGCGGGAGATTGATTCTATCATCGCGGAGTCGGTCGTTAGTGGTGGTTGGACACTGCGAATTGCGGACTAAGTGCTGCGGGCTAACTGCTACTCCGAACTGCTGACTGACTACGGATTGGGAAACTAACTGCGAGATACGAACTAGAAGCTGCGAACTGCTGATTACGAAACGAGCAACACAATGCGCACGGCGGAGGCTTCGCTTTCATTTTTGGTCTTTCACAGGCTGGCAGCTAGTAGCGATTAGCCCTTCGCTAGTGGCTACATCGAACTTTGTTGCCAGACAGCGGGGGTTGTCCGCAGGTCGAAGTATCGGTGTGTCCCCAGTCCGTAGTTCGCAGCTTCTAGTTCGTATCTCGCAGTTAGTTTCCCAATCCGTAGTCAGTCAGCAGTTCGGAGTAGCAGTTAGTTCGCAGGCCGCAGTCACCCAAGAAAAACTTAATGCCGCATCTAAAGCTGAGGCATACCCCTTGCCTCCCCTCCTGTGCTGGCGCTACGCTCTCGCTCTCCCTCACTCGATCATTTGATCCTAGATAGCCTCAACGACGCGGCAAAGCGTGGCGTCTACTCGCTGCAGGAGTTTTTCGTCCTCGCCGGCAAGGCGCTGGGGTTCATCTT
>JBOHTC010000060.1:0-1706 GCA_050733495.1 Gemmatimonadaceae bacterium | reverse complement strand
GGGTACGTCATCGTTGCCGTCTCGCGAGGACGAAATCTATCTCTTCCGCAGTACTTACGCTGCGTGCCACGTCGGACTCTACGAGGACTGCCGAAGAGAGAATGCCGCGGCGCCCTTCGGTGACGGTGCCTGGGGTCTGAGGTGGACCCCATTCTTCGGACCATCAGCGGGGCGGCGTAAGGTGGAGCCTGCTCGGGTCTGAGATCATCAGAGAACATAACGCCGTCGTCGTCGTCAAGAGCGACGAGGCTTCGATCGTCGAGAGTAGCCGCGACCTCGCAGAACGCGTGCTGAGGGGGTCCAGGGGGAGACTGACAACCTGTGTGGACAGCCGAGAAGGTGGGGAAAACATCACGCCGCGCTGTGGACGACGCCGCGATAGTACGCGTCGGGCGTCTGGTACCCGAGAGCCTGGTGCGGGCGCTCGCGGTTGAAGAAACGGAAGTAGCGACCGATCCCGGCGCGGGCCTCGTCGAGGTTGTCGTAGGCGTGCAGGAAGACCTCCTCGTACTTGAGAGAACGCCAGAGTCGCTCGACGAACACGTTGTCGAGACACCGGCCGCGGCCATCCATGCTGATGGCCACGCCCGCGCCCCGCAGGACCCTCGTGAACGACTCCGCCGTGAACTGCGAGCCCTGGTCGGTGTTGAAGATGTCAGGCTTGTCGAAGCGGCCGAGGGCCTCCTGGAGCGCCTCGACGCAGAAGGTCGACTCGAGCGTGTTGGACAACCGCCACGCGAGCACGCGGCGGCTGTACCAGTCGATGATCGCCACGAGGTACGCGAAGCCCATCGCCATCGGGATGTACGTGATGTCCGTCGCCCAAACCTGATTCGGTCTGGAAATTACCCGGCTTCTGAGCAGGTACGGGTAGACGGGGTGCTCGGGCGAGGGCTCGCTCGTCCTCGGCTTTGGCGCGACCGATGTGAGCCCCATGAGCGTCATCAGCCGCTGCATGTGCTTCCGGTTGACGTCGACTCCCTCGGCGAGCAGCGCGGCGCAGAGCTTACGGCTCCCGTAGAACGGCCGCTTTAGGTGGATCTCGTCGATGCGACGCATGAGAGCGAGTTCCTCGGCGTTCGTACCGACGGGCTCGTAGTACAGACCGGAACGGCCGACACTGAGCAGCTCGCATTGACGCCGAATGGACAAGCGGTCCTGGCCCTGGATCATGGCTCGGCGCTCCTTCAGCGGCGTCGCTCGAGCCCGTGCGATAAAAAATCGCGTTCCACCGTCAGCTCGCCGATCTTCTTCAGCAGCTCGTCCTCGCGCTCCGTGCCGCCGCCCGGCTCGCTGTCGCGCTCGAACACCGTCGCTGCGCGTTCCAGGAACTCCTTCTTCCATTTGTAGATCTGGTTGGCATGGACGCCGTGGCGACGGGAGAGCTGTGGGACGGTCTCCTGCTCGCGGATGGCGGCCAGGGCCACCTTCGCCTTGAACGCTGCGCTGTGACGGGTGCGGGTGCTTTTCATGATTTCCTGCTCCTTTTTCGAGGAGCAGGCGCCACCTACACCACCTTAACTGCTGGTCCGAATTTCGGGGTCCACTTCAATCCCGCCGCGCATCCGCCCGCTCCAGCTCCGCATGCCACCCACCATCCACCTCCACGATGAGCCCGACCTCCCGAGCGAAGAAATCCACCACGTACCGTCCGAGGAGCGGCACCTGACGGCGAAACTCGACCCCGAGCTTTCTCCCGCGAATGC
>JBOHTC010000059.1:0-5276 GCA_050733495.1 Gemmatimonadaceae bacterium | reverse complement strand
GAGCCAGGCACAGGAAGATGCCTGGCGGAAAAAGTCGCTCGCATATCTCACCGATCAACGCAAGGAAGCCGCGCCGGGAAGCGACGTCGGCGCGGCCACCGCCGTCACGACGAGCACTCCCCAGCACTACTTCCGCATGATGAAGGAGCTCGCCCTTCTGGGCTACTTCACGTCTGAGATCGGGTGCACCGTCGCCCAGCGGTATGCAGAGACACCCGGCGCTTACAATCCGTGCGCGCCGTACACGCCCGGCGAGAAATCATGGGCGCCGCACGCGTAGGAGCGTAGCGCGCAAGCTAAGTTGATGTAACATTCCTTTCTTGCGTTGCGGAGCGGTTGAGTGACTGCTGTAACCGCGCCCGCGTTGCGACCGTATAGATCTTGAATGCAGACACCCACTCCACAAGCGACGCCCACTCAAGCCCCGCCTGTGTCACCTTTCGCGTCGATCACTACGACTGGCGCGAACGGAAAGACCGTAACCCTCCCTATCCCGTCGACCCCCGAGCAGATCGTCGAGCTGCAAGCACGCAAGGAGCAGCTCTCAGACGAGCTCTCAAACGTCAGCGTCCGTCGCCACGATCTCTCCTCCGAATTGCAGGGCACTGGCGACGATCTCGCCCGGAATGGCCTCCGAGACAGAATCAGCCTTCTCGACAAACGAATCCTTCAACTCGAGACCAATCTGGAGGCGACCAACAACCAGCTCGCCTCCGCTCCACCGGAATTGGTCGCCATGTCACTGCACGTGGATCCGTCGAGGCCGGACGATTTCGAACATGGAGCAACGATCGGAGTATTTTCCACTCTCGCGGTGTGCGCTGTCGTTTTCACTCTCGCCCGGCGGAACACGAAGCGTTTCCGTCGGCGCCCGACATCTCCGCTGCTAGAAAGCGACTCCGTCCAGCGCCTTCAGCGTCTGGAGAGCGGGGGATCGCAATGAGCGAGAATCCGCCGAAGCGATAGCCCCGCGAGTCGGCTAAGTCGGGGGAACCTTCGGCTTGTCGGAGTACGTCACTGGATGCCCGAACATCGACTCGCTGTGCTCGCGCTCCTTCATGGGCACCCCCATCATTCGCTTGAGCAGCGGCATGAGCTCGCGCTGCGAAGGCGTAATTATCGCCCCCGCAATCTCCGGCTGCTCCCAGAAAATCTTCCAGTAAGCCTTGTCCGACGCGTTCGCGCTGTCCAGCTCCGCTTTCCCGGCGTCGCCATGACCGCGGGCGAGAAATTCCCCGAGGGGGATGTACACTTGACGCACGCGCGCCGAGAACACGGAATCCGCGGTCTGTAGCGCTGCGACCTGCGCCTTGCTCAGAAAGAGTGAGTCGGTCTGCTCGATGAGCGCCTTGAAGATGCTCGACGTATTCGACAGATAGAACGCGCTGAGTGAATCCGCGGATCGCCGCTGCCACGTACTAGTGTTCGCCACCCGCACTGGCTCGACCGCGCGTCGCAATTGCTGCAGCGGATAATCGACCGACAGGTCGAAGGAAATGTCGATCACGATCCGGAATGGATTCCGGAACAGCGTTCTCGCCGGGCGCGTGTCCGCGAACCGCGGATTCACATCATAGCTGAACCTGTTGTTCGTCGCGTCGAACGCGCGCGGAACGAGCAGCACCGGATCGGGCGTCGCCGGCGATCCCCACCCACGCAAATTGGATCCGTGGAATGCCTGGTCGAGTCCAGCGAGCACGTTCTCAAGATACACGTTCGGCCTGACGCGATATCCCCACTTCTCCGGTGTCGGTGGACGCCACTGAATATTCAGCGACTCCGTCCACGGCCCCCTGCACCCATTCCTCGGCGACACTCGGCCAGGATTGGCGACGAGACATCCGCGCGCCGTCGAGGACCCGTTAGCGAGCAGATCGCGGAGCTGCGCCGCGAGATTCGGATCGCTCTCCGTCGCCGGATTCGGGATAAAAGCGCGATCCCCACCGCGTCCGTCTCCGTTCACGTCGCCCTGCACGAGCGGTGTGAAGGGCAGACCCGACTGAATGCGCGAGAACATCGTCCACGTTCCCGTCTTGTTCGTCGAGAATCCGCCCGTCAGCACGAAGATATGGTGCGCGTCGTTCGGACCCGCCGCCCACTCGACGAGACGCGGATCGCCGAACGCCGCACCGTCGAACCCGCGGTACTGCCGCTTCGTCGTCTGCAGCGTGTAACCGATCGAGCCATATACCTCGGCGCTGCCCCTGAACCGGAAGACGTCCGGCGAGAGCGAGAAATTGAGCTGCCCGCCATAGCCGCGCAGATCGCTCACCCGAACTCCGACGCGTCCATACTGATCGGACCGGCGCGATTCCACCGCAGACACCGCTCCGCTCGCTGGGTCGATCGATGCCGCCGAAACGTAGACGGGCCGATTCGCTTCGCCGGCGAGAGTGAGCTTCTGCGCGCCGCTGAAATTCGCGTCGACAATCCCCGGCTGCGAGAGATCGTAGGACAGCAAAGTACCAACCTTGAACAGCAGGCTGTGCGCGCTCGTGCTCCAGTCCAGCGACGCGCGCCAGCTCCTCGGCACATCGTAACCAGGATCGATAAGCGTCACGGACGGCGAACGGTCGGCCAGCACGCCGCTGCCACCAACGCAATCCGTAGGAATCGATCCGGGATCGCCCGCGAAGAGCGTCCAATCGGGCGTCGGCACTGCCGATCCAACGCAATTGAGTGTCGTCGTACCATTGCCAAGGCCGGTCGACGCCGCCGCGTCAGCGAGAATGCCGGGATGCAGCAGGTCCCTGAACTCGCCGATGCCGCCGCGCAGCGTTCCGGTCATTGTTCTATAGTAGCGGCCAGTCTCGTTCTGCATCGTGCCCTGGCCGTTTTCCTTGTCGCGATTGTACGTCCAGGTGAACCCGATGCGCGGGCTCACGTGCACGCGCGATGGCGCGACACCGGTGCGCACACCGAGCGCCTGCTCGAGCGCGGGATTCGCGTCGGGCTTGCCGAAGAATCCATCGCCCTCGAGCCGCGCGCCGTAAAGGAGGCTGAAATAGCGCGACGGCGCGTAGTTGTGCGCGAGCGCGGTCGCCACGTTCCAGACTTTCCCTTCGCGCGACGGTTGGGTGAGCGTCCGCGAGAAGCTGCTCGGCCGACCGGCGGCGAAATCGTCGATGGAGTTGAACGTGTAGCTCCCGAGCCCGTTGGTGAATCCGGCGTCTGTGAGTCCGTCGACACGTCCCCACACCAACCCCTTGAAGCGGTGCGTTCTGCCGTGCGCGTTCCACTCGGTCTGATTCCCTGCCTCGAGGGTCCAGCGCGATTCGCTCGTGGGCAGGAAGGCTCCGCCGCCGAGGAGCAGCGACGTGATGTCGGTGCCGGGATCGAGGTTGTCCGATCGAACGAGGACGCTGGCGCCGGGCAGCATCTGGTAGGGCGACGTCTCTGTGTGCACGCCGCTCAAGGCGACGCGCGTCTCGTTGAGGGTGCGTCTTCCGGGACCAACGTATTCGCCGAGCGTGAGCTGCGCGCCGAGCGTGCGCTGTCGCTGCTCACTGGCGGCCGACGGCGCCGAGAGCGGACCGAATCCGAGTGCGCCGTCGCGGGTGAAACCGGCGTAGCTGGTGAGAGCGCGCGTCGCGAGGGTATCGCTGGTGAGGTCGAGACGTCCGAGCCAGCTGACTGCATCGTGCTCGCGGTTGGTCGGTATTCCGGAAGCGACGAGCGGAATGCCGAGCGGAGTGGCGAACGCGATCAGTCGCGCGACGGAATCCGGAGAAACGCCGGCGTTCAGGAGATCCTGCTCGTCGGCGTCGAGGAGAGTGGATGGCTCACTCAGCGATTGACCGACGTCGAGGGCGACGTTGTAAGTCATGGTGCCGCGAATGAGCTCGCCGTCGGCGCCGACGCTGCCGCGTGCGCCGCCGGTGAGCGCGCCGAGCGAGCGTCCGGTGGGATCCGTGAACTGGAGGTAGCGCGGATCGAGTGTGAGGAACGCGTTCCGCCGCTGGTAGTTGCGATCGCCGGGTCCGAGTCGGACGTCGACGTTGGCGCCGGAGAATCCACCGCGGGTGGGATCGAAAGTGGCGCCGGTGACACGGGTCTCGGTGCGTGCGGCGCGCGGGATGGAGCCGGCGGCGAGCCCCATTCCGTTCAGGGTATTGAGATTGGATTCTCCTCCGGAGCCGAGTATGGACGGACCGGAGCCGGACATGGTGACGTTGGACATGGTACCGGCGATGGCGTTGAGATCACCGGCGACGGTGGGTGGAATCTGGCCGTTGATGCCGTCCTTCCATTTCTCGTCCGCTCCGGTCTCAGGCTGGTAAGGCGAGATCGGGTTTTTGGCGCGGACGGGTTTTCGTCCCTCGATTTTGACGGCGTCGAGGGTAGCGACGGCGGCGCGAGGGATGGTGAAGTTGGCCACCAGCTCGTGTTCGTCTGTCTGCCGCTGCACTCGGCGCCGCGCGGAATTGAATCCTGTGGCGGCAACATAGACCAGGTAGTCGCCGGTGCCGGGGTCGAAACGAACTCGGTAATTACCCGCACTGTCGGTGGTGGTTTGTTGGACGAGGCGGTCTGGGCCGCGGGTGACCGTGATCGTCGCACCGGCGAGGACGTGAGAGGAGTCGTCGACGACCCGGCCGCGAATGACGTCGGCGGAGGAATCCTGAGCTGAGAGCGCTTGCGCACATAGCGTCAGCAAAAGCACGCCTGGCGCGATGGAGAAGCCAAAGAAGTGACGCAGAGTCATCGGGATTCTTGCAGGAGGCATTAGGACATCTCTACGGACAGAGATGCGGGTTGTTTCTGCAATGGGAGGTTTTTGAATGGGTCAGACCCGCTCGACTCGTTTGACACAGATTCGGTTCGGAGCGTTCACAAACTGTGGTCGAACCGATCCCGAGAACACGCGAATGGTTGCGGATGTCGAATGGCGGTCGGCGTATCACCAGACAGGCTGACGGAAGGGGGTGCGCACAGCGCCGTTATTAGATGTCGCCAAGAGCCAAGGAGGATGATTCCTTGCGATGCGTCTCATTCTGACGATATTCTGACGGCCCTCCCGACATTACAGGAGCATTACAAAAGCAAATGATCGTACTTCGAGCGCTCGGGACAGCCGAAATAGATACGGGAGTGTCGACACTGACTCCATCACAGGAGATCGTGTTTGCGGCAGCCTTGTATCTGATACTCGAGCGTGGCAAGCGAGTGAGCCGCGCGCACCTTGCGGCGATGCTATGGCCGGGCGCGCCCGATCAGGCTCGGGCGCACAGGTTACGTCAAACGATTTTCCAACTGAAGAAGCTGGGAATCCTTGT
>JBOHTC010000058.1:0-1859 GCA_050733495.1 Gemmatimonadaceae bacterium | reverse complement strand
GTCTGGATGAAGCGGACGGCGTGCGCGGTTTTTCGTAGATATGGATTGAGCTGCACCGAGCCCCATGAATGCGCGTCCTGGAATCCCAGCTCGAACGCGTCGGTGTATTCCGGGCGAAGCGACGGATTGCCGTGGAACTCGTGGCGCGCATCGCTGCGATTTACAACCGGGCTCAGCTGCCACGGGTTCGGACGACTGATCCGCCGGGAGTAGCTCAGCTTCAACTGCCGCATGTCAGTGAAATTGTAGGAGAGGATCGCGCTCGGAAATGCACTCGAATAGCGCTTGTCATACGCCTGACCGATTGCCGGGAGCGTGAATCGCGTCGCCGCTTCCTCGAGCCGCAGCCCGCCCTGCGTCTGCACTCGGCCCACTTGTTGTGAGAGCACGCCATAGATCGCGCCGATCCGCTCGTGATAGTCGAAGGTATTCGCGCGACTTGCGTCAGCGGTGTAGACGCCACTCGCGGAATCGAGGTAGGCAACGGTGGAGTTGTCTGCGTTCGAGCGCATCGTTCCCTTGAATCCGGTCTCCAGCTTTGTCTTGCTCCCGAAGGGATGCGTGTAGTCGGTCTGGAGGTTCCAGGACGGCATGCGTTGGAGAGATGCATCGCGCTCGCGGGGCGGCATTTCTGATCCTGTTGATGTATCCGCCTGTAGCAGAACTCCGAAGAGATTGTTGTCGCTGGAATCGGTGTTGTTTGAATAGCGCAGCTCGGTCGAAAGTATCGTCATCGATGGACCGGCGGTGCGATGGTATCCGATCGTGTAGTCCTGCGACAAGCTCCGGTAGACCTGGTCGCTGAACTGATTGAATAGCCCGATCACGTCGTGCCCAGCATCCAGATCGCTGTAAAACGCGGTGTTTTGGTTGGCAAATCGACCGCCGGAAAGCATCGCGTCGGCGGAGAGCGCGTCGTTCTCGGTGAGCTTGTATTCGGATCGAAACATCAGACTGTTCCAACGCGGCTCCGACGTGCCATCCGAGTGTGACTCGACGAACGCCGGAACAGGAATTACAAGATTCGTCCGATCGGACGATCCGCTGCTCGCGCGGTGATCACGGTACAAGCTTGCGGAGAGATAGAGAGTGAGCGGCCCCGATTGGCGACCGATGTTGCCGGAGAGGTTGGCCTGCTTGGTGGTCCCGGTACCTGCGTTGAAACCGCCACTCAGTCCGAGGTCGGCTTGCTGGTTGAGGATAATGTTGATGATTCCCGCCGATCCCTCCGGGTCATTTTTCGCGGACGGATTGGTCGCCACTTCTACACGTGTAACTGTGCTTGCCGGAATCTGGGCCAGGAATTGAGCGAGCTGTTCGCCACTGAGCGGCGATGCCCGACCATTGATCTGGACGACGACGTTGGCGTTGCCGCGGAGCGTCACGTTGTTGTTACCGTCGACTTCGACCGAAGGAACGTTGCGGAGTACATCGACCGCGGTTCCACCGCTCGCGGTGGTCATATTTTTTGTGCTGTAGCTGTTCCGGTCCGGTGAAAGCGCGACGTCCGGACGCTCACCAGTCACCTGCTGGCTCTCGAGCTTGACGGCGAATTCCGACAGTGTGAGTGTGCCGAGATCGGCGAGTGGATGCTCGCGGGAGATAGTCACGTCGGATCGCACGAGCGGCCCGAAACCGACCGCCCGAACGCGGACTACGTACCGGCCGGGCTTGAGGCCGCCAATGTGAAAGGAGCCATCGGATTCGGCCGTTGCGCCGACGACGAAACTGGTATCAGTGGCGCCGCGGGCGCTGATCGAGCCAGTCGCGATCGCCTGCCCAGTCCCAAGCGCAATGATGCGGCCGCGGATTTCGCCCGCGTCGGTTGCCGCGTGCTTCGTAGAGTCCGTGGTTGATTG
>JBOHTC010000057.1:0-10443 GCA_050733495.1 Gemmatimonadaceae bacterium | reverse complement strand
GCAAGGTCGCGGAGATCCACGAGACGATCGAGAAGCTGCCGCAGGGGTACAACACTGTGATTGGGGAGCATGGGGTCGGGTTGAGCGGTGGGCAGAAGCAGAGGCTGGCGATTGCTCGGGCTGTGCTGAAAAAGCCGCGAATATTGATCTTCGATGAAGCGACAAGCGGGCTGGATCAGCAGACGGCTGAGAGGTTCGCGGGGACGGTGAACAGGTTGAAGGGAGTGGCGACGGTAGTTTTCATTGCGCATCAATTGCCCAAGGGCCTTGCGGTGGATGCGGTGGAGACGCTCAGAGATGAACGGACAATGAGCATGCAGGTTGTGGAGGATGCTCAGTCGTGATTTTTCGTTGCACTACGAGAGACTTGAGGGATTCAGGAGGAAGCGAATGAGACACGCGCTTGTCGACAAGGTGTCATTTATTACTCGCATGGCATGGTGGCTCGATGAGTTGAGCACGTATCCGAGACTAGTAGCAGTCTCTGCGCTCGTCGTCATGATCGGCGGATGCATGGGATATGTTCCAGGCCAGCAGAGCTACTGGGATGCGAAGGTTAAGGAGATGTGTGAGAAAGATGGGGGAGTAACTATCTACCATCAGATTCGAATTTCCAGAGCGGAAATTGATCGCCATGTGCTGCCAGTGACAGCAGATGGAAAGTTGGGCGTCGCGCTAAAAGAGTTGGCACAACCTGACGCTCCTGTCTACGCCGTACGTAAGACAACATATCTTCATGAGTCGAATCCTCAAGTAGGAAGAGTTGAGTGGACTGCAATTCGACGAAGCGATGGAGCCGCTGTAGCGCGATGGATTACGTACGGACGATCTGGTGGAGACTTTCCCAGTCCGGCGCATGCATCGAACTTTACCTGCCCCAATCCTGAAAAGATCATCTCTGATTTGCAAAAGTTATTTGCAGTCGAGCGGGAGGTGAAATGAGCGACATCTTGCAACTTTCCAGAAATGCGGAACTTGCTTTTGCCTCATACGCGAAACTCAGGCCGAGCGATACCGCCCTTCCTACCAATATCGACGCGTTGGCAGGACCCACGGGAATCGGAATGTCTCCCACGCAGGCTACCGAGTTCGCGAAAAGCTTCCCCACAGTTGTCGCCTCATATAACGATCTTCCCGGCACCGGCTTTCAGGCTACCGTCTTCAAGGACACGGCGGGGACGGGCACCCCAGGAAACCTGACGCTTGCCATTCGTGGCACGGAGTACTCCGGCGGGGACTTTGTCCCGACGGACACGGACATTCTGGCTGGCGGTGCCGCCTACGACCAGATCGTGGCAATGGTGAATTGGTGGAACCGTGCCTCGGCGGCGCCGGGTGCGATGGTGAATCAGTTCCAGCTCGTCGAGGTGCCGAACTCGCAGATTCCGCAAGGAGCGGTGGTGCTGCGGGCGGGGGCGAATCCGGACACTTCGTACGTTCTCGCTGCGACGGAGGAGCAGAAGGCGGCCTTCTCGGTTGCAGAAGGAAACATCAGCGCAGCGCTCGCCGCCGATCCCGATCACCGCGTGGAGGTGGTCGGGCACTCGACAGGCGGGCATCTGGCGATGGCGTTCTCCACGATCTTCGCCTCGACTGCCGCGGGCACGACCGTGTTCAATGCTCCGGGGTTTACCGACTCCGAGACGAACCAGCTGTTTTTCCAGAAGCTCGGCGGCGCTATCCCGGCGGAAGGGGCAGCCAACATTACGAACGTCATCGCCGATGAGTCGCTGTCCGTCCAAACGCCCTTTAGCCCGATCGCGGGGCTGCATTCCCGGCCCGGCCTGCCGGTCAACATCGCGATCGAGAACCAATGGAACTCCGACGAGCCGGCGCCGTTCTTGCCCGCCCTCAATCACAGCATCGTCGACCTTACCGACTCGCTGGCCGTATTTAACCTGTTGGGCGATCTCGATCCTGCTTTCAGCGTGACAAACGCTGCCAGCGAGGCAAAGTACAAGACCATACTCAATCTTGCTGCGCAAGGAACGGCGGCGAGTTACGAGCGCATTGTGGATGCGCTGCGGGCCTTGCTAAATATTGGTCATGATCTCCTGCCCGTGGGCAACGGCCAACGCGAGCGACTCTACCAGGCCATCTACGGCGATCCAACGAACAAGATCGTCGGTCTGGTACCAAAGATCTCGGAATTGCAACTCGCTGGGCAGGTACAGATCAAGCTACTGCCGCCCGACGCCACAATGCTATTCGCCTCTGCTTCGGAAGAGGGGTTGAATGGTCTCGCTTACCGTTATGCGCTGAAAAACCTCAACCCCTTCGTGGTGCAAGGCGAGGCTACCGGGCCGCTGTACGCGCAGCAAAACGAGAACGGCGAGCTCGATCTCTACGACGCGGCAAGCGGTACGGGCACGCTCACGCAGCAGTGGCTGCAGGACCGCACAGACTTCCTGGAAAGGAAGCTCTACATCAACGGCCTTGACACGGACAAGTACTACCAGGTCCCGAGCACCGATCCGGAGAACCCGCTGCAGCCGCCCGATGCCCAGGGCGTCGCTTATCAGCAGCAGGCGCGGCTGTACATCGACCTTGCGTCAGGATACGTGGCCTCCTCGGGACCGAATCCGGATGCGCTACAGAACCACATCTTCGGAACGGACGCCGCGGATGTCGTATACGCCCCGGTGAGCGGGCGCGAGGACTGGCTCTACGGCGGGGGCGGGGACGATGTGCTCGCGGGCTACTACGCCAATGACTATCTCGAAGGCGGCACGGGGCTGGACACCTACCAGTTCTTCTCCGGGGACGCGGCCGACACGGTTCTGGACGTCGACGGCGAGGGGATTCTGGTCCGCAACGGCGCGGCGCTCGCTCTCGGGGTGAAGGTGTCGGCCGATGTGTGGCAGCTCGGCGGCACGACCTATACGAGAAACGGAACCGACCTCAAGATCACGTTTCAGGACACCGCCACCGACAGCATCACGGTACGCGACTTCGACTTCGCCGCCGCCCAGGCGGGGAGCTACCTGGGGATCCGGCTGGCAGACGCGATCTCGCTGCCGAATGGAGCTTTACTGCTTGGTGACAAAACCCTGGTCGACACCGATTCCCAGGCCGCAGACGTCCAGATCGGCTACGACCTGTGGGGAAACGAGCTGACCCAGGATCCGGCGGTGGCGCGCGACGACGCGCTCTACGGCAGCGACGCTGCGAGCGAGCACATCGAGGGGCGCGAGGGCAACGACATCATTTTTGGGGACACCGTGCAGCTCGCGGCGCCGGGGCCCAGGGCGAATCCCGTGAGCTCGGCGGTGGGCGCCGCGGACTTCATCGAGGGTGGCGCGGGCCGCGACATCGTCACGGCGGGCGCGGGCAATGACTGGGTGGAGGGTGGGACGGACGGGGACATCCTGCGGGGCAACGCTGGCAACGACACGCTCTACGCCGACACGTCGAACGGGCAAACGCTGACGGTCGGCGATGCGATCAACCAGGGGAACATGCAAGGTGCTGCGCCGGGCCTGCAGGATCTCCTTACGGGGGACGCGGGCGATGACCTGCTCATCTCCTCCACGGGCGCAGACTACCTGGCAGGCGGAGAAGGCCGCGACGTAGTCGTGGGCGGTGCGGGCGACGATACGATCTACGGCGACCGTTCGGTCACGAACGCGCCCCTGGATTGGAGCATCACGAGAACGGTAGACGTGCAGAACAACGTCGCCAGCTACATCGTGACCACCTCGTCCGGTTTTAGCACCACGGAAGGCGCGGGGGCGGGTGATGTCATCTACGCCGGCGCAGGCAACGACTGGGTATTCGCGGGGGGCGGAGACGATTTTGTAGATACGGGCTCTGGCCTAGACGTGGTGCTCGGGGAAGCCGGGAACGACACGATCTTCGGAGGGGCGGATCGAGACATCCTGGACGGCGACTCGGCGGACGCGAACGCGAACGGCTCCTACGGCGACGACTATGTGGATGGCGGTGGCGGCAATGACATTTTGTTTGGCGGGAAGGGCAACGACATCCTGATCGGCGGCCAAGGGGAGGACCAATTGCAGGGTGGGGACGGGGACGACGTTCTTTATGGCGGCACCGAGACGGACGTGCTCCAAGGCGGATCGGGCAAGGATACGTACGTCTACCTCCGGGGCGACGGCTACGACATTGTCAACGATCCCGATATCGCGAAGGACAGCCCGTACCTGAGCATGGTCGTCCTCGGCCCCGGGATTACGAAGGCGGACGTGAAGTTCCGGTTGGGGTCATTGGTGATCGATCTGGGTGGCGGAGATGCGCTGGAGTTCCTGGGCTTCAGTGTCGAGGACCCGCTATCTACCCCAATGCTCGAGGGCATCCAGTTCGCCGACGGCGGACTTATGACCTTCGAAGACATCCTTGCGCAAGGCTTCGACATCGACGGCACGGAAGGCGATGACGCGCTCTTCGGTACACCCTACACCGACCGAATCGACGCCAAGGGCGGCGACGACACGGTGACCGGGCGCGCGGGCGACGACACGATTCTCGGGGGCGCGGGCGACGACTGGATCGAGGCCGACGATGGCAACGACGTGGTGGATGGGGGCGAGGGCAGCGACCAGATCGCCGGGGGCTGGGGCGACGACACGCTACAGGGCGGTGACGGCAACGACGCGATCGCTGGCGAGGGCGGCAATGACGCGCTGGACGGTGGCGCCGACAACGACAGCTTCGTCGGCGGGATCGGCGACGACACGCTGAATGGCGGTACGGGAGACGACCTTCTCATCGGCAACGAAGGCTCGGACACCTACACCTTCACGGCGGGCGACGGGAACGACCTCATCGACGAGCAGGCGCTGATCGCGCTGGGCATCGCGGACGAGGCGGGCGTCGACGTGGTGCGGTTCGACGCCACCGTCACCCAGGCCCAGGTCACGCTCTCCCGCGGAGGGAACGGCGACCTCACCATCCGCTACGGCGCCACCGACGCGATCACCGTCGTCGGCCAGTACACGGGCGCGGCGCAGGCGATCGAGCGGATCGAATTCGACGACGGCTCCTTCATCGACAAGGCGGCGCTGAATGCGCTGCCCATCGCCCCGATCGAGGGCACGGCAGGCGACGACACGCTCTCGGGCACCCCGGGCAACGACACCATCGCCGGTGGCGCGGGCGCGGACAGCTACGCGATGTACCTCGGCATGGGCCGGGACACGCTCATCGACGACTCGCCCTCGGGCGAGACAGGCACGCTCGCGCTCGCCGAGGGGCTGAGTCTCAATGCGCTCAAAGCCCGCCAGGTCGGCGACGACCTCGCGGTGGACATTCGCGGTACGAGCGAGGGCGTCATCATCCAGGGCTACTTCGCTCCCGGCGCGGCGCAGGACTGGCAGATCGCCGAGTACGGCGGCGCGGTGACCACCATGCAGGACCTGATCGACCGGCCGGATCCCTACGCGGATGACGTGGCGCTCGGCGCGCGGGAGGACTTCAGGCAGGCTCTGCTCTCGGACTGGGCGACCGAAACCGTCTCCCCAGTGCTTCCTACCTACGCCTATGTCTTCGACGCATGGACCCAGACGACCTTCCACTACCTCGGCGGCGTCGACATTGGCGGCGTCGTCCTCCAGCCGTATACGGAGGTCTTGCCCCGGGTCATCACCTTTTTCGTTAACGGCTACGGGATCCGCGACGGCGCGTCCTTCGTCGGCGCACCGCTCGTCCACCACAGCATCGACGTGCTGGCGACGAGCCAGTCGTCGGACGACGCGGTCATCACCGCGCAGAGCCAATCGCAATCGAGCTCTCAGAACCTGAGCTACGGGGTGACCGCAGGGAAAGTGATTCCCGGCTATGGCTATCAGAGCGAGTCCAGCACCGGCACATTTCCCACCGGCTATAACTCATTCAACGTCATCGAGAGCCACTCCGCGCAGGGCTGGGCGCCCATCACGCTCACGCCCGGCGGTGGCGCCGGCTACGCGGCGACGCTCAACATCCAGGAGATCGCCGAGATCCGCACCGTGGAGGACATCACGGGCGGCGCGAGCGACAACGTCATCTACGGCGCCGCGGGTGTTTCCGCGGGGCACGTCGCGCTGATCGACGCGGGCGAGGGCGACGACACGGTGTACGCCGGACCGGACGACTACGCCTACGGCAACGAGGGCGACGACACGATTTACGGCGGCGCCCTGGTCTATGGCGGCAACGGCGCCGACACGCTCGACGGCGGCGCGGTGCAGTACGGCGGCGCGGGCGACGATACGCTCACCGGCGGGACCTTCATGGCAGGCGGCAGCGGCGACGACGCGATGACGGGCGTGGAAGGTGCCACGACGTTCTATATCGACCCGAGCGAGGTCGGGGCGGACGTGGTGCAGGATGTGGCCGGCATCGGCATCGAGGACCTCGAGAGCTGGTACTACGAATCCATCGGCGTCGAAGGCGCGAGCGAGGGCGACGCCGGGCTTTGGGCGGTTGTGGGGCCTTCGCTCGACAGTCTGGACAGCCTGTATTGGGACCAGCAAGCCTATCCTGGCTACGAGTCCCAGGCGAAGGCCGCGCTTAAATCGAATGGCGAAGAGCTCGCCGCGTTCTTCTACCTCACGCTCGACGATCTGAGGGCGGACCTCGCGGTAGTCGGCGCGCCTTACCGCCCCGAGGACGTGCGCTACCTGTTGCCGTTCGAGACGCTCACCGCCCACGACTACCAGGCGCTCGGACGGTTCTATGACGCCGGCTTGATCGACACGGACAGCGTGACCTTCGGCGCAGGCGTCGCGCCCGCCGATCTCACGCTGAACTGGAACTACGTCGACGTTCTGGACCCGCTCAGCGGCCAGCCCGTCCCGCACGCGGCGCTGGAAGTGAGCTGGGGTGCAGCCAGTTCCGTCAGCGTCGCGATCCCGCGCTCGCGCGACCTGATCGGCACCGGCGCCGAGCAGTTTCGCTTTGCCGACGGCACCGTGCTTTCCATGGCGGACATGATCGCCCTGGCGCCGCCGCTGCCGAGCCTCGATCCGGCCATTCCGGTGAACGGCACCGCCGCGGACGATCTGATGCTTGGGAGCGATGACAGCGAGCGCTTTGACGGTCTCTCCGGAGACGACACCATCATCGCACGGGGAGGCGACGACGTTCTCGTCGGAGGCGACGGTGCGGACTCCCTGTCCGGGGGCCCCGGCGCAGATCGCTACGTTTACGAAGCCGCCGAAATCGGTATCGATCATATCGACGACACCGGCACGAGCGGAGAAGCCTATCTGGACTCGTACTACCAAGCGCGCGGCCTGGAGAACTGGAAGCTTCGGCCGGAGTACACGCAGGGCGGGCGCTACCGCATCTACGTCAGCATTCAGTACGGCTACCAATACTTCGACACCTTCGAGGACGCCGCCGACGCGGCGGCCAGCATGATCGATCCGCCGCCGGTGCACTTCGTGGAACCCGCCACAGTGGTGGCTCCTCTCGTGTTCCGCGATGACCCGGCGGCGCTGCAAGAGCTCATTGCCGCCGGCGTACTCGACCGGGACGTGGTGACCTTCGGCGAAGGTCTGTCGCTGCAAGATCTCGCCATCACAGTCACCGTCTTCGGGCCGGACGCCGACCTTCACCCAGAGGAGCCCTGGTATGGCGGTGGCACGCTGTCGGTCCGATGGAATGATGGGTTGGCTGGATTCGATGTGGATGTGCCGGACGCCAGCTACGGCTTCACTGGGACAAGCCTGGCGTCGCGTCAATGGGAGGACTACAGACTCGGAGAGGGGATCGAGGCGTTCGAATTTTCGGATGGCTCGACCTACGGTCTGGAAGAGATCCTTCAGCGCGCGAACCTCTTCCTGCGGTATGGCTATCTGTTCGAGCGCGGCTCGGACCCGCAAGTAATTGAGGGCGAATGGACGGGAGTGGATTTTGCTCCCAACATTGTGCCGACAGACCTCTACACCTACCGAAACGGCGCCGACCTCGCGTTCGGAGTCATTGCAGATTCGGCGTTCGCGACGATTCCAGATTGGTACGCCGATCCAGCGGCCGTCCCGCAGTGGGAGTTTCGCTTCGCCGACGGCACGGTGTACGACACCGACACTGTCACGCGGCTCGGTCTCACTCAATTCGGAAGCGAGTTCGGGGATTCTCTGGTTGCTGATCCGGACTTCGCGAGCGCGCTCTACGGCCTTGAAGGCAGCGATGTCCTGTTTGGCGGCGGCGGAAACGACCTGTTGAACGGCGGGCCGGGCTACGACTATCTGTATGGTCAGGGTGGCAATGACATATACGTGTTCGGCGCGGACAGCGACGTCGATGTCGTTTCGGAGCGGCTGCTTGATGGGGGCCAGAATGGAACCGACTCCGTGCGCTTTGCCGCGGATGTCGATACCACCGATGTAGTTGCAGATCGCGACTACGACTCCCTGATTCTGAACGTGGCCAGCACCGGCGCGCAACTGTTGCTCGATGGTTGGTTCTCAGAGTTGGGCGGACTCATAGAGAACTTCGAATTCGCCGACGGTACCGTATGGCACGCGGCGGATGTAGAGGCGCTGCTTCCGGCCCAGGTTGCGACGGCGGGAGACGATTTCCTGCTCGGGCTGTCGGGCGACGACGTGCTGGACGGTCTGGAGGGCGACGACACCATCTATGGATTCGGCGGCAACGACACGCTGCGCGGTGGCCCCGGCTACGACTATTTGGGAGGCTTTGCCGGCGACGATACCTATGAGTTCGGCTTGGGCGATGGAGTCGACGAGATCTGGGATCGCAGCGGAACCAACGTGCTCAGGTTCGACGCTGGCATCGACCCCGAATCCGTGATGGTGACGCGGGACAACGACGACTATCTCTATCTGATTGTCGGCCAGGGCGGTGATCGCGTAGCGATCCAGAGCTGGTTCTTCGCGCCGCAGCCGCAGATCGCCCAGGTGATCTTCGCCGACGGGACGACTTGGAGCCCGGCGGAGCTGGAGAGCCGCATCACTCTGGTGCCTGCTACCGAGTTCGACGACATTCTGTGGGGCACCGAGGGCGCCGATGTCCTGAACGGCCTTGCGGGCGACGACCTGATCTACGGCAACGGCGGCAATGACGTTTTGCTGGGGGGCGATGGTTTCGACGAAATCGAGGGGGGAGACGGCGACGACATTCTGGATGGGGGCCAGGGAGACGATGAGGTCGACGATTGGACAGGTGGCCATAACCTCCTGCAAGGCGGGGAAGGCGACGACGTCCTGGATCACGCCGCGGGCCGCGCACTGCTGATTGGCGGTCTAGGTGACGATGAAATTGACCTGGATGCTGGGAGTTCAGTGGTCGCCTACAACCCCGGCGATGGCATGGACACGATCTATGCTTTTGAGCAATTCACGCTTTCCATCGGCGCAGGCGTCACACCGTCCGACCTCTCGCTCAGCCCGGATGGCGACGACGTCATCATCAAGGTCGCGGGGGTGGATTCGATAAGGCTGACACGCGACGGGGGCGACACCTGGCCCCTCGTGCTGCTGCAGCTGTTTGGCTCGGTGGACATTTACAACCTTACGTCCACGATCTCGACCTTCGAAAATGCGTTGGCAGCGGATCCGGGGCTGACTGAATTTCAGCTCGGCGATGCTCTCCCGAACGATCTAATCCTGTCCAGCGACACGGGCGCGGTGGGTGGCGCCTTGGCATATCGATACGCCATGACCGGGTCGCTTGCCGGACTTACCAATAGCCAGATCTTTTCTGTCCTTCAGGATTCGAACTTCGGGACAAACCTGCAGGACATCATTGTGGTGGGCGGCGATAGCGCGCCCATCCTCGACATCCCGCTCGCCGACCAGTCGGCGAACGAGGACGCCGCGTTCAGCTTCGCGGTCCCCGCGACCACCTTCTCCGACCCCGACGCCGACGAGCTTACCTACGCGGCCACCCTTGACGACGGCTCGGCGCTACCTGCGTGGCTCACTTTCGATGCGCCGACCCAGACGTTCTCGGGTATTCCGCTGCAGGCCGACGTAGGCGCGATCGACCTCAAGGTCACGGCGACCGACCCCGGCGGGCTCTCCGCCGAGGACAGCTTCACGGTGACCATAGCCAACGTGAACGACGCGCCCGTGGTCTCGGCGACCGACGGCGAACTGCTTCTCGGCGACTCCGCCGCAGCAGTAACTCTCTTCTCGGTGTTCGATGAAGACGGCCAGACCCCGACACAGTACGAGCTCTACGACGACGTGGAAGGCGGTGGCTACTTCTCGGTAAATGGGATGCAGAAGGCCGCGGGGATCGCCATCCCCGTTTCCGCCACGGATCTCGCCGACACCGACTACGTTGCGGGAGCGACGCCGGGCACGGAACGCGTTTGGGCGCGCGCCTATGACGGCGAAGCCTGGAGTGCGTGGCAGTCCTGGACGATGACAAGCGCGTTGCATATTCCCGATGCCGCACCTGATGCGATGCCCGCGGCAGCGACGCAGACGGTGCTCCTCGATGAATCGGTCGCCGCGTCTTCGCTCTTCTCGG
>JBOHTC010000056.1:0-1054 GCA_050733495.1 Gemmatimonadaceae bacterium | reverse complement strand
GGTAATGACTCCATCGACGGGGGCTTGGGCACCAATGCGTTGCTTGGCGGCGATGGGGTCGACTACCTGACCCACGACGGAACTGCTGCACAGTTTTACGCCGCGGGCCCGGGCGATGACTACAACTCCGGGGGGGCCGACGGAGAAATCTTCGCCTTCAACGTCGGCGACGGGGCGGACCAGGTTTTCGTCAATCCCTTCCAGACCCTCACGCTGTCTCTCGGTGGGGCATCGGCATCGGACATCGCGCTCACGCGAGATGGGTCCGACATTCTGATCGAGGTCGGTGGAGCCGATTCCGTCGATATCGGCGCCTATGGCTGGACGAGCTCGATTTGGCCCCAGGGAACGCTGCAGATCGTCGACGGCGACATTCGCACCTACGATCTGAACGCAGTGGTTCAGGCGTTTCTTGACGCCGAAGTCCAGGACCCGGGCCTTAGTAACTGGTCTGCCGCGGATGCGCTTGCGGCGAACCTGCTTTCGACGAGCACGACAGATGCGCTGGGTGGCGCGATCGCGTACGAGTACGCGACGACCGGCGGTGTAGCCGGGCTCAGTTCGAATCAGATGTGGTCGATTCTTGGCGATCCGGCGTTTGGTTTCTCGCCTCAGCCGATTTCGATACAGTCCGGCAACGCCGTGCCTGTAGTTTCCGCCACGGACAGCGACGTGTTGCTCAACGATTCGCTCCTCGCCGCGACGCTCTTCAGCGTCTTCGACGAAGACGGCCAGACCCCCACACAGTACGAGTTCTACGACGACGTGGAGGGCGGCGGTTACTTCTCGGTGAACGGCACACAGAAGGCCGCGGGGATCGCGATCCCCGTCTCCGCCACGGATCTCGCCAACACTGAGTACGTCGCGGGGGTGACTCCTGGCACCGAGCGCGTCTGGGTGCGCGCCTACGACGGCGAGGCCTGGAGCGCGTGGCAGTCCTGGACGATGACAAGCGCGTTGCATATTCCCGATGCCGCACCTGATGCGATGCCCGCGGCAGCGACGCAGACGGTGCTCCTCGATGAATCGGTCGCCGCGTCTTCGCTCTTCTCGG
>JBOHTC010000055.1:0-2689 GCA_050733495.1 Gemmatimonadaceae bacterium | reverse complement strand
TTCAGTGTACGCCGCCTCGGCGTCAGCCAACTCTCCCAGCTCCATGTAGGCGAGGCCGATGTTGTTCAATACCTGCGCCTCGTGATTTCTCAGGCCGAGTGCCTGATAGCCGAGATGGCTCAGACGGAAAGCTTCGAGGGCGGCCCTCAAATCGCCGCGAATCATCGCGACGGTCCCAACATTCGAGTCGATCATGGCGATGAGCGCGGCGTCGGCCGCTAGCTCGGCTTTGCTTCTGGCCGCCGCGTAGATCACCGCGGCCTGGTCGAGATCTCCGCCCATTTGGTACACGATTCCGACGACGTTGAGCGCTTGCGCTACTGCGGTCGGCGAACCAGTCACGTCGGCGGAGGCGACCGCGGCTTCGAGCACATCGAAGGCGGCCCCGCGATTTCCCTGTTCGAGGTAGGCGCGTCCAAGCCAGCGCAATGCGGCAAGGCGCGTGGGCGCGTGGGCATCGGGATCCCGAACGAGCTGCTCGTACAGTGCACACGCATCTGCCCAGCGCCCTTCCCTCTCAGCCTGCTTTGCCCTGTCCATGCATTCTTTGACGGAGGGCGATTCGACGGCCCGAATCTCAACGGTGGGGCGGGCGTTCGTCATGACGATGCGAGTATTGTCCGCCGCACGCTGCTTTCGTCGCGCAGCTTCCTGGCAAGTGTGGGGCGGGAGATACCGAGTATCCGCGCCGCCGCGCTGAGGTTGCCGCCCGTTAGGCCGATTGTGGTGTGGATCGCCTCATCGACGATCGACTGCAGCGATTTCCCTTCAGGCGGAATGTGGATCATCGCGCCGGCGGGGGCACCCACGAGCGGAACGAGAGAACGGCGTTGGAGGGAGAGATGGTGAGGATGGATTAAATCGCCAACGCACACGACGACAGCACGCTCGATGACGTTCTTCAGCTCGCGAATGTTTCCTGGCCAATGGTGGCGCTCGAGCGCGTCTATCGAATCAGCGGCGAGACGAAGATTTTCACGGCCCTCGCTGTCTGCGTAGCGCTGCACGAAGTATTTCGCGAGCAGCGAGACGTCGCCATTCCTGTCGCGAAGCGGCGGAAGCTCGATGCGTGCGACGTTCAGACGGTAAAAGAGGTCGGCGCGGAAGTGGTTGTTCTCCACTGCTCGCTCGAGAGCCGCATTCGTACCGGCAATGATGCGAGCGTGGAGCGTCTGCTCGTCTGATCCCCCGAGTCGGCGAAACCGTCTGTCTTCAACGACTCTGAGCAGCTTCGCCTGAAGCTTGAGAGGGAGCTCCGCGACTTCGTCGAGGAAGACTGTGCCGTGATCGGCGACTTCCAGTAGTCCTCGCTTGAGCGTTTTGGCGTCGGTGAAGGCACCGGGCTCGTGCCCAAAGAGCTCGCTTTCGAGTAGGGTTTCAGGAATCGCCGCGCAATTGATTGCGACGAATGGGTCTGCTGCGCGTGGGCTCGCCGCGTGGATGCCGCGGGCGAACAGCTCTTTACCGGTCCCAGTCTCGCCCACGAGCAAAACGGTCACGCTGCGGCTCGCGGCTATCTGGGTCGCGAGCGCAATTACCTCGCGAACGACCAGACTATCGCCAATGACGTGAGAATGCCACCGCTCTGCGGAGGCATTCGAAGGCCGCGCTGGACTGATTGTGCCGTTCCTGTCGCGGACGCGAAACAACACGCGCCCGCGCTCGGGTTAAAGAGCGGACTACAGAGAATGAAGGCGGCCCGGAGAGCGACTCCAGCCGCCTTGTATCAGACGAGGACGTGCTTGCCTGAGTCACCCCGCGCGGGCCTCCCGAGAAGCCGCAGCGGAGCCTTAAACGGTGCCTAGCCAGGCAAGGAGCTAATCCGGAGCTGCAAGTCAGCAAGGTCGTGCCGGGCACCGACCTGTTTGAACGACTCTGCAGCCTCCCGCCACGCCGATTTGGCGGCTCCAGGATTCCCAAGCGAGCGCGAGATCTCGCCGAGCTCGCGTAGCATCTCGGCGTGGAGCAGCCGGTCTTCAGCGCCTTCCGCCTCGTAGATGGCGATGCGAAGCGTGGCGATGCTCTTGTCGAGGGCGCCTCGTTCACGCTCGATGCTCGCCTTGCACTTCAGCGCGCCCGCAGCCGTCAAGTGGTCGCCGCGCCGCTGTGCCTCTTCGAGGGATCGCGTGCAGAGCTCCTCTGCAAGCTCGAGTTGTCCAAGTCCGACTCTCGCCTCGGCGAGATTGAGCGTGATGATGCTTTCGACTATAGCATCCTTCCGCTTTACCGCGATTGCGAGTCCGCGGTGGAGGTTTTCCAACGCCTCGCCGAAGTTTCGAATCTTCGTATTCAGCATCCCGATATTGTTCAAGACCCAGGAGATCGCTTCCAGGTCACCCGCATCCTCGAATGCATGGAGGCTGTTCGAGTACGCTGCAGCGGCAGCGGCAAAATCACCACGCATGTTGGCGAGAACACCGCGATTCTGCTCTATCATTCCCAGCAATCTCTGCTCGCCGATTTCTTCGGCGAGAGTCGCAGCTTTGCGGTACAAACGATCTGTTTCCTTCTGATCCCCGCGCCGTTGTGCGATGATGGCGAGGCAGTTGAACGCGTGTGCCTGACCGGCGTCATAGTGCGCCCGGCTGGCTTTTGCGAGACTGTTACTGTAGCAGCGGTAAGCGCCTTCGGTTTCGCCCCGCTCCCTGAGGAGCGTCCCCTTCCAGCGGAGCACGTCTGCGAAGAAGGG
>JBOHTC010000054.1:0-22917 GCA_050733495.1 Gemmatimonadaceae bacterium | reverse complement strand
TGCTGAAGAGGTCTCAAATGCTGCGTCGTCTGCTGCTTTTGTCCATTGTGTTTTTGCTCGCGCACATCACTCCGGCTGTTGCGCAGGCGGTGGGCGCATCATCGGCCGCTGACTTGCCTCCGGGGGTCAGTGACGCGCTCGCTCGATTCGATTCGGTTCGTGCGGGAGGCGGGATGCAGGAAGCGGGCGGCGGGGCCAGCTCGATGGCGACGAATGGAGGCACGGCGCTTTTCGCTGACGATGCAGTCTTCGTCGACGAGTTCGGTCGACAGGTCAATGCCTCCGGAGCGATCGATTCGACTCTGACAGCGATGTACGTTGCGCCGAGCTCCTCTGGTGCGAAAATCGAGCGCCTCGACCGGAAGGTGCGGGTTCTTGGGCCCAATCTCGTCGTCGTCGATAACGTCGATCGACTGAGCGGCCAGAAGGACACGCGCGGTCGGGCGATGTCGCCACGCACGATACACAGCACACTCGTCCTCAGGCAGAAGCCATCGCATGATTGGCGCATCGTTTACTATCGTGCCGGCGACGATCGAAACCTCGACCTGGAGAAACGCCAAAGCTCGATGCTCGATGCACTCGAAAACGACTGGGCCAATCTCGCGAGATATCACGATGACAACGCGAAGCTTCCAGCGCCGCCGCGCGGTGAGAACCGCGTCGTCTTCTACGGGAATTCCATCACCGATGCCTGGGCAAAGGATTTTCCGACGATGTTTCCGGGGAAGCCTTACATCGGGCGCGGAATCTCGGGACAGACGACGCCACAGATGCTGGTGCGATTCAACCAGGACGTCGTGGCGCTCAAGCCAAAGGTGGTCGTCATTCTCGCGGGCACCAACGACATCGCCGGCAACACTGGGCCTTCCACGCTCGAGATGATCGAGGACAATCTTCGCTCGATGACGGAGGTCGCAAAGGCGAATGGCATTCGCGTGGTGCTTTCATCGGTCCTGCCGGTCTTCGACTACGCGTGGCGGCCTGGTCTCGAGCCGGCACCAAAAATCATCGCGCTCAATGCCTGGATGAAACAATACGCCGCCAAGTCGGGATCTGTTTATCTGGATTATCACTCACCCATGAAAGATGCGCGCGACGGATTGCGCGCTGATCTCACCAATGACGGAGTGCATCCCACCGAAGCCGGCTACCGAGTGATGGCGCCGCTTGCGGAGAAGGCAATCGCGGAAGCTCTCCGCCGCTAATCCCTGACTACTGCGCGATTCGCTCCTGCACCAGCGCAAGGGCTTCTTCGTCCTTCGGCGCGCCGGCAGCGCACTTCTCGCGGCGCATTCTCCAAAGGGCTACCGCGAGCGACAGGTTCACGTCGATTGCCTGGCTTCGCGATACTCCGGGGGAAGGTGCGACAAGACTCCGGGAAACGGAGTCCAGTGCCGCGGCCACTTCCGGCGCTTCCGCACCCAAACATTTCCTGGCGGAAGTGATCGTCATCTGGACCAGGTTCCTGCTTCGACGAATCTGCTCGTCGAGTCCGAGTCCGCGCTGCGTCGGATCGATGGCGATGACGGTGTCGGTGAGAACCAGTCGCTTCTGGATCGCGCTGTCGTCGGGGGCCAGACGGGCAGCGGTCGCGAGATCAGCGCGCGCGGTGGGATAATTTCCAAGCGTGAGCGCCGCGTCGGCCAATCCGATGTAGGCATCGGCGTCGCGCGGATTGTGGCGCAACACGTCACGGAAAATCTCGCTCGCCCTCGCCGGCGAGCCCGCCGCCACGAACAGGTGTGCGATGCGTTTGCGAAGCGCGGTATCGTTTGGCGCTGCGTCCTGAATCGGAAGCAATTCCGCGAGCAAGTCCTGCTTCGCGCCCGTTTTCGCCAGAAGGTCGATCAGCTCGAACCGCGCCGTCGCCCGGTTGCGGTCGGCATTGCTCGGCCACAGCCCGTAGATGGCGCGATGATAATACGATTTCGCCTCGTCGATTCTTCCCTCTTTCACGAGCACGCGGGCCATGGCGAGGTTCGTGGCTCCGTCCGTCGCGTTGCCCTCGAGCACGGGCAACAGCAACTGCTCGGCGTCTTCGGCATTGCCGACGGTGAGAATCGCCTGAGCGAGTGCGACGCTGTAGCCGGGTTTGTCGCGGTCGAGTGAGGCAGCAGTGCGGAAATGATCAATGGCCTCGGCAATCTTTCCATGCACGCTGAGGCTTTCACCCTCCTGGTACTCGCTCGTGGCGTGCGATCTGTTCGCATCCCTGTCCACTTTCGCGATGCCCGTGTCGAAGACCAGGAGCAAAGCGATCGCTGCGAGCACGGCTGCGAAAGTGGCGATGAAATCCGACGGACTCGCCGTCGGCGCCGGCGCGACCGGCTCGGCCGTCGGATCAGTCACCGTTCCACCCTTTCGCTAACCCTCATGGACGCACAAGTCCCCGAGGGGGTGTCATTCGAGCAGTGTCGACGCCGTAGGCCTTCAGAACATCCGGAAGTGTGACGATGCCCACGACCAGCCGAGCATTTGCGCGACTCACCACCGGCAGAACATTGTGTCCGCTGTCGCCCATTCTCGCGAGCGCAAGCCCGAGCGGTTGGTCACTATGCACGTGCGGCACCTGCGACGCGTCATCAGCGTCGGATGAGCGCGCCCTCTTCAGTATGGTAGCTATCGTCACCGGACGCTGCGACCCGGATGTCGCGTCGGTGATGTCGCTGATGCGGACCATACCGAGCAGTCCTTCCTCGTCGGCGACCGGCCACGACTCGAGATCGGTGTCCTCCGCCAGGCCAGCTGCCTCGTCCACCTTCATCTCGGGAGTGAATGCGAGGGGTGGCTTTCGCATTGCCGTCGTGACCCAAAGCCCGGCAGGCGAGCGGAATGCACCGTGGGGAAGGTGCAATCCATCCTGATGCGCGAGGGCCTCGTAGATGGGCTCCTTTTGGAGTTTCTGCGAGATGAAGAACGCGATGAGGTTCGAGATCATCAGCGGAACGATGATCGTGTAGTCGCGCGTCACCTCGAATATCATGATCACCGACGTGAGCGGCGTTCTGACGATTCCCGCGAACGCCGCACCCATCCCCACCAAGGCGTATGCGCCTGCTCCGGCCGTCGATGACGGAAATAACATGTGCGCTACCGATCCGACCGATGCACCAACCATCGCGCCAATGAAAAGGCTCGGTCCGAAGATTCCTCCGGCGTTGCCGGACGCATAGGCGACGGCCGTCGCGATAATCTTCAGCACGGCGAGGATTGCGACCACCTTGAGCAGCACATCGCCGTTGAGAACCCTTTCGACCTGATCGTAGCCGACTCCCAGCACCTGCGGCACAAACAATCCGAACAGACCGACCGTGAGTCCGCCCGCAACTGGTTGGAGCCACAGCCAGGAGCTCGGAAGTCGCGCGAATCGTGCGCGCAGCCATAGGAGAAGCTTGACGAAAGCGACGGACGCGAATCCTCCGACGACGCCGAGCACTGCATACACCCCGAGCTCGCCGGGACTCACGAGGCGGTATCCGGCGACGTGAAACAACGGATTGTCGCCGAGGACGAGATGCAGCACCATCCACGAGGTCGCTGAAGCGAGAACGACGGAGCCCAGTACCGGGGCATGCAGGTCGCCCATGATCTCTTCGAGCGTAAAGAGCACCGCGGCGATTGGAGTATTGAATGCCGCCGAAAGCGCGGCAGCTCCTCCTATGGGCACGAGCCACTTCGTTTGCGCCTTGCTGAGTCCGAGCCGGCGCGCGATCACCGATGCGAGTCCGGACCCGATGTAAACTGCCGGGCCTTCACGCCCAAGCGCGATACCGCTGGCGAGCGAAGTCGAGCAACAAACGAATTTGCCGACGACCGAGCGCAGCGAGATGCGCCCGTCGTTGATGAAGACCGCCGCGCGTGTCTGCGGAATTCCGCTGCCGCGCGCGAGCGGAAAATACTTATAGAGCAGAAAGCCAGTTCCGAGCGAGCCAAGCGTCGGGATGAGAATGCGTCGCCAACCTGCGCCCCCCGCGGGATACATGTGCGCGGCGAGTCGGCCCGTGAGCAGGATGAAAGCGACGACGATAAGCCCAACCAGCGCGCCGATCACGAGGCTTAGAACGAGAGCGAGGTGGGTATCCCGGCGGCGAAGATCCTCGATTACCCGCGCGATGCGGGGCGGAAGGGGCAGATCGAGGGAGAGCCGGAGCTGCGGAATCCTGAGACGGCGCATCCGCTGAAACTAAGCGCTTCGCTGGGGGATCGCAGGGCAAGCGTCCGTTTAAGTCACCGGCAGCTCAGCGCGCGGCGGTCACTCTCCAGACCGTGTTGCCGACGTCGTCGACGACAAGGAGTCCGCCGGTCTTGTCGACTGCGACCCCGACAGGCCTGCCCATCGCTTCGCCATTCGACCTGATGAACCCGGCGAGAACATCGATCGGCTGGCCGTCGGGCGTTCCGTTCCGGAACGGTACAAAGATCACCTTGTAGCCGCTCCTCGGCTTGCGATTCCACGAGCCATGCTGACCGACGAACATTCCGCTGCGGAATCGCGGCGGCAGAGATGCGCTCGTCGACCAGGCAAGTCCGAGCGATGCCGTATGCGGGCCCAACGCGTAGTCGGGTACGATCGCGCGATCGATCATCTCGGGATGCTGCGGCTGCGCTCGCGGATCAGGGTGCTGCCCGAAATAGCTGTAAGGCCAACCATAGAATCCGCCGTCGCGGACCGCAGTCATATAGTCGGGAACCAAGTCGCTCCCGAACTCGTCGCGCTCGTTGACCGCAACCCACAGCGCATTGCGTACGGGCTCCCACGCCAGTCCGTTGGGATTTCGAAGTCCCGACGCGAAAATTCGATGTTGCCCAGTTGCCGGATCGACTTCCCAGAGCGCCGCGCGGCCGCGCTCGTGGTCGACTCCGTTCTCAACGATGTTGCTGTTCGAGCCGACAGTCACATAGAGCTTCGATCCGTCTCCATTCGCAATCAGATTCTTCGTCCAGTGGTGGTTGATTCGGCCTGCTGGGAGTGCGACGACTTTCGTTCCTGCCGCATTGATGCTGGTCTCACCGCGTGAATACGGATATCTCACGACGGCGTCCGTATTCGCGACGTAGAACGTGTTGCCAACGAGCGCCATTCCGAACGGGGAATGAAGACCGCTCAGAAACACCGTGCGCGTGTCTGCAACGCCATCTCCATCGGTGTCGCGGAGCAGCAGGATCCGATTCGGGCTGGGAACAGCGCCGCCTGCTCTCGCCGAAAAGAACTTGAAGAAAAACCCCTTTATCCCTTTGTTGTCGTCCGGCCGCGTCGGTGCATTCGTCTCGGCGACGAGCGCGTCACCGTTGGGAAGTACGTAGACCCACCGCGGATGATCGAGTCCGCTCGCGAAGGCGTTCACTGCGAGGCCGGCGGCAGGGATGGGCGCATCGCCGGCGGGCCAGCCCTTCGCCTTGACGTAGTTGACGGTAGGTATCATCGCTTCGCGCCGCGGGGGAATCGCGGGCGCGGGTCCGGTTCCGGCGGCTACCGGGAGCCGGGCTGGTTGCGCGCAGGCCGCGGCGAGCGCCAGAAGCCCGACTTTTCTCGCTACTCGGTGAAGCTCATTCGCGCTCCACAGAGAGAAGGAATGCGCTTCGCGATTCTTGTGCGGCATAGCTCTTCACAACGCGCAAGAATCACGCGATCCCCAACGACATTGGGCTTGTCGCGGAGCGTGCAACATCGGTGGCGCGGCGGGGCGCAGCGTACGGCCGGTGTCGGTATCGAAAGATTTTGACACGAATGTCGATTTGGGGTCGTACCAATCGACGAACTAGTATGAAGAGCCCTGAGCTGGAATCTCTCGAGGAGCTACAGGCGGGCCCGCAACTGGTCCCGGCTGTTGGCCACCATCAGGTTGACGACCTTGACGAGGTCCTCGCCTATCTGCCTCATGCCGACGCACTGAACGCAGGAGTGCGCGCCCTCGAGGAGCATCGAGAAGAGATTCGCGGCCAGTCCAGGGTCCTGGAAACCGGCGTCCTTGCAGAGGCGCATGATGCGCTTGTGCTCCCGGAGCTTGTGCTCCTGGATCACCCGGCGGGCCGGATGATTGGGATCGGGAAGCTCTGCCATCGCGTTGCCGAGGGCGGATCCTCGCTCTTCCATGGCGCGGAGCTTGGTGGCGAGGCGGTGGCTCCAGTCCTGGAGAAGGGCGTGGGGGTCGCCGCGATGTTTGGCCTTGAGGTCCTTCCACTCTTCTTCCTTGTGGCCGATCATGCCGCGCACCCATTCGGCGATGAGCTCGTCCTTCGAATCGAAGTGGCGGTACAGCGTCATCTTATTGGTCTGCGCCGCCTCGGCTATTGCCTCCACGCCGACGCCGCGGATTCCCTGTTTGTGAAACAGATCGGCCGCAGCGATGAGGATGCGTTCGCGCACCGGAAGGGCGGATGCGCGTTTCTTTCTGGTTTTTCTGCCGCGGTCGTGAATATCTGTTTGCACGATCGTGTGATACCCCACCTTGACTAAAATGTTACCGAGCGGTAACATTGGGTCGCCGGCAGTATGTTACCGTTCGGTAACATACTGCGATGGCGCGGCGATGTCGATAGCGATGTGCGAAGCCGCCAGTCTTCCGATTCGATTTTCTCCGCTTGTCCGCTCAAAGGAGTAGTGCAACATGAGTTCCACCTTCTCGCGCCCCAGCTTCGTCTCTCTGAGAGCTCACCCCGCCGGCTTCACCGCGGCAGCCCTATTCGTAGTTGCCGGATGTCACAAGGATCCGCCACCCATGCAAGCGCCGCAGGTCACGGTAGCGCCGGCAATCCAGCGCGTGGTCGGCGACTGGGACGAGTTCACTGGTCACTTTGAGGCGGTCAATTCCGTCGAGGTTCGTCCGCGCGTCGGTGGATTCGTGCAGCGCGTCGGATTCACCGAGGGGGCGACCGTGCATCAGGGCGACGTGCTCTTCGTGATCGATCCGCGTCCGTACGAGGCCGAGGTCTCGCGCGCCGAGGCGATGCTCGCGCAGGCGCGGACACGCAACGATCTCGCGAAGATGGAGGTCGAGCGCGCCCAGAAGCTCGTGAGCACGCAGGCGATCTCCCGCGAAGAGCTCGATGCGCGGACGAGCGGCCGTGCCGAGGGCGACGCTGCGATCCGCGCAGCCGAGGCAGCGCTCGAGGTCGCTCGGCTGAACCTCGAGTGGACCGTGGTGCGCGCGCCGATCTCCGGACGCGTTGGCCGCGCCGAGATCACGCCGGGAAATCTGGTGCAGGCGGGTCCCGCGGCTCCAACACTTCTCACCACTATCGTTTCGCTTGATCCCATTTATGTGTACTTCGACGCCGACGAGCAGGCCTATCTCAAGTACATGGAAGGAAAATCCGCCGGGCCTAATGGACGTCAGGTAGAGATCGGCCTCGCCAACGAGACCGGATTTCCGCACGAAGGACGTCTCAACTTCATCGACAACCGCGTCGACGGGAGCGCGGGCACCATCCGGGTACGCGCAGTTCTGCCCAACACCAACCGGATGTTCACGCCGGGGTTATTCGCGCGCGTGCGGCTCCTCGGCAGCGAGCGGCATCCGGCGACCATGGTCCAGGATGCCGCGATCGGAACCGACCAGGACCGCAAGTTCGTGCTCGTCCTCAAGAGCGACAACACGGTGGAGTACCGACCGGTTACGCTCGGTCGGGTGATCGACGGACTTCGCGTGATCGACACAGGGCTCCAGCCCGGGGAAAAAGTAGTAATCAACGGATTGATGCGCGTTCGTCCGGGGATGAAAGTCGCTGCCACCAATTCCGCAATGGTTGCCGAAGCTCCCGCCGCGCCCGCGGCGGCGGCGCGGTAATCCGAGTCTTTCGGAGTCAGTAAAGTGCGTTTCTCACGCTTCTTCATCGATCGCCCGATCTTCGCGGTCGTTCTTTCGCTCGTAATTCTCGCCGGTGGCATACTTGCCATCCGCTCGCTGCCGATCAGCGAGTACCCGGAAGTCACGCCGCCAACGATCACCGTGAGCGCACGGTATCCGGGCGCAAATCCGACGGTGCTCGCGCAAACGGTCGGCACTCCGCTCGAGGATGCAATCAACGGCGTCGAACGGATGCTGTACATGACCTCGACGGCGACCGCCGACGGATCGCTCAATCTTACCGTCACCTTCGAGATCGGCACCGACGTGGACCTCGCACAGGTCCAGGTTCAGAACCGTGTCGCGCAGGCACTAGCACGCTTGCCCGAAGAAGTACGCGCTCTGGGAGTCGTGACCGAGAAGAGGTCGCCCGACATTACGATGGTCGTGCACATGTTCTCACCGGATGGGCGCTACGATCCGGTCTATCTCCGGAACTACGCGCTGCTCAACGTCCGCAACGAGCTCTCACGCATTCCGGGAGCAGGGCAGGTAATAGTGTTCGGGGCCGGAGACTACGCGATGCGCGTGTGGCTCGACCCTAATCGCGTCGCGGCACACGGGCTCTCCGCCGGAGATGTCGTACAGGCCATTCGCGAGCAGAATCTGCAGGTAGCGGCGGGCACAGTGGGCGCTCAGCCGATGACTGATCCCGTCGCGTACCAGTTGACGGTGAACGCACACGGCAGACTCGCCGACGAGAATGAATTTGGCAACATCATCGTGAAGACGGGGGACGACGGTCAGGTGACGCGTCTTCGCGACGTCGCGCGCATCGAGCTCGGCGCCAGCGACTTCGGGCTGCGGGCGCTTCTGGACAACAAGCCGGCCGTCGCGATCGTGATATTCCAGGCGCCGGGCTCCAACGCGCTCGCTCTGTCGAGTGGGATTCGCGCGAAGATGGCCGACCTCAAGACGCGCTTTCCCGAGGGTGTCGATTGGTCAGCGGTCTATGACCCGACGCTGTTCGTGCGCGATTCCATCCACGAGGTGATAAACACACTTCTGCTCGCGACGCTGATGGTCGTGATAGTCGTCGTGATGTTCCTCCAGACGTGGCGAGCGTCGATCATCCCGCTCGCGGCGGTGCCGATTTCTATCGTCGGCACGTTTGCGGTGATGCTGGCGGCGGGCTTCTCGATCAACACTCTTTCTTTGTTCGGTCTGGTACTCGCGATCGGAATCGTCGTCGACGACGCCATCGTGGTCGTCGAGAACGTTGAACGACACATCGAGGAAGGGATGTCGCCGCTCGACGCGAGCCATCGCGCAATGGAAGAGGTGAGCGGTCCGATCATCGCGATCGCGCTCGTGCTCTGCGCGGTGTTCGTGCCCGTCGCGTTCATCAGTGGTTTGACCGGACAGTTTTACCGCCAGTTCGCGCTCACCATTGCATTCTCGACGCTCATCTCCGCGTTCAACTCGCTCACGCTTTCGCCTGCTCTCGCCGCGGTTCTGCTTCGTCCGCGCGGAATTCCGGCCGACCTGCCGACACGCATCATGAACCGCGGACTAGGATGGGCCTTCGGTCCGTTCAATCGATTCTTTGGACGCGGGTCCGCTGGCTACGGAAACGTCGTTCGGCGTCTGACGCATCGCTCGGCGTACGCGCTTGCGGCGTACGGAGTTCTGGTCCTCATTGGGATTGTTGGGTTCGCGCGAGTGCCGAAGGGATTCGTGCCGAGCCAGGACAAGCGCTTCCTCGTGGGAATCGCGCAGCTCCCGGATGCTGCGTCGCTCGACCGAACTGATGCAGTGGTAAGGCGCATGACCGAGATCGCGCTCAAGCAGCCCGGTGTCGAGCACGCCGTCGAATTCCCGGGACTATCGATCAGCAGCTTTGGACCCAAGTCGAACGCGGGCATCATCTTCTTCGGACTCAAGCCGTTCGACGAACGGAAGTCGGCAGACTTGAAGAGTGGGGCGATTCTGGCCGCGCTCAATCAGAAATTCTCGACCATCCAGGATGCGTTCGTCGCGGTGTTCCCACCGCCGGCAGTGAACGGACTGGGCGCGATCGGTGGCTTCAAGATGATGTTGGAAGACAAGGCTGGTTTGGGAGACTCGACACTTTACGCGACGGCGCAGGCTTTGGTCGGCCGCAGCTACCAGACGCCAAGCCTGGCGGGTCAGTTCTCGAGTTTCCAGATCAACGTGCCCCAGCTCTTTGCCGACGTCGATCGCGACAAGGTGAAACAGCTCGACATAAAACTCAGCGATCTCTTCCAGACTCTGCAGATCTACCTCGGATCGCAGTACGTGAACGACTTCAACAAATTTGGACGCACCTATCAGGTGATTGCGCAGGCAGACGCGCCGTACCGCGCGCGCGCTGAGAACATCACGCAGCTCAAGGTCAAGAACGCACGCGGTGAGATGGTGCCGCTTGGCTCAGTGCTGACGATGAAGCAATCCTACGGGCCCGATCAGGTCACCCATTACAACGGATATCCAGCGGCGGACATCAGCGGCAGCGCAGCGCCTGGTGTAAGCGCGGGCGCGGCTGTGGAGACTATGGAGCAGCTCGCCAACGCGACGCTTCCCAACGGTGTCGGCTACGAATGGACAGAGCTCACCTATCAGCAGAAGCTCGCGGGTAACACCGCGGTCTTCGTGTTTCCTCTGTGCATCCTGCTCGTGTTCCTGGTTCTGGCCGCGCAGTACGAGAGCTGGTCCCTCCCGCTCGTGATCGTGCTCATCGTTCCGATGTGTCTCGTGTCGGCGATTGCAGGAGTGTGGCTGACGCGCGGCGACAATAATGTCTTCACGCAGATCGGACTCCTCGTGCTCGTAGGCCTCGCCTGCAAGAACGCAATTCTGATTGTCGAGTTTGCGCGCGATCTGGAACAAAAGGGGCACGATCGATTCCACGCGGCGCTCGAGGCTGCGCGAATCAGGCTCCGGCCGATCCTGATGACGTCGTTCGCGTTCATCATGGGTGTCGTTCCGCTCATCATCGCCAGCGGAGCGGGCGCCGAGATGCGGAGAGTGATGGGCATCGCGGTGTTCTCGGGAATGCTGGGCGTCACCTTCCTTGGACTCGTCTTCACTCCGCTCTTTTATGTACTTGTTCGCGGTGCGGCGGCAAAAGCGCATCTACCTATACATCACGGCGGCACGCCGATCGAAGCGAAGCCCGTTGCTCTTCCCGACGACGTCCAGCCGTTGCGTCCATGGATTCCGCCGTTGGCGGCAAGCAGTGAGGGTGGCAACCATGTATAAAAAACTCCTGACAACTTCCGTCGCTGTACTGGCGGCGTGCTCCACTCCAGCGTATCGCGCATCTGAAGTACCCGTTCCTGCAACGTACGGCGTCGCGAGAGCAATTGCTCCGACGAGTGTTTCTGTCGCGGCCGCCCCGGATTCAACGACGCAAGCGGTCTATCTCAGTCATGCCGTCGCGTCAGCTCCGTTCTGGACCGAGCTCGGCGACACCGTTCTTTTGGGTCTCGTGCGCGAAGCTCAGCGCGCGAATATGGATGTGCGTGTGGCGCAGTCGCGTGTCACGAGCGCACGCGCGGCGCGACGGCTCGCAGCGTTCGACCTCGTTCCAACAGTGACGGGTATCGGCAGCGCGGCGCGCGTGCAACAGTCGGTAGCGCAGCTTCCCGGATTAACGAGCCAGCTTCCCGCGCAGCAGCTCTACGATGTCGGCTTCGACGCGTCGTGGGAGGTGGACGTGTTTGGCAGAGTCGGACGGACCGTGAGGGCACAGTCGGCGCTGGTTGAATCCTCAGAGGCAGGGTTGGGCGACATGCAGGTTACCGTCGCCGCCGAGGTCGCGAGAACGTATTTCGAGCTGCGTGGCGCGCAGAGGCAGCTCGCGGTCGCCGAGCGGAACGCGGCCAATCAGCGTGAGACGGTGAAGCTCACGGAGAATCGCCTCTCTGCCGGAAGCGGAACCGCCTTCGATACCGAGCGCGCGAAGTCGATCTTGTATCTGACGCTCGCCTCAACGCCACTAATCGAGTCGCAGATTGCGCAGGATCGGAACCGGATCTCAGTTCTGCTCGGCCGTTCGCCGGATGCGCTTCCCACCGCACTCATCGACTCGGGTGTGCTTCCTCGGCTGCCGGATACTTTGTACGTCGGCTCGCCGGATCAGCTCGTTCGTCATCGTCCGGATGTTCTCCAGGCGGAGCGACAGCTCGCGGCGAGATCTCTTTTCGTGGGCGCGGCGCGCGCTGAATATCTGCCGCGCATCATGCTTTCGGCGCAGGCGGGGTACGTTGGGAACTCCGTCGATTCGGTGTTCAAGCGCGGAAATTCCAGACTGCTGGTGGGTCCCGTGTTGACGTTTCCGCTCTTCGACATCGGCCGCGTCCGGGAGCGGGTGCAGGTCGCGCAGGCCGGCGAGCAGGAAGCAGAGGCGCAATACAACTCGACCGTTCTTCGCGCGCTGGAGGAGAGCGAATCATCGCTCATCGCGTACGACAGAGCGCATGCGCGCCTCGCGATACTCGAGGACGCGGTGAGGTCGAGCGAGCGCGCGTCGGATCTCGCGAAGCAGCGGTTCGAAGCGGGACTGACGGATTTCCTTCAGGTACTCGATGCCGAGCGCACTTTGCTCGACGCCGAGAACCAGCTCACGTCGGGACGAACTACTGCCGCGGTTGCGCTTGTCGCCGTTTATAAATCTGTAGGCGGCGCATTCCCCGTTCGGGCGAAGTGAGCTAGCTCAGGGAATTTCTGGCCATCCTTCGGGCGCGAGCAGCGTTGGATGGCCGCCGAGCGCGTCGGCACGAATAGTGTCGACCTGGAAATCGATGCCAGAGCTCACTGCGGAATTCGGCGGGCGGCGCGACTGCTTCATCTGGAGTCCGCGCACAGCCGGATACTGATCGGAGTTGAGATTGTACGCGCCCCAATAGTGCGTGAATCGCAGCGCGCGATAAAGCTGCGTCGGCGTGAGTCCGGCGTGGTAGCCGACGTACAAACCCGGTAGATATCCCGCGCTGCTCACGGAATGGTGCCAGTTATTGCAGTAGTCGATGACTTTCTGCGACGCAGTACCGCGGGCGACGCCCTCGAGATCGCACCACACGGTGACTCCCCACGGAACTCCCAGCTTCGTCGCTTCTGACGCGGCGACCCGACCGTTGGTGGTTCCCTTTGTCCCGCTCGGAATCCACGACGTATCCGATTCGACGTATTGGACCAGCATCAACCCGATCCCAACGCTGAGAAGCGAGCGCGCTTCATTCGCGCTGAGCGCGGACGCGTGTGGCTTGTCGCGACGAACGTAACGGACGCAATAGCGATATCCGCGTCTCCTGAAATCGGCAGCAGCGCCTGGGGAAACCGATTCGGCGCTGTCGAAGCCGATCACTCCATCGGGCGCTGTGAAAACGTGGCCGGGAAGGGACATTCGCGCAAATTACTCTCGAGACCAACCTGCAGCGCAACTCCACTGGCTGGGACAGGAATCTCTAGAACCCGCTCCCCCCACCGCCTCCGCTTCCCCCGCCACTCGAGCCACCGCCGCCCGAGCCCGATGAGCTCGGACTCGACGCCATGCTGCTGGATGCTGCGGTCGAGAAGCTGCCCATCTGCGCCGAGAAATTGACCGGGCTGAATGGACCTGTGCCGCCGACGTACCACGTTGGAGGCTGGGTCAGCATGCCCTCGAAGGCGTGCGCCCACTTATCAGCGACGCCGAACGCCATCGCGTACGGCAGATATCGCTCGAACAGGTCAGGCGACGTGATCATCTGCTTGTATCGCTCGCTCTCCACACGACCGAGAAATTCCTGGAAGCCGAGCGTCGCTTCGCGGGCGCGCGCGCCGGCGATTGTGCGCGCCGGCATGATCCAGCCGAAAAAGATGAGAGTTATCGCCGACCCTGCCGCGGCGAAGCCGATCGCAACGGGCGCAGTGATGATCCATCCGCGCGCAGCGCCAGTGATCGTCAGAAAGAAACCGCCGATCAGGCAGAACATTCCCATCACGGTCCACGCGCTCTTCACCTTGTCTGGACGCGTCAGATAGTAGCCTTTCGCTACGAGGGTGTCGTAAATGGCGTTGCGGATTCCACCCAAGGATCTGTAGAACTTGTTTCTGAGATCGGACAACTTCACCGTCGATTCGTCGAGGGGTGCCGCCGCGGCGAGGCCTTCCATGTAGCGCCGTTCGTGCGGCGCGAGATCGTCCCATTGCGTGCTCGCCTTCAAAATGTGGAAGACGTAGTCGGTAGTCGAAGTCAGGCCGAGCAGATGCTTCTCCGTGGTCTCCTCGATGCGGACGTAGCCGCGCACCGCGAGGTCGACGAGAGTCGCAGTGATGTCCTCCATCCCGGCGTCGTTGTCGATCAGAGTCCCAGCTTCAGCCGGAGACAGCTTCGCGATCGGCTCGTAGTGCACGACGAAAGACAGCTCCTCAGGATCCCGGCCGCGCGCATTCCACGCCCTGTAAGCGAAAAGTGCGATCAGAAATGGAATTACGACCGGCCAATACTTGACGATGGCGAGCAGTCTCTCGGAGGACTCGCTGGGGCGCGAGGAGATGTGCCCCGGCGGCCAGCCGACTGCGATCGTCATTCCCTGGTAAGGCAATAGCGGGTGATTGAGGGTGAACCCGACCTCGTTCGCGCTTTTGACGATTGTGGCATCGCCTGCTGTCGATCCGGTTGCGCCGGTGTAGACGGCTGTCTTCGTCGGCACGACACCGGCCGGAAGCACGACGTACGCGTGCGCCTCGTCGATGGGCATCGTCCAGGAGTTGCCGGTGACGTTCCAGTAAAGCTCGTCGAGGGCACCGACGTTGCTATCGGCGAAGAAGAAGCGAATCGCGTTGCGGACACGATACCGGATAATGACGGTGCGGTTCGCGTCGATGGCTCCCGGGATGTACATCTTCAAGCCAACGGTCCAGCCGTTGTCGAGGCTCTGTCGCTCGACGCGAAGGGGAGTACCATCGGAATCGGTCACGTCGATGTTGTCGACGGCCAGCTTCGTGGCGCGTCCCTGAGCAGTGTTGTGGTGCAGGGACAGATCGCGAACGATCCCGTGCCATTCACCCGTGAAGCCGATGGTCAGAGTCTCGACGACGTCGGCGGCGCCGTCGGGCTGCACCGTGATCAACGCTTCGAAGTCGCGGATGCGGATGGCGGTGCCCTGGGCTTCGACGGGACGTCCGAGCGCCAAACCGAACGCGAATACGACGAGTAGCGCGCGGCCCACGCCAACCAATCCCTGCTTCATGAGCGTGGCGAAGAGCTGCGTGTCTAGAAGCTCACCTTGGGCAGCTCGCGATCCGCAGCCGCAGCCTCGAAGAACTCGAGCTCCTTGTAGCCCATCGGGCCCGCAATGAGGTTGGACGGGACGGTCGAGATCGCCGTATTGAAATCGCGAACGACAGCGTTGTAATAGCGTCTCGAGTTCTGTACCGCGTCTTCGATCGATGCGAGCTGAGCCTGTAAATCGCGGAATCCTCCAGAAGCCTGCAGCTGCGGATACGCTTCGACCGCGACAGTCAGTCCACGCAGCGCATTCGTGAGCCCGGCCTCCGCGTCAGCCCGCGCCGCTGGTCCCGCACTCTGCGCGGCGACGGCCTTCGTCCGCGCTTGAGTGACGGCATCGAGGGTCTCGCGCTCGTGCGCCGCGTAACCCTTCACCGTCGAGACCAGGTTCGGCACCAGATCCGCTCGGCGCTTGAGCTGCACGTCGATGTCCGACCAGGCGTTTTGGGCGCGAACGCGGAGCGAGACCAGTCGATTGTACAGGCCAACAATCGCGAGAATCACGATTACTGCAATGATCAGGAGGACAACAAGTGTCATCGCGAGTGGGTGAAGGTGCCCGAAAATGGCACTCGCGACGCCTACGGTCAATGCGCTGCGACGCTATCGGTGATTGCGCTCTTGAGTGACGCGCTCCCAAGAGCTAAAATCGATGGGTGTGGGCGCGGTACCAGGCACCAGGTACCGGGTACCCACTGCCGGTACTCATTACCATAAGATTGCATCCATGACAGACACTGTCATTGCCATCACGGCGCTGCTAGTCATCGCCGTTACAATAATATTGACAATGCGCGCCGTGATCCGGGCGCGCGTCGTCGCCGAATCCCGCGCCATCCAGCTCGAGCGACTCAACGAGGAGGTGCAGCGCGTCGCAACGCGCGCGACTCGACTTCTCGAGGTCACTACCGCGCTTTCCGAAGCTGGCTCGGTCGACGAAGTCACCGCCGTCGTACTGGGGATGGGACTGGCGGTGGTCGAAGCCGCGCGCGCGGTGTTCGTGTCCGTCGAAGGCGACCGTCTTCGTCTTCTCGGTACTTATGGAATTACTCCGGAGCTCGAGACGGCGCTCAATAAGCTCACGCTCGATAGCCGGGCACCTATTACGGACGCCTTACGCAGGGCCGAGATGATCTTCGTGGAATCGGCGTCGGATTTCCGCGATCGGTTCGGAGAGACCCTTGCCGGATTCCGCGACCTCGCCGACATGCAGACGTACATCTCGGCGCCTCTCATTCACGACGGAGAGGCAGTGGGCGCGCTCGCGCTCGATTTCACGGATCCGTACGCGCTTGGCGCCGCGGACAGAACTTTCACGAAGCTGCTCGCACAGAGCGCCGCGACGGCGCTTTATCGCGCGCGGAGCTACGAGGCCGAGCGCGAGAAGCGTCGGAGCGCCGAGGTCCTCGCACACGCGCGCGAAGACGTACTGGGCGTCGTCGCCCACGACTTGAGGAATCCGCTCAATCTCATTCTCATGACGGGAGAGCTTCTCTTCGAGGAAAGTCTGTCGGCCGAGCGCAGGCGCGACATGCTTCAGATCGGAATGCGGGCGGCGAAGCAGATGAACCGCCTGATCGACGATCTGCTGGACACGGTCAGACTGCAGGCGGGGAAGCTGTCACTCTCCGTGGAAGAAGTGAGTGTCGACTCGATCATCCGTCAGGCCGACGAGACGTTCCGTCCATTGGCGGAGCGGCGTCACGTGACACTCGAGACAGTAATCGCCAATGGCGCGACGGTGCGCGCGGACCCGACACGAGTGTCTCAGATCGTTGGGAACCTGATGGGAAACGCGATCAAGTTCACGCCGGAGAAGGGGACTATCAGGCTGCGCGCGAGTCCGGAGGAGAAGCAGGTGGTTTTCCAGGTGACCGATGACGGGCCGGGAATCGCGCCGGACAACATGACACACTTGTTCGATAATTTCTGGCAGGCGCGAAAGGACGATCGACGTGGGGTCGGACTTGGACTGGCCATCGTGAAGGAGCTAGTCGAAGCCCACGGCGGGAAAATCTGGGTCGAGAGCAAGATCGATCAGGGGAGCACATTCTCGTTCAGCTTGCCGGCCGTCATCGGCGGTGCAACTGAGGAAGTGACGGCGTAGCGCTTACCGCGTCTCGACGTTCGACACGTAATCGGCGCCTCGCCCCATCAACGAAGCGAATTCTGCCTCGTTACCGCTCGTGACGGATTCGCTCAAACGCTCGATCGCCGAGCGAAGCCCTGCGAGCGCGGACTCGCCGTACTCGTTGAGAGACTGGATCTCGAAGTACAGATGCGGATTCTCGCCCGCGACTCGCCGCGCGACGTCGAGCTGCGCGTCGAAGGTTGTGCTCGAGAGCCGCTTCAGTCGCTCGGCGTGCTCACCGCTCTCGGCCAGTGCTGCGAGAAAAGCGATGTTCACAGCGTGCGAGAGACCGAGTATGTAGGCGACGGTCCGATCGTGCGAGTCGAGGTCCATCTCGACCTGGATGACCATCGTCGACGAGAATAGTTCGCGCGCGACCTGCGTTGCGTCCGGAGCACCGACGTCAACGAAGATCACGTGTCGACCGGAAAGGAGCTCCGTGTCGGGGCCGAACATCGGATGGATGGAAGTCGCGCGGACACCGGCGTCGACGAGCTTACGGAGTCCGCGCCGAAGCGGCGTCTTCAGCGAGCCGACGTCGAAGACGATCCCTTTGGGGGCGCGCGTCGCGAGCTCCTCGAGAATTGTCGCGGACTGACGCAGTGGCGCGGCGACGATGATGATGTGGTGATCGAGCAGCGAATCCCGCCAATCTTTCAGGTGCGGAAAATCGCCGACGCTGCCCGCGGGGTCGGCGATCTCGACGGCGAATCCCTGGGAGTTCAAGAATCGAGCGAACCAGCGGCCCATCTTTCCGGCGCCGCCGATGATGAGCACTCGCTTGCCCTCGCCGCCCGCGCTCGAGTGCACGCGATCCTGCTCCTGAACCGTCAGCGACGCGCGAATGAGCATCAGCGAGATCTGCTCGGCCAGATTCGGATCGAGGTCGAGCGCAGTTGCAGTGCGTCTCACGCGTCCGATGACTTCTTTCTCCTGAGCGTAGTCGCGGGTCGAGCGACCCATCTTCGACTTGAGGCGCCCGATCTCGCCCGCGAGCGCCTGGCGCTGGGCGACGATGCGGAGCAGGGATTCGTCGAGAGCGGCGAGCTGGGCGCGGAGCTCTGAAAGTCGTGATGGTGGGTTTGGCGAATCGGTCATCTTACCCGGAACCAGTTCATCGCTTTCGCGATTCCTTCCACCCGCCGAGCGGGTCGAAGCCGTTCCGGATCCAGACGTGATCGGGAACCGACATCACCAGCTCGACCTGTTGCACCAGCCACTCATCGGAATTGGCGTTGAGTTTCCTGAACTCCGGATAGCTCGCGCTCTCGAGGCCGTCGCGGATGATTCTCGCGAAGCAGCCGACGACATCGTGCTCCGGCATCCCCCCGTGAAATTCCCGGGTTGCGTGGATCTGCTGCAGCGGACCCGGCGCCGGGATCATCGGAATGCGGAGAGTGAACGTGCTCATGTCGGTGAAATTCTCGTGAATCTGATTCTGGTGAATCTAAGCTTGCCTTGAACAGGCAGAGTCACGCTCGGCCCACTAACGCGCGCGGCAGTGTTACGGACACTACGCTTCCTTGTCCGAACACGCTTTCGAAGGCGATCTCGCCATCCATCGCATGAGCGAGATCGCGCGCAATCGCGAGGCCAAGTCCAACCCCGGAGTACACTCGCGTCCTGCCGCTATCGACCTGAAAGAAAGGCTCGAAGATTTGGGACAGGTTCTCGCTGGGAACGCCGATTCCGGTGTCCGCAACACTCATCGTTACGCCGTCGGCGTCTTCTCGGCCCGAGAGTCGAATAAGTCCGCCGCGTGGCGTGAACTTGATCGCATTGACAATGATGTTCAGCAGAATCTGCTGGAGTTTTGACGCATCTGCGTACACCGCCAATCGTTGGTCTATGGGATCACGCGTTAGCTCGAGCCGTTTCGCCTCGAGTTGGGGACGAACCAGCGGCTCGAGACCAGTGAATGCATCGTTCACCAGCACTGGCTGCGGCACGATCTCAGTGCTGCCTGCCTCGATCTTGGCGAAGCTGAGGACTTCCTCGATCAACTCGAGCAGGTGGCGCTGGTTGCGGCGAATGCGCGCAATCGTGTCGGATTGTTTTTCACTCAACGGCCCATCGAGGCCGAGGGCGAGAAGCTCGGAATACCCGGCAATTGCGTTGAGTGGCGTTCGGAGCTCGTGACTCATCACGGCAAGAAATTCTGTCTTGGCACGATTCGCATTCGCGGCGACTTCGTGCGCCGTGCTCAAATCGTCAACCGCATTTTCGCGTTCCGCGGTTGATGCACCCAGCACAAGGAAGGTCGCAGCGGTGACTCCCATGAACGTCTGCAGCGCGAAGAGACTCGCGTGAAGAGTCGAGTGAATGAAAGGTCCACGTCCGAGCGCAGTGCCCCAAACGGCGATGACCGATACCAGGAACGTCATCGACACCGCGCCTCGCTGTCCGAATCTTACCGCCGCCCAGATCAGCAACGGGAAAAATATATAGGACTCGTTGAATCCAGCCTGCCCTCTTGTCGGTGGCACGATGAAGATGATGAAGCTTGTGAGCAATACCGCGATGGTGAGCGCGGCTGCTTCGATCACTCGCCGCAGCGCAGGCATCGCGACCGACCTATCCGTCCAGACGAGAATGAGGGGCGCGACGAAAACAGCTCCGATGGCGTCGCCGAGCCACCATGCGCGCCAGGTTTCTCCGAAGTGCGAATGATCGACGATTCCGCCCAGGTAAAGACTCAATACCCCAATGCTCGCGGCGACAACCGTCGCCAGTCTGCCGGCCAGAGCGACGAGCCCGATTGCATCGACCACTCGATCGAGCGACCGCTTGAATCCCGGAATTCCCCAGAGTGCGTAGGCTCCGATCAACACTTCCAGCGTGTTGCCGACTCCGATGCCGAGGGCAACGACAATGGGCGCGCCAGTCAGGACATTTGCGACAACGGCTCCGATGAGCACTCCGGGCCAAACCTCATAGCCACAGAGCAGCACCGCGGCGAGTGCAAGTCCGGTCGGGGGCCAGACGAGCGTCGCGAACCCCGATACAGCATCGAGCTGCAGTCCCGCGCGCGCAACGAGCACATAGAGGAGCGCAATCGCGACGATGCGCCCCGGTAGTTGGAGGGGTCGCCTTGAATTGTGGGCGGCGTTGAGCTGTGAGACCACTGAATCCGTCTAGCGGTGTATTTGTCGAATCTTGAATCGTAGCCACTTTCTACCTGACGGTAACCCGGGCAGTGGCGGGATGGCAGCAAGTTTCAGGATTCGAGCGTGCCGCCTACAGCCACGCTTACCGATTGCTGCCCTCCGAGCAGAACGCGCACTGGCCGAAATCGTCGCGACGCGCGGCGTCGAGCGAAGTGTAAGGCATGTCCTGGCCGGAGCGGATGATCTCGTCGACCTGGCAGTTCCTGTTCTCGTTATCCAGGTCGTGGACCTCGCGCCGATAGGGACTCGTGTTGGCGACGTACTTCTGGCCGTTCATGTTTCCCTTGTACTTGCGAGCCACTTTGGTCTCCTGGAACGAGGTTCCGATTGGGTGATTGTGGGTGCTCACGACGAGGTCCTTCCGATCGAGCTGTGTTGTTGACTGACAAATCACCCCCAAAAATAGGTTCTGCTGGCAACGAGCTCATGAAAGCATCATGACCTAATAGTCATGTTCGTTGCAGCTGCCTCAAACCTGGTGGCGAGGGTTAGCCCTCGGATGGCCGGAGCTCCAAACTTATACCCGAGCAGAAGTTTTTCCTGGCGTACGCTCAATGCGGTGAGGAGGCGAATTACTGACTCCGCCTCCACGTCATGAGCGCAATCCAGAGAAGGAATACTCTGATCTCGAGTGGCAGCGAGGATGCGCCGTCTACCGTCCCACGGCGATATAGGAATCCCAACCGCTTGATGGTTCCTATTTGTTCGTAGCCCTTGAACACTCCGAAGGTTGGCAGCCAGATGGAGAGCCTTCGGAGGACGAGCGTTTGCTCGCCCCACGTGACATCGAATTGAGGGCTGAATATGCTTTGCCTGCGTGCTCGCGCGACCACCTGACCGGCGCGCCGGATGACGTAAGTTGCCGTGAACAGAGTTTCGCGATAGAGAGCATATGTCGCGGTCCCCACCGTAGCGCTCGCCTGCTCCTGCCACGCCGATCCATCGATCTCGGCAACGAGCTTGCCGTCCTCTTCAATGAGATGGTTCCTCCGGAGCCAGTCCGTCGGCGTTGCTATGAGCATGTGTCCGTGGTCCTCAGTCTATCTTGAATTTGTCCGCTCCAGCAGCGAGCGATGCGCCAGTAGAATGTACCCCAGGAGACGATCATGATCGAACAGCATATCGACGTTGTGACAAAAGATGGAACCGTAGACGCTGAGTTGGCTCGACCCGACTCCACCGATCGATTGCCCGGCGTGATCGTTCTCACGGACATCCATGGACTCCGACCGGCCATGACGGATTTCTCGAAGCGAATCGCTGAGCACGGATACCTCGTCCTGACGCCGAACATTTTTTATCGAACGTCAAAGTCTCCGGTGTTCGATTTCGAGGCGGATTTTCGGAACGAGCGCACGCAGGCGCGATTCAAGGAGCTCGTCGGCCCGCTCACGCCCGATGCGATGGCGCGCGACGCGTCGGCTTACGTGGATTTCCTCTCAGCGCAGCCAAACGTGAGCCGCGGCCCGATGGGCGTCGTCGGCTTCTGCTTCTCCGGTGCATTCGCGCTGCGTACCGCCGCCGCTCGGCCCGATCGCATCGGCGCGGCTGCGTCATTCCATGGTGCCAGGTTGTTCATGGATACGCCGGACAGCCCGCATCTCGTGCTGCCACGCGTGAAAGCGCGACTTTATTTCGGCCACGCCGAGAACGATCAGAGCATGAGGGCGGAACTGATCGAGAAGCTCGATCGGGCTCTTGATGAATGGGGCGGGTCTTACGAGAGCGAAGTGTACGAGGGCGCCAAGCACGGGTGGATGTTTCCTGGCAAAGTGTATCATCCAGAGCAGGCGGATCGTGGGTTCGAGAATTTGATGGAGCTGTTCGACGACGCGCTCCGATCTCCCGTTAACGCCTGAAATTGGAGATTCAGTTTTCCAATCTCGAACCGGCCATAGCGCTTCGACGCGCCATCTAGCGTCGCGCGAATCTATCGATCCTGAATGGCGAGAGATCGAATGTGGACTTGCCGGTTGTAAGCAGGTCCGCCTGAACTTCGCCGATTGCGCTCGCGAACTTGAAGCCGTGTCCGGAACAAGGACTCGAAATGAGCACCTGCGGAAACTCGGGATGGAAGTCGATGACGAAATCGTGGTCCGGCGTGTTGGTGAAGAGGCATACCGTACTCTCGCGCACGCGTGCGTTTGCGAGCTCGGGAAGAACTGGCCGCAGCGCTTCTCGCAGAGGCTCGACTTCGTTCGCGTGAACTTCGCGATCGATTTCGGATGGGCGCTTGCTCAACCCGCCGTCGTGCATGATTGACGCTTTCACTCCGCGCGCCAGTCGCGGAAATCCGTAGCAGATGGTTCCCGGTTTGAATTCGTAGGCGTAGATGGGAAACCGGGACGAATCATAGTTCGTTGACTCGCCCGGATCGAACCAGAACAGCGTTTGTCGCTCGACGACCAACGGTAGATCCAGAGCTTTCAGTACTTCGGCTGTCCACGGGCCCGCAGTAAGCGCGAGTAGATCCGTGGAGTATGTGCCATTGATTGTCGTGACCCGAACTCCGTCTCCATCCGCAGCCCAACC